>CAZKZS010000006.1:33252-41046 GCA_964557285.1 uncultured Anaerolineae bacterium | reverse complement strand
CATGTAATCAATATCGTAGTGCAGCACATCACACGGGATTCTGCGCCGCCGAAACTCGCTGGCAAGCATCCGAAACTGGTCGGCATTTTCATAGCCCCACCGCGATTGATGATAACCAAGCGCCCACAACGGCGGCATATATGGGCGTCCGGTCAGAGTCGTGTAGCGGTCTAAAATCGTATCCGGCACCAGCGACGCCATCAAATAAAAATGCGCTTCACCCATCACCGCCTCAAAGGACATTTTTTCCGGACTGGTTTTGCCTAAATCAACCATACCCTGAGCCGGATTATCCCAGAAAATGCCAAGCGCATATTTGTTCTGAAATCCAAAATAAAACGGGATGCTGTAATAACACGGGTCATCGCCACGTTTGTAGAGGAACGGGTCGGCATTCCGCATCGTATACCGATTGCCCCGCAGATTCAAATGGTCGGCACGCTGCCCCATCCCGTAACACCATTCATCTTCGGGAAGCTGGCGTGTCCAGCGCACCCCATCGCCCAACCACTGAAACCCTTCTTCGGCATTGGCGATGAGCGCTGTTCCATCGGGGGCATAAACACTGAAATGTCCGGTAGCGCGGTCCACATTACAGGCAAAAAAGCCGGCCCCAACGACCACCGACCGTTTATCCTCAATAACCACTGGCTCAACGGCTGCCCATTCCCGTTTTTCAACCGCGTAGCTGTAGGGTTCAGCTTTATTTCTTGTCACCCGCACTTCAAGTAAATCGGGCATCCAGTAGGTCAGGTGCATCTGCCCATTTTCGAGATGCAGCACCGCGCCGCGTTCCGTTTTAACCAGTTTTTTGACACCGCCGACAGACTGTGCCGCGCCGGATTTGGGAACACGTTCAGCAAATTTAGGGTGCTGTTCGGCAATTTCTTTTTCATAAGCGGCCACTTCCGGCGTGGTATTTTCTTCGGCACGGATGGCTTGAACTATCGCTTCATCGCGCATGGTTTTGTCCCCCTTGCTTAGCGATTGCGTTTGATTAACTGAAGTGCATCTTTGTAGTTTTTGACTTTCACTTCTCTGGCACGTCCGCCCGCTTTTGGCGGTCCAATAATTCCCAGTTCATACAGTAAATCCATTAATCGAGCGGCGCGGGGATACCCGATTCCTAAACGGCGCTGAATCAGGGAGGTGGATGCTTCCTTCGCCTCACAGACCAGCGTAATGGCTTCTTCCAGCATCGGGTCGTGTTCAGAAAGTGATTCTAGGCGGGTAATCCCCCGTTCCCAGGGCGCTATCCGTTCCACTTCAAGATCACCTTCGGAAATGCGTTCCTGATGCCAGTTTTGCCAGTATAAAACAGTTTCTTCCAGTTCTTCGTCCGAAATGTAGCAGCCCTGGATACGCCGCGGCCCGGCCGCGTCCGGCGCTAGATACAGCATGTCGCCGCGCCCTAATAAGGTTTCAGCCCCCGTGTAATCAAGGATAACACGAGAATCCGTTCCACTGGCAACCGCAAAAGAAATCCGCCCCGGAAAATTGGCCTTAATCAGCCCCGTCAAAATGTCCACACTGGGACGCTGTGTAGCAATTACCAGATGAATTCCGGCAGCACGAGCTTTTTGTGCCAGGCGGGTGACAGTGGTTTCCGTTTCATCCGGGTGAGACATCATCAAATCGCCAATTTCATCAAACACCAGCACCATATACGGCAGGTGTTCTTCTTTGCGGCGGCGGCCTAAGGTCGCGTTATAGGATTCGATGTTACGGGCGTTTTCCAGTTCCAGCAGTTTATACCGCCTGTCCATCTCGCGGGCTGTCCAGCGCAGCACCCCGATGATACGTTCCGCTTCGGTTTCAACTGGCCCCAAAAGATGCGGCAGGCCGTTAAAACGGGTTAATTCGACCCGTTTGGGGTCGAGCATAATCAGCCGTACCTGCGAGGGGGTATTGTTCATGACCAGCGATGTGACAATGGAGGTCAAACAAACCGATTTACCTGAGCCTGTCGTACCCGCAATCAATAAATGCGGCAGAGAGGCCAAATCCATAATCACCGGATCGCCGGAAACGTCCCGCCCCAGAGGAATACACAGGGGATTTTTGTACTTATTGTGAAAAATTTCTGATTCCAGCAGTGAACGCAGCCCGACTGTATTGGGTTTTTTGTTCGGGACTTCAATCCCCACATAAGAATGTCCGGGGACGGGCGCTTCAATACGCAGCGTTTTGGCGGAAAGTGCCAGCGCCAGGTCGCCCTGCAAACTGGTAATCCGGTCTACACGCACGCGCTTGATTTCCCACTCATTTGTTTCAGGATCCAAAATTTCTTTGACGGGGGAAACCGCATACTGCGTTACCACCGGCCCCACTTTCACATCAATCACATCAGCATCAATATCAAATTCCAGCAGGGTATTTTCAATAATGGAGGCGTTGCGGTTAATTTCATCTTCGTCTGGCCGGAAAAGGTCATATTTGCCCAACAATTCCAGAGGCGGCAGGGCTTCATCCCGCTTGCTGATTTTCACCCGTTCCTTAAAGTCCTCCACACGGAAGTAACGTTTTTTCGGGTCGCCATCCCGCCCACCCTGAATCCGTTTGGGTTCGGGCATTTTCCCCAGCACGACGGGCTTTTTTTCCGGTTCTTCGCTGCGTGGCACAATCGAAGGCCGTTCGCGCTGCTGCAACAAAGTCATCACCTGGCCGTTGATAATCAGCGCTGGCCGCTCGATTTCTTCTTCAGTTTCGCTGCTCACTTCAGGCGGGTCGTCCGGCGGCGGTGGTACAGGCGGCGCGGCAGGCTTCCGAATCGGCACGGCCGGTTTTTGCGGCGGCGCTGTATATGTGCCGTTTGCAGGGCGCGGCACAAGCGAAGGCCGATTGTTAAGAGGTTCAGGTTCTGGCGCGGGTACAACCGCAGGAACAGCAGTTGTAGGCACAACAGGCGGTTGTTCTACGGTTACAGGTTCGGTCAATGGCGGCGCAGGCTGAATCGTTTTTTCAGCAGGGGGTGGGTCAAGGCGGGCCGCCAGATTTTGAATCCCGTCGCTGAGCCACTCAAAAATCTGATGGTAGTGGTGACGGCGAATCCGCAGCAGCCAGTGTATTCCAACCGCCAGCCCGATAGACACAATCACCAGACTGATTCGGCTGCCAAAGACCCCGACCAGTAAATTGCTCACTGCCCATCCGATATAACCGCCGCCTTTGCCTTCGCGTGCCAGCGCACGGGTTTCGGTTTCAAATTCGGCAATATGCAGCAGCCCCTGAAAACACAAAAACGTCATTTCCAGCGCAACCAGCCGCCCCCAGCTAAACGTCACCTGGACCCCGATTTTGGGCAGGAGAATGATAAAACCGCCGACCAGCACCGCCAGCGATACCAGATACGCGCCGCCGCCGAATCCCTGCCGCAGCGCTGTTGAGAGTTGGCTGGCAAGTTCCCCTTCTCCTCCCGCATTCAGGAGGGAAGCAAACGCGACTGCGCTGGACACAATCAAAATAACCGCCAGCAGTTCATCCGTCCAGGTAGGCAAATGCTGGCGCAAGTTACGAATGGCATCCGGGTCTTCCAGCAGCTTTTTAAGAAAATGAGGCAGCACCGTTTCCGGTTTTTCCGGTGGTTTGGGACTGCGGCTTTTTCGGGTTGTGGTCTGCATGGTAGACCGGGTAGATTTTGGTTTTTTCTGGCTCGGAGTCGTTGGCCGACTGCGTGAAGAAACAGGCTGTTTAGTCATAAAAATAAACGATCCGGGCTATCTGATTACCGCGTCATTGTAGCACAAGGCCATTTCTTTTAGAAGCTGGAATAGAACAAAAGTTCTAAAAAGAACGGCTTTTTCGGTTAAGAATCTGGTGAATATTTTCAGCACTTGTCAGGTAAATAGCAATGGTATTTTATGCCGAACCATGGAGTGTTAAACTCAGTCCATCATTCAAAATAGGGTGAGAGATGTTTACTAATAAGAGTTCCCTCATTCTGGATAACCCCTCTCAACTGAATTATGGCGTGGCAGTTACCGATACAGACCGGGATGGTGCATTTGAAATTTTTGTCGCGGGATTTGGATTCAG
This sequence comes from uncultured Anaerolineae bacterium, assembly GCA_964557285.1. Classification (GTDB taxonomy): domain Bacteria; phylum Chloroflexota; class Anaerolineae; order Aggregatilineales; family J027; genus SB15. The sequence goes on along the minus strand of CAZKZS010000006.1, from coordinate 37,011 downwards.
GAATCTGGTTTTAAAGTGGAACGGCGCAAAATTTGTAGATATTGCTGAGACGGCGCTGGCCGATAAACAGCGTCAGGCGATTGGACTGGCTGCCTGTGATTTGGATGGGGACGGTTACGAGGAAATTTATATTTTAAACACTGATACGTTTGGTGGCGCAAAACGATTCGGGGATCGTCTGCTAGATTATGCGGACAGTGAATGGACGGATTTATTTATGGTACCGGTCAACCAGCATACTGCGAATCTGGTGGCAGGGCGTTCTGTCGCCTGTGTGGACCGGAAAGGCGATGGGCGGTATGGATTTATCGTGGCAAATTACGGCGGCCCGCTTCGGCTGTATGAACTGGATGACGATGGTTTTTTACATGATGTTGCCCCACAAATCGGCCTGAATCTGGTCACGGGGGGGCGTTCGCTGCTTTCGCTGCCGCTGGTGTCCGAAAAAATGGATATTTTTGCAGGCAATGAATTGGGACCCAATTTTCTCTTTGTGAATCAGGGCGACGGCACTTTTCACGAATCCGCATCCGGTGCAGGACTCAGCGACCCCTATGAACATGTGCGCGGGGTCACAACGCTGGATAGCAACGGCAACGGACGGTTTGACCTGGTATATGGCAACTGGGAAGGCACACACCGGATGTTCGTGCAGGAAAAACACGGTTTGTTTAGCAACTGTACCCCTTACAAAATGTCGATGCCTTCCAAAGTTCGCACCGTGCTTGCGGCCGATTTTGATAATGATGGCTATGAGGAAATCTTTTTTAATAACATCGGCCAGCCGAACCGCCTGTTTGGGTGGCGCGGCGGGGAGTGGGTGCTAATTGATATAGGAGAGGCGGCTGAACCTGCCGGCATGGGAACGGGGGCAGCCTATGGCGATTTTGACGGTGACGGGCGGCTGGAACTGCTCATCTCACACGGCGAATCGGTGATGCAGCCGCTTTCGCTGTATCATACCTCTCCCAATAATAACGGCTGGCTGCGTGTGCGGCCTTTAACCATCAGCGGCGCTCCAGCAAGGGGCGCGGTAGTCAAACTTAAAAGCGAAAATCGGACTCAGGTGCGGGTGATTGATGCCGGAAGCGGCTATCTATGCCAGATGGAGCCAGTCGCGCATTTTGGGCTGGGGAAAAATTTTGAAGTCCAGAAGGTGGAAGTCCAGTGGCCGGATGGGGTAAAAGTGACTCTGCCGCGACCTTCAGCCGGACAGACGATCACTGTCCCCCATCCCTAAAACAACTTATCTTTAAGGCGTTCCGTTGACTGCCCGCAGACTTAACCCAATCCGGCGGGCGTGGCTGTCGATATTCAAAATGCGGACTTTGACCTGTTCGCCTTCTGAAACGACATTGCGCGGGTGCAAAAAGTGACCTTCGGCCAGTTCAGAAATATGAATCAGCCCTTCCAGCCCTTCTTCCAGACAGGCAAACGCACCAAAATCGACCACACTGGTGATATAGCCGCACACCTGCTGCCCCACACAATAACGCTGCTCTACCGTCGCCCAGGGGTCGGGTAGCAGCCGCTTTAGACTCAGGGCAATGCGCCCGGCTTCCTTATCGATACTCATCACATAAGAGGTGATAAGCTGCCCGCTTTTGAGAACTTCGGAAGGGTGTTCGACCCGTCCCCAACTTAGTTCGCTGATGTGAATCAGCCCTTCAATCCCTCCTAAATCCACAAACACGCCAAAATCACAGATGTTCGTGACAATCCCTTCGGCCACAGCGCCGGCTCGCAAATGTTCCAGCACTCTGGCGCGTGTACCGGACTGCACCTGAGCCGCGCGTTCCGAAAGAATCAGGCGGTTGTGGGTTTTACTCAATTCAATAACCCGCAAATTCAGTTTCAAACCAATACAGTTCAGAAGTGACTCACCTGTATCCATCGTCAGGCTGACTAACTGACTGGCCGGAACAAACCCACGCAAGCTGTTCCATTCGACCAGCAGCCCCCCACGATTGTAGCCAACAACGGTTAATTGAACGGTTAAATCATGCGTGTAAGCGTGTTCGGCAGCCTGCCAGTCTGTGCCGACACCCGTATGGTGAAAATTGTCCGGCTGATCAACTTTTTCCAGATAATCCCAATCTTCTTCAGGAACTGCTTCAAATAACTCTGCTTCTTTGTCGGCCTGCGCGAGTAACGCTTCCCAATACTGGTCATCGGGAGGCGGAGGGGCTGGCGCCGGCTCGTAGTGCCGCGAGATAGACGACATGCAATCCCCCATAAAACACACTCTTTAGAACGCACCACATTATTGCGGGGGGAATGTTTTTTGTCAAACTAAGAATTTCCGTTTTTTTCGTGGGTTTCCAGGTAGGATTTTTCCATTTCCCAGAGTTGGCGGGCGACTTCTTCAATAGCGGATTTTTGCTTGCGGTAAAAATTGGCATCACTCATGGCAAGCTGGCGGGCAACATCCCCCACTTTTTTGCCCTGGACAAAGCGCATTTCCAGAATGTTGTACAGCACCCAATCATTATTCTGTAGGCTGGGTTCACCTTCCGGTTTCAGGCTTTCAATGACACGGGTCAGGAGGTTTTGCAGGACTCGGGTAGGACTGCTGCCATTTTTTTCCAGTTCTTCCTGCACAATGTTCAGTTGCAGCAGTTCGCTGTCGGTGAGCTTGGGGCCGCCCCACAGGTCTTTGAGCGCACCATGTACCCACTCTCCCCATTCGCTGAGATTTTCGGGCTGCTGTGCCGGCGCTTTTTGGTAAATTTGCCCAAATTTATCGACGCGCCCTTCTAAACGCAGACTGTCCATTTGTGTCACCAGTGCATCCAGCACATCAAACACCTGGCTTTGCAGGTGGGAATCGGCCAGCAGGCGGGCGGCACGGTTAATGAGCATCTGGAACAGTTCCATTTCCAGTTCTTTTTCTTCGCTGCTTAAATCCGGCGGGACAGCACGCGCCTGAATCCCCAGGTAGCCCAACAGCAGCCCCTCGTCGCCGTTGGCATACAGGGGGAACACCCAGAAATCCCGACCCATCAGGGCATCCTGATGAGTATAAAAATGCTCATTTCCCTGATTCCTGTTCTCAGAGGCCATCTGGATACTTTGAATTGCACGTTCGGCGGTAATGCCTCCTACTGCATGTTCTAGAATCATGCCTTCGGGCGTATTGGACAGCAAAAAAGCCGTATCCACACGCAGCAGGTCGCAGGCAGCCGCCAGAATCGCCTCCTCTAACTGCTTAATATCAGCGCGGGTCAGCAGGCGCTGGCTAATCTGGCGCAGTTTGTGACCTTCAGCATTGTTGCGCGTATATACAAACCATTTTTCCAGAAAAGGCAGCGTCACTGTGATAAGCCACTGAAGAAAAACCACCATCCCCATGACGGCGACAATGACAAAATCTTCGCTTTTTAGCCCCAGAATTTCCGATACCCGAAGGGTGGACAGCATCACGCCCAGCAGTACCAGCGCCGTAAATGTCCCCCGCAGCGAAAATTGCAAAATATCGGATTTTACTACCCGGTCTGGTTTGGAAGTGCCAAAAAAGGCTAGAGGATAGGCCAGCGAAAAAAGCATGACAATCACAACGGTGTTTGCCAGATTGGAAGCCGAACGGAACACCAGCACATCAAAATTATGCCCCTGATTAAACATATCAAACAGAAGCGAATAGGGGAACAATCCGATGCCGGGGGTCAAAAACACCTTCAGGATAAAATCCATGCGCTGATAGGTTTTGGCGGTGCGGCATCTGGCACGCGCCCGCCGCACCAACCAGTAAGAAACGAC
>CAZKZS010000006.1:0-33242 GCA_964557285.1 uncultured Anaerolineae bacterium | reverse complement strand
AACCCGCACAGAAGGCATGCGTATGGGGGTCCACTCCCGGATAAATAGGTCGGTAAGGGTCGCTACCAGCATGATGACCCCACTTAAAAGATACAGCGCCCGCCGCACATTGCGCCGCCGCCCCCGTGAAACCAGACCCGTCGTGGTCAGCAGCGCATCAGCTAGATGAAAAATAGCGGCTGGCACAAAAGCAATGCCTATCCACTGTAAGCGAAGCCAGACTTCTACCGCGTCCGATTGAGGATCAAGGGCAATCAAGCCATCCATTACGGAAACAATCGTGATGCACGTCAGGAGGATACTGTTTGCCCGCGTGACCCGATCCCACAGGTTACGCGACAGGTTGTACATTAAAATTGACCCCGCCCCCATCACAATCATGACGGTCAGGGAATTATTGCTAAATTCGAGGAAAGAAATCCAGAAATCCCGATTCATAACATCTGCCCGAAAAAAATGGCAATATCCTGACTTGCATAATAACGATCATTAAATCCGCAGAATACCAGCCCTTTGGCCGTCATAAATTGAATAGCAGGATAGCTGCGGGTCGTGGTTTCCAGGGTGATTTGACGTGCCTGATAATGCTGCGCCCGACGAATGGCCTGGTCAAGCAGGGCGCTGCCAATGCGTCGCTGCCGCCAGAGTTTCCCCACCGCGAAGTTTCTAACCCATGCACTCTGGTCGGCTGGATTCAAAATAAGCTGGATGTATCCCAGTAAAACCTCTTCCGCTTCGGCCACCAGCACCCCTTTGACATCGGCCAGTTCTTTTTGAAGGGAGTCAGGGGTTCTAGGATATTCTACACGGATAGGACGCGGCAGGCGCAGCGTATGGAAAGCAATCGTCCGCGTATCCTGGTCGGTATGCAGTTTCATTTGCCAGACAACCTGGGTGTCTACGCTGTGGTCAAGCGCGGCACAGGCCGAAATATCCTGTTCCACTGCGGGACGGATGATAAAACGGGTCTTTTTTTTGTCAGTCATAGTTCAATTGTAAAACAAAAGCAGCGTATCTTGCTGATACGCCGCTAAAGATTTCATCGGGAAAAGAAGAATTAATCTTCGATTTCTTCTTCTTCGCGGGCGCCGCGCCCAATCACTTCGACTTCGCCGATCTCACCAGTATATTCTTCTTCTACGTATTCTTCTTCAGCACCGGTAAACACACGGGCGACAATGGTATCTTCGTCCGCCACAATTTTGACCCCTTCAATGGGGGGTAAATCTTTAAAGCGGATATACCGAATGTTGCTGAAGCCACTCAGGTCAATCGTGATTTGCGGCGGAATATCTTTGGGCAGGGATTCCACTTCGACCGTGGTTACAGATTGTAAAATACGGGCGCCCAGCCGTTTAGAATGGGCTTCCAGATTGGGAATGACAAGGGGGACAACCGTTTTCAGAGGCACATTCACATCAGCAGCATAAAAATCAATGTTCAGGACTTCATTCCGTACCGGATGGCGCTGTACCTCCCGGACAAGGACGCTGATTGTTTCCCCTTCCAGGTTGAGGTCAATCAGGTGGGTAGCACCCGCCTTAATCAGCACCGGACGCAGTTCCGACCAATTCATCTGTACAGCAATGGCCTCCCGATGTTTGGGGCCATATACCACGCCAGGAATAATCCCTTTTCGTCGTAGTTGTTTTACCTGTTTGCCAATGACAGTTCGGGGGCTGACATTGAGGGTAAGTTCGTTACTCATCTTCATCTCCACTTAACAGTACGCGCAGGCTCTGGTACTGGGATAATTTATATAAACGCGGCTGTGCATAAAGCCAGTTTATTTTAATGGAGCGTACCGCACCCGTCAATCCTTTTGAAATTCTGAGAAACCTATGATATTTTCTCCATGCACAAAGGAAACCTATCATGATTCGTGTTGGCATCGTGGGGACAAGCTGGTGGGCGGACGAAATGTACCTGCCCGCGCTGCAAACTCACCCGGAAGCAAAAATCGTTGCAGTGGCCGGACGTGACCCGCAGCGCACCCAAAAATTTGCGGAAAAATGGGATGTGCCAGATTTCTATACCAATTACCAGCACCTAATTTCCAGTGGAAAAATTGATGCGCTGATTGTGGCCTCCCTCAATGAAACCCATTATCCGGTAACAATGGCAGCGCTGGATGCGGGTCTGCATGTGCTGTGTGAAAAACCGCTTGCTGTGACCTATGCTCAGGCACAGGAAATGGCGGAAAAAGCCCAAAAAGTTGGGGTGCAGACGATGGTTGCTTTTACCCACCGTTATATGCCTACCAGCCGCTACCTCAAACAGCTTCTGGATGAAGGCTATATCGGCAGACCTTATACCTTAAATATGCGGTATTACTCCGGTGGGGCGCGCAAACCAGGCTACAAGTGGAAAAATGACAAAGCCAAACCGGGGGCCGGGGTTCTGTATGATCTGGGTTCTCACTGGCTGCATCTGGCACGCTGGTTTTATGGGGAAATCGTCGGGCTGACGTGTTACATGGATGCAATTTTGCCCCACGAAGGCCATGAAAGTGCCGATGACATCACCACCATGACCGTTAAATTTGCGAACGGCGCGATGGGCATTTTGACCGTTGGCCGACTCGGATGGGAAGGCAATAAACCTGGGCAAGCTCAGGCGATGGATTTTCATGGGTCGGACGGCACACTTTACCTCACACTGGATTGGGACACGGTGCAAGAGATTCGGGGCGTGAAAGATGGCAGGATGGGCGTAGAAAATTTGCCCGTACCGGAATCCATCTGGCAGGGGGCGCGGCGGGATACTGTCATGAATACCCGTGATGATGTGTTTTATACCCAGAATGTGATGGCACGCGAATTTTTCAGCAATCTGGCGGCGGGAAAATCCAGTTTTCCCGATTTTGCGGAAGGGGCGCGGGTACAGCAGTTGATTGAGGCCGCCGTCCAGAGCGCGGAAAACGGCTGCTGCTGGATAAAATTGTAAAAGGAGGGCGGGTGTCCCCGCCCCTCCTTATTGAACATTGGTTACACAGTTAATCCATAGCAGGTTCTAGCTGAGTTTCATCTTCGGGCTGGGAGTAGTCACCTTCCCACAAACGCCGCATTTCCTCACAGGTTGCCAGCAGCGTTTCTAAATCACCCTGCGCTTCAATGCGACCATCCTTCAGCACGATGATGTTGTCCGCACGCTGAAGCACCGCCTGGCGATGTGACACGGCCAGACAGGTGACATTTTTACGCTCAAACACCCGTTCCCACAGGATTTTTTCCGTGTTTACGTCTAACGCGCTCGACAGGTCATCAAAGACCAGCAGTTCAGGGTCGCGCAGGAACATACGGGCGGCGGCGGCACGCTGTAACTGGCCGCCGGAAAGCATCACCCCTTTTGGCCCGACCAGCGTATCCAGCCCTTTTTCCAGATTTTCCAAATCCTGTCCCATGACCGCCGTTCGCACAGCACGTTCGACATCTACCTGATCCGGCGGCAGCCCCAGCAGCAGGTTATTCAGCAGGGTATCGCTGAACAGGCGTGGGACCTGTGAGGTGTAGGCGCAGCGCGGCGGCACAAAAAAGTCATCCGGTTTTTCGACCCGTTCGCCATTCCAGTAAATTTCGCCGCGTTCGGTGGGCAGCAAACCGAGCAAAGTTCGCAGCAGCGTGGTTTTTCCCGACCCGACTCGTCCGGTGATGACTGTGAATGAACCGCGTTTGAAGGAAAAGGTCGCCCCTTCAATCCCACGACCAGAGGAAGCATAACGATAGGTCAGGTCGTTTACTTCCAGCCGATTCAAGCGGTGTTCCTCTGTACGCGGGGTATATTTCACTTCGGGCAGCGTGCCATCCACGTATACTTTACCAAATTCAACCAATTTTTCGGTCTGGTCGGTTTTCATCACCCGCATCATGCGGGCAATTGACACTCCGGCCTGACGGTAGCGGGCTACCAGAATCCCCAGAAAACCCGTCGCATCGGTCACGTAACCGAGGCAGAACACAAACAGGGCAAAATCCCCAATGGTAAATTCGCCCCTTTTCATTACATCTGTTACCAGAAGCAGCACAATGCCCGTTCCGATATTGCCCGCGTTCCAGAAAATGGAGCGCAAAATTTCCAGAAATAGACGATCCCGTAGGGCAGCACGGCGGCGGTTTTCATTTAGCACCTCATACCGTCCCACTACAGACTCTTCGGCATTAGCCACTTTAATCGCCTGTGCTGAAGCAAAGGTTTCACTCAGGAAGCCTGTGATAATGCCGGTGGCTTTGCGGCTGGCCTTGCGGTACTTTTCAACCAGAGGCGTAACCAGAGTCGAAATGACGACCACAATCAGCATCGGAATCATCGCCACAATCGTAACTGCCGGATTGATTTGTACCATCATGATGATGGCAATGGTTGAAAAGGACATGATGCCCAGCAAATCATTCATCCACAGCGCAAACAGGGGAATTTCATGTACATCCCCCTGAAAGCGGCTGATGGCTTCGCCAGGCGATTCGGTCAGCGCCCGCGCTCCCGGCTGTTTCAGGATATTCCCAAGCATATTTTTGTGCAGCAGCGTGTGGGTGATATAGATGAACGGCACGTTACACCGGATAATGCCGTAAATCCCCACCTGCCGCACCAGCATCGACATCAGCAGCAATACCACAATCGACCACAAATCCAGACCCGCGCTGCCATTACTGCTGATATGGTTAAAAAATTCCCGCGACAGCAACCCTACCGCCAGCCAGCCCAATTCTATGCTGACCAGCGACAGACCGTTCAGAATATACAGGACCGGACTGTAGCGCATGGTGCTGAAAATGACCTTCCAGGTAGGCATGGTCTTTTTCGGCAGCTTTTTCAGGTCAACGTCCTCTAAAAACATGTCATCGGCAAAACTCATGCCAGTACCTCCTTTAACCCCGTCTGCCGCAGTTGGTAAAAATGCGAAGTGGGGTCAAGTACCAGGGTGTTATAAGCGTCATATTCCAGGATTTCACCGTCCTGCAAAATCATGATGTCGTCGGCGCGTTCTACTGTGCCAAGACGGTGTGCCACGATAATCGCGGTGCGGTTCTTCAGCAGTTTGTCAATTGCCCGTTCAATTAACTGTTCGGTAGCCGGATCGAGCCGTGAGGAGGCTTCATCCAGGATGACCAGTCCGGGGTCTTTCAAAAATACCCGTGCAAAGGCTAATAACTGTGCTTCCCCTGCCGAAAGCCCACCGCCGCCCGCTTCCAGTTCGGTATCCAGACCTTTGGGCAGCTTGTGATACCAGTTCATCAATTCCAGTTCTTCAATGACTTCCATCAGGCGGTCATCGGAAATGGACTTGTCAAAAAACGTCAGGTTGTCGCGGATAGTAGCGCGGAACAACTGCACACTCTGAGTCACCATTCCTATCTGGTGGCGTAAATCGGCCTGACGGGTTTCCTGAAGCGGAGTTCCATTCAGATAAATTGTGCCTTCGCGCGGTTCAAAAAGCCGGAACAGCAGACGGGTAATCGTCGTTTTCCCGCTTCCGGTGCGTCCCAGCAGCCCCAGGACCGTTCCCGGTTGAAGCTGAAAGGAGAGATTTTTCAGCACCGCTTCATCGTCCTCGTAGCCAAAGGTGACGTTATCAAAAGTCACACTCAGGCCGCGCGGGGAACGGGAATCAAGGGTGCGGCTGCCATCCTGAATCGTGGGCTGCACCGCGTATAACTGCTCCACGCGCTCGATGCTGGCGCCCGCCTTCTGCAAATTTTGAATCTCGTTGGTAATTTCGCGTAGAGGGCGGTAAATGGCATCCGTGTAATACACAATCAGGTAAACTGTCCCGATGGTGATAACGTTAGCTTGAAACAGGTAGTAGCCGGAAACAAAGGCCATCACCTGCGCCAGACTGTAAGAGCCAATCCATAGCAGAATGACCAGAATATTCATCACGCCGGCTTTGCGTTCGGTTTCCAGCCGATGTGTATTCACTTTGAACAGCCCGCGCATTACATGGTCAACTGCGCCGCTTGAACGAATATCTTCAGTGCTGGAAAGCTGTTCTTCCAGAAAACCAAACTGTTCGGCGCTGGCTTCACGGGCGGCTGTCCAATAGGGCTGGGCGATGTCGCGGATTTTGTTCATCAGATACAGGGAAATGCCGATGTATATCGACATGACTGCCCCTACCCGCCAGTCTTCGCGCAGCAGCATGAGCAGCACCCCGACCAGCAAAATCAGGTTGGCAAACACCCGAATCACAAACTGGGAGAAAAAAATCGCCAAATCCGCAATGTCGCTGTCCAGCCGTTCAATCATTTCACCGGGGGTATGTTCATTGTGATAGGTCATATCCAGCCGGAGGGCGTGCAGCGCTAAATCGCGGCGCAGGGCGTTGGTTGCCCGCCAGCCAATATCTTCCCCCACATACGTGGCGGCAACAGAAAGGATCTGAATCAGCAGCGCCAGCCCCAAAAACGCGGCGGCGGCAGTGGTTAAATCGCGCGTGCTGCCCCCCGTTTGGAGCGCGGTGTCCAAAAAGTAACGGATAATCTGTGGATTCACCAGTTGCAGCAGAATCGTGCTGCCCAGTAAAAATGCCAGAATCACAACTTTGATTTTCTGCGGCCTGAGGTACTTCGCCAGCAGATTTGCGTAACTTCTCAGTGGTATTTTCACAGAAAAACCTCTTGGATTAAGTGGTCTGTCGTGTGGGGTGGTTGCAAAGCCAGCAAGCAGGGTGTTACTTCTTGGGGTGAGGTGTATTCGGTTATGAATGACTACACCCGCATCTGAGTTTCAGATGCGCTCACAGGCTATATGCAATCACTAACGATTAAACGCCGGGGCTTCGGCATGTCGGAAAAAACGTCGTTAGTTACTGGTTGATGCTAAAAGGCAACCCTGTGAGAATATGTGCCATTCTTCCTACCTCGTAAAGTAGCGATTCCACATTTAATAATACGACAGATTTTGAAAAGATGTTCAATGAATTTTTTAAGCCACTAAAATTTTAATGTTGTTGGTTTTTTTGCAGGTTTGATGGTATAGTTATCTCCAAAATTGGACTATACCACGCTATACCACTTATGATAGCGCATGACTCGCATGTGCCACTTTATGTACAAATTAAGGAATACGTCCGACTGAACATTCAAAGCGGTGTATTTCCTGAGAACAGCCGGATTCCTTCGGAACGGCAGCTAGCAGAGCAGTTTCAGGTCAGCCGTCTGACGGTCAGCAAGGCGATTAATGAACTGATGCAGGAAGGGCTGCTGCACAGTCATGTCGGGAAAGGCACGTTTGTCAGCAGCACCAAAATTGAGCAGGAACTTCGCACCCTGACCAGTTTTACCGAAGAAATGACCCGCCGGGGGCAGCGCCCTTCCAGTCGGGTATTGTATTCGGCAGTTGAACCTGTTTCCACGGAAGTTGCTAAAGCCCTGCTGCTGCCCACTGGAAGCAAAGTAGTGGTTTTAAAACGGGTGCGGCTGGCCGATGAGCAGCCGGTCGCGCTGGAAACATCGGCAATTGTGGCCGCCATTTGCTCCGCGATTCTGGATAAACATGATTTTGCTAAAGAATCGCTGTATCAGGTGCTGCGGGAAGAATGTGGGATTCGTATTACCTATGCCCGCCAGACCTTTGAAGCGCGGCAGGCCACACCGGAAGAACATGATGCCCTCCATCTGGATTCCCATACCCCGATTCTGGGAATCATTCGTGTGACCTACAACGCGCAGGAACAGCCTATTGAATATGTGCGTTCGGCCTATCGGGGCGATAGATACAAATTTAATGCCATTTTGCGCTATGGTGAATGAAAAAATTGAAGCCCTCATTACCGACTCGCTGAACCGCGTTTTCCCTGCGATCACGCTGATGGTCATTCATCGGGGTGAGGTGGCAATGCAGGGTGCATGGGGATTTATCGAGCCAGAAACCTGTCAGAGTCCTGTTACCCTGGATACTTTATTTGACCTTGCCTCCGTAACGAAACTATTTACGGTGAGCGCGTTTTTATCGCTGGTCAGCGAAGGCAAAATTGGCCTGCATGATCCGGTAGTGAAAGTCATTCCTGAATTTGGGATGATTCACCCGCGCCCGATTGACGGCGGACAAGACCCCCATACACGGGTTAAATTTCCAACGCCAGACGATAAAAAAGGCAAAACGGCTGACCCCGCCCAGGTGACTTTTTATCATTTGCTGACTCATACGTCGGGGTTAGCGCCCTGGCGGGATGTATATGCTTCGGCAGGACTCACGCCGCAACCGCCTGACCGTCCCACCCTGATTCCACGCGAAACGCGGTGGGGCAACGCGCTTTATGCGCTGTATCGGTATCCGTTTGTGGGTTTTCCGGGGGAAAAAGTCCGTTACAGTGACCTGGGATTGATGCTGCTTGGAGAAGCGGTGTCTCGGCTGCATACGGGCGGCTCTGGTCATATGGATACAGCGATTCGGGAGCGCGTGACCCAGCCCCTTCATCTACATTCCTTAACCTTTAATCCAATACGAAATGGGATTCCACGAGAGATAATCGCACCAACGGAAGAAGATACCCTGTGGCGCAAGCGGCGCTGCTGGGGCGAAGTTCATGATGAAAATGCCTGCGGAGTAGGCGGCGTAGCGGGTCATGCTGGATTATTTGGAAAAGTGGAAGATATTGCCCGTTTTGGGCAGGCATGGCTGACCTGTGACCCCCGTTTAAAAATCAACAACTCCCTGATGCTGGAAGCGGTCAAAGAACACGCGGAAACGGACGGCGAACGACGCGGCTTAGGCTGGCTGCTCAAGGCGCGGGAAAATTCCTCCATGGGCGAAAAATTTAGCCCGGCATCTTTCGGACATACGGGGTTTACGGGTACTTCCCTGTTTATCGACCCAACACGCGCGTTGGTGGTCGCCACGCTGACCAATCGGGTTTATCCCGGACGGCAGGTAGAGGGCATCACGGAATTTCGACAGACACTTCATTCATTTATTGCTGAGGCGGCAGACATATGAAAATTGTAGGTTTAATGTCCGGCACGTCCGGCGACGGCATTGATACGGCGCTGTTTGAAATTTCGGGTCAGCCGCCGCAGTTAGACGCCCGGATGCTGGCCGGAGAAACTCTGTCCTATGATGACCCGTTCCGCCAGCGTATTTTAACCGCCTGTTCGCCTGGTGACAGCCGCGTAGATGCTATCTGCCAGTTAAATGCGGATATTGGCGAACGGTTTGCGGAAGCCGCGCTGTACATTATTCAAAAAGCGGGATTTTCACCTGAGGATGTGGATTTAATCGGCTCACACGGGCAAACCATCTGGCATCAGGTGGCTGCTGATGGCACAGTCACGGCGACCCTGCAAATCGGCGAAGCGGCGGTGATAGCGGAACGCACCGGAATAACCACGATTAGCAATTTTCGCCCGCGTGATGTGGCGGTAGGCGGTCAGGGGGCGCCCCTGACCGGTTACGCGGACTGGCTGCTGCTGCGGCATCCCGACCACTGGCGGGCAGTACAAAATATTGGCGGCATGGGCAACGTGACGTTTTTGCCGCCGCTTTCGGATACAACCTCCACACCATTAGCTTTTGATACAGGCCCCGGCAACGCCCTGATTGACGCCGCTGTCTACAAACTAAGCAATGGCCGCATGACCTACGATGAAGATGGCAGTATGGCACAGCGCGGCAAGCTGGATGAAGAATGGCTTGAAGTGCTGCTGCAAAACCCATTTTTCCAGCGCCAGCCACCCAAAACCACCGGACGGGAACTTTTTGGAACCGATATGGCGCGACAGTTGGTGGCTGAAGGTGAGCAGCGCCATCTCACGCCAGAATCAATAGTTGCTACCATCACCGCGCTGACCGCTCAGAGCATTGCTGATTCTTACCGTCATTTTGCGCCCCATCCGGTAGAAGAAATTATTTTAGGCGGCGGTGGGCGGCATAATCCGGCGCTGGTCGCCATGATTCAAAATTTCACAGGCGGGGCGCGGGTCATCACCCATGAGGACATTGGGCTGGACAGCGATTTTAAAGAAGCGCTGGTGTTTGCGCTGCTGGCACATGAAACCTGGCACAACCGTTCCGGTACACACCCTGCCCTTACGGGCGCAAAACTACCAGTGGTGTTAGGGCAAATTACCTCCGGCCAAAATTATACCCGCCTGCTGCGGCAAACCTGGTGTGCATAATGTTTTTTGTCGGGGTAGATGGCGGCGGAAGTAATCTGCGCGTGGTGGTCGCACGAGATGATTTAACGGTGGTCGGTCAGGCACACGGCGGCGCAGTGAATCCCAGTGTCATCGGGCGGGAGGCGTCGGCAGCGCTTATCCAGCAAAAGATACAGGAAGCGATTCAGGATGCCGGACTCCCGCCGGAACAAATTCGGGCGGCGGCGGTGGGGATTGCAGGCGCGGCTAAAGAATATGCGTCGGACTGGCTGGCCGAAATTGTCCAAAAAATTGTTCCGTCTGCTTTCATTGTCCCCAGTTCAGATGTTGAGATTGCGCTGGTGGGCGCACACGGCCAGCGAGAAGGGGTGCTGGTCATGTCCGGCACGGGCAGCGTGGCTTACGCGGTTAATGCGGCAGGCGAGTCGCGGCGCGTTGGCGGGTGGGGGTATCTGATGGGAGATGAGGGCAGTGGCTACGGCATTGGCAATCAGGCGCTGCGGGCAGTCGTGCGGGCTTATGATCGACGTGGCGCGGAAACCTCCCTCAGCAGCGCCATTTTAAAAACCCTTCACCTCCCGGATTTGTATCATCTGGTGGTCTGGCTGTACAACACGGCTACCCCCCGCCCGCCGGAAGTCGCCAGGCTTGCGCCCCTGGTGCTGGAACATGCGGAAGCGGGGGATGCTGTCGCACAGGAAATTGTGGCATGGGGAGCAGATGAACTCGCGCTGCATGTCCGCGCCCTGATAGAAATTCTCCACATGGACAATCCGGCGATTGCTTTTGGTGGCAGCCTGCTTACCCATCCGAATCCTCTGAGTCTGGCGTTGTGCCAGCGCCTTCACTTCAACACGCTCCCCTTACCAAAATATCCGCCCGTGATCGGGGCGGTTTTATTAGCGAGAGAGTCTTATGCTCACCGAAACCCGTAATCCCAAAACCATGCACATCGACCAGCTTTCGACGCTGGAAATTGTGCAGGTGATGAATCAGGAAGATGCTACCGTGCCGCAGGTGGTCGCTAAAGCATTGCCGGAAATTGCCCGTGCGGTGGATGCTATTGTCGAGGGGATTCGGGCAGGCGGACGGCTGATTTACGTGGGCGCAGGCACAAGCGGGCGGCTTGGGATTCTGGATGCGGCAGAATGTGTACCGACCTTCAGCACCCCGCCGGAACTGGTGCAGGCGTTGATTGCGGGCGGCGAAGGCGCGATGACGGATGCAGTTGAAGGGGCGGAAGACCGTGCCGACGAAGGTCGGCAGGAAGTTTTAGTCCTGAATCTCACCCCACATGATGTGGTGGTAGGCATTGCGGCCAGTGGACGCACCCCATATGTCATCGGAGCGCTGGAAGCAGCCAATGAAATTGGCGCGGTGACGGTGGCTGTTTCCTGCAACGCGCCCGCCCCGATTCTGGATATTGCCCAAATTAAAATTGCGGCAGTAACCGGCCCGGAAGTGGTGACGGGTTCAACCCGCCTCAAAGCGGGTACGGCTCAAAAACTCATTTTAAATATGCTGAGTACCGCCAGCATGATTAAACTGGGCAAAGTCTACGGCAATCTGATGGTCGATGTGCAGGTGACAAATCAAAAACTGGAACAGCGCGCCCAGCGAATTGTGGCGGAAGTGGTCGGGGTGAGCGAGACAGAGGCCGAAAAGTTGCTGCAACAAACACATCAGGAAGTGAAAACAGCCATTGTCGTGGGGCTGCTGCATATCACACCGGAAGAAGCCCGTCGTAAACTGGCGGAAACACACGGTATCTTACGCAAGGTGATTGGATAATGCTCATTAAAAATGCTCAAATTGTGACCCCTACAGGTCTCATTCCCCAGGGATGGCTGCGGGTGGAGGGTCAAAAAATTGCTCAGGTGGGAACAGGGGATTCTCCTGAAAACGAAGCCGCTATAGATGCTCAGGGAAATTACCTGCTGCCTGGTTTTATTGATGTACATGTGCATGGCGGTGTCGGTTATGAAGCGATGGATGCTACGCCGGAAGCCATTCAACACATGGCACGATTTTACGCGCAGCATGGGGTCACGTCCTTTTTAGCGACGACATGGACAGATACCCGTAAGCGGATTCAGGCCGCCTTAGAAAATATCGCCGCGCTGGTAGGCGCACAGCCGGACGGTGCGACGCTGCTCGGCGCTCATGTAGAAGGGCCGTATCTGAATCCGGAAAAATGCGGCGCTCAAAATTTGTCCTATATCCGGCGGGCAGACCGGGAGGAGGCGCTGGCGTGGCTGGATTTAAATGTGGTGCGGCTGCTGGCACTTGCGCCGGAATATGAGGAGAACCACTGGCTAATTGAAGCCTGTGTCAAACGCGGAATCACGGTTTCGGCGGCGCACACCTCCGCCCGTTATGCCGATATGCAAAAAGCCGTATCCCTGGGATTAACCCAGACAACCCATACCTACAACGCCATGACTCCGTTGAGTCATCGTGAGCCGGGGGTGGTTGGCGCGGCCATGACCATACCGGAAATTCGATGCGAATTGATTGCCGATAACATCCATGTACATCCGGCGGCGATGAATATCCTTTATCAGACCAAAGGGGCGGACAAAATCATCCTTATTACTGATTCTGTGCGTGGGGCAGGAATGCCGGAAGGCGACTATACCATTGATGAACGCACAATAACGGTCAAAGATGGGGCGGTGCGGCTGCCTGATGGCACACTGGCGGGCAGTATTCTGACAATGGAAACCGCGCTTTGTAACTTTATGCGGGCAACGGGCGAACCTATTACAACACTGTGGCACACGGCCAGCTTGAACGCAGCCCAGGCGATTGGCGTAGCTGACCGCAAGGGCAGCCTGGAAGTGGGGAAAGATGCCGATTTTGTGCTGGTGAATCCTTATGTTGAAGTTCTATTAACGGCAGCCGAAGGCCGGATTGTTTTTCAGAGGGAAAATTAATGGTACATCTTCAGAACGCACTTAATGAACAGCCGGAGGTGATCCGGCGGCTGCTGCAAGAAGAATCGGCGCAGGCAGAAAAAATTGCTCAGGCGATTCGCGCCTTTGATCCGGCTTTTGTGCTGATTGCGGCGCGAGGAACATCGGACAACGCCGGACGGTATGCCCAGTATTTGATGAGTATTCAGGCGCGGCTGCCTGTCGCGCTGGCAACTCCTTCCGTCCATACCCTGTATGAAACCGCGCCTAAACTGTCACGGGCGCTGGTGATTGGGATTTCCCAGTCCGGCCAGTCACCGGATATTGGGCAGGTCGTAAAAGATGCCCAGGAACAGGGAGCGCTGGCGGTCAGCATCACCAATAACCCGAAGTCTCCGCTTGCACAGGCAGCCGATTATCATCTGTATGTCCATGCCGGAGCAGAACAAAGTGTTGCCGCCACCAAAACCTATACAGCCGAACTGACTGCCGTTGCTATGCTCACCTGTGCGCTGGTCGGACATGCAGAATCAACGGAAGCGCTAAATACCCTGCCGGAAAAAATGCAGGAAACCTTAAGGCTGTCGGAAAAAATTCCGCAGTGGGTTGAACGCTATCGTTATATGGAAACCATTGCGGTAATCGGACGAGGCTACAACTACTGTACCGCCTATGAAATCAGCCTCAAGTTAAAAGAATTGTGTTATTTAACCGGACAGGAATACAGTGAAGCCGATTTTCGTCACGGGCCGATTGCGGTTGTGGAACAGGGGTTTCCCGTGCTGACGGTGACTCCCAAAGGAAAAACCTCTGCCGTGCTGGTCGATTTGCTGAAACAGCTTCAGGAACGTAAAGCCGAATCGCTGATCATTTCAAATGATGCAGATACTTATCCTCTGGCGCACAACATCATGCACCTGCCCGAAAACCTGCCCGAATGGTTAAGCCCCATTTGCGGCGTGGTCCCCGGCCAGGTCTTCGCGCGGTATCTTGCCGAAGTTAAAGGTTATCCTCTGGACGCGCCGCGCGGCCTGACCAAAGTCACCTTAACGGTTTAATTCACCCCTCACGCCTTTTCCCCGGAGCAGGGCAATACCCTGCTCTTTTTGTGTCTCAATTCTTTCTTAATTCTTTGTGTTTTTTGTACAAATTGCGATTTACGAATTTCACAAAAATAAGGATTTTTAGGTGAAAAAGGTTCGTATTGTGTGAGTTTTTCGGGAAAAAGGGTTAGAAAGTTGAGACAAAGGGTTGACGGTTGGAAAAATTAAGGAAAAATGAAGAATGAAGAAAGTATTGTGACGGCGAAGCCGTTTCATTGAGACAGGAGAAGGGAAATGCGTCACAATCTCCTTAAAGTTTTTACCGGACTGTTGATACTGCTGGTGGCGGTGGGGCTGATGCCCGGAAACACCACCCCCGTACAGGCCGGAACAACCATAGAAGTGTCAACCCTGTATGGCAGCGGCCCCTGGTACAGCCGTGTGCCAAGTAATGCAACCTACACGCGGGAAACCCGCATTGGGGTTTTAAAACACAGCTATACCGAATGGTCAGCCCCGATTTACCGGGTTTCTTCAAGTGAAAATGTGCCACTGGTCACGGTGACAAACACCTACAGTGGGCGTGTAGAAACCTGGCCGATTCCGACCTATGCTCAACCCGCGCCAGAAGCCGACGCGCACATGGCGGTCATCAACTACAAAGCGGGCATGGTCTACGAAATGTGGAGCGCCAAATGGATTAACTCCACGTCGATTCAGGCAGGCGGCATGGTGGCCTTCCCCTTGACAGGCAAAGGCATCAGTGACCCGCCGCACCGCCGTGTAACCGCTTCCGGTTTTGCCGTGAGCGCAGGCATGATTACCCGTGAAGATTTTTTGAATCCGACCACCGGCACGCTCGATTTAAATCAGCGTATTGACCACGCCCTGACTATCACCCTGCCCTCTCGTATTTTGTCGACCGGATATGTTGCTCCGGCGGTGGGCGGCGAAGAATCAGGCAGCGCTGGCGCAAGCGGCATCGGGATGGGTGAACGGTTTGCGCTGGCAAAAGAAGTGAATGTGGACGCGCTGAATGTGCATCCTCTTACCCGTGAAATTCTGCGTGCCGCCCGCGACTACGGGATGTACGTGAATGATGGCAATGGTTCAACCCTGTACAACGGTACGAATGTTGCCAATGTCCGCCTTGAACCCGGTCTAACCAATGACCTGTTTGGCGTGAGCAACAATGACCTGCTGGATCGGGTGATGAGCGAAACCTATACCGTCATTCAGCAGTACGGTGTTTTTAAAGTCACAGGTGGAACTGCTACCACTCCTACGCCAACAGCGACGGCTACCACTACTACCCCGCCGCCTACTTCAACGCCGACTCCAACCGCGACTCAGCCTCCGGCCAACACCGCGCCCGGTGTGAGTGTGTCACAGGGAACGGTTACGGTGAATGAAGGGCAGGCTGCCAGCCTCAACGGTGCGGTAGGCGACCGGGAAAACGATCCTGTGACGCTGACTGCTTCCATCGGAACTGTCACCAATAACAATAACGGCACATGGACATGGCGGTACACGCCGACGGATGGCCCATCGCAAAGCCAAACCGTGACGGTTACGGCAACAGACAGCAAAGGCGCATCGGGCCAGGTGAGTTTTATCCTGACCGTACAGAATGTCGCGCCAACCGCCAGTTTTAGCCTCAGCGCGACCTCCGTTGCCGTGAATCAGAATGTAACCGCTACGCTTGGCAGCGCGAATGACGCCAGCACGCCGGATAAAAATGCTGGTTTTACCTATGCGTTTGACTGCCGCAATGATGGCACCTATGAAAAATCCGGCAGCACCAATAACACCACCTGCGCCTATAGCGCGGCAGGGACGTATACCATCAAATCGCGGATTACCGATAAAGATGGCGGCGCTCAGACTTACACAGGGGCGGTCACTGTCACAGCCGTGACAACGACGCCAACCCCAACGCCGACCCAAACCAAAACCCCTACCCCCAGCCCGACTCCAACGCAGACCACAACGCCGCCTGCATCAGGCAGCGCCAGCGTGCAGGATTTTGTGGTGCTGGGTCAGGAAGGCATCTGGGTACAAAGTGATACCATTGTCAACAGTGGGCATCTCGGCGCGAACGCTGCCAGCAGCGGCCCCTATATGCGAGCGAACAGTGAAGTCACCCTTGATAGCGGTGTCAAAGTGCTGAGCAACAGCGTCCTGGGCGATACCCTGACGTTCCGCAGCAGTGTTCAGGTATTAAACGCTTACGGCAATCAAATTAACAATTCCGGTCAGATTCTGGGTCAGCAGGGCAAACCCGCCCGCCTGCCCCTGGTCACGATGCCCGATTTCCCTGCTTTCAGCGCGGGCAGCACCCGCAAAGTTGCGGATTATAGTAAAACTATCACTCTGAACGCTGGCAGCTATGAAAAACTGCTCGCCCGTGATGGCAGCACGGTTGTGTTCTCCGGTGGGGTGTACAATTTCACCGCTATTGACGCGGGTAAAAATGTCACTTTCAGCTTTAAAGCACCCACTGAAATTCGGGTCAGTGGTACACTCCGCACCAATGGTCAGGCGCGTTTCCTGCCTGCCAGTGGTGTCAGCGCGAATCAGGTGATTATCTACGTAGCGGGCAGCAACGGCAGCAGTGACCCCTCCACCAGCCCCTTCGCGGCAGCCATTGGTACCAACAGCGTGGTGAACGCCAATCTGTACGTCAAAAATGGAACGCTTTACCTCAATAATGATGTGCAGGGCAACGGTGCTTTCTTTGGACGCTGGGTGCGGGTTGGGCTGCGCGTGCGGCTGAGTCTGGCGAGTGCGTTTGGCACAACCAATAACTTTGCAGCTTTTAACATGATGAGCGTTCCGACGGTAGCGGCATTTGCGGCGGATACCGTGACCGGTACTGCCCCTCTGACTGTGACCTTTACCAATCAGTCCACAGGTGACATTGAAAGTTACGGTTGGGACTTTGGCGACGGCACGACCAGTACCGACCTCAGCCCAATACATACCTTCACCACCCCCGGCAGTTACACTGTTACCCTGCTGGCAATGGGGATGGATGGCATGGTGCAGAGCAGCCAGGCCGTGATTGAGGTGAAAGCGCCGCTTACGGCTGCCTTCACGCCCGATGTTACCACTGGCACAGCCCCGCTCACTGTCACCCTGGCGAACCAATCGACGGGCGAAATTCAGGGCTATGCCTGGGACTTTGGCGATGGTGGCAGCAGCGTTGAGGCTAGTCCGGTGTACGTCTTTAACACGGCTGGCAGCTATCCGGTGACTTTAACGGTCACAGGTGTGGACGGCACGACTCAAACGGCTCAGACCATCATTGAAGTGAAAGCGCCTGTTGTGCCTGTAGCGGCTGCCTTTACGCCGGATGTTGTCACGGGGACAGCCCCGCTGACGGTTACTTTCAGCAATCAAACGACTGGCGATGTGCAGTCACTGGCCTGGGATTTTGGGGATGGGCTGGTCGGCAGTGAAGCCAATCCGGTGCATACCTATCTCAACCCCGGCATCTATCCGGTTACTTTGACTGTCACCGGCATGGATGGCATTGTCCAGACGGCTCAAGCTGCGATTGAAGTCACCGCACCCGTCGTTTACACCCCGCCGACGGCTGCTTTTGCCGCCAGCGTGCTGGAAGGTCAGGCGCCCCTGAGCGTGCAGTTTACGCAGCAGGCCACAGGCGATATTCAGTCCTACTGGTGGGATTTTGGTGACGGCGGCAGCAGCGCGGAAGCCAATCCGGTATACACCTTTAACAATGCTGGTACGTACAATGTCACGCTGACTGTTACAGGACTGGATGGCACAACCGCAGCCGCGCAAGCCGTGATTAACGTCACCGCGCCTGTAGTGTACATTCCGGTGACGGCTGGATTTGTCCCCAGTGTGGCCGAAGGTAATGCCCCCTTAACGGTGCAGTTTAGCAACCAGTCAACGGGCGATATTCAGTCGGTCTGGTGGGATTTTGGCGATGGCAGCACCAGCAGCGAAGCCAATCCAGCCTATACCTTTAATGTTCCCGGTCAATATACCGTGACGCTGAGCGTGCTTGGTCTGGATGGGCTTTCGCAATCGGCACAGGTGGTCATTTCAGTGTTTGACCCTGCTCCGCCGCAGCCGCCCGCCGTGACCGTTCCGGTAGAGTGCCAGAACATTACTTTTTCGGGAGCGCCTATCATTGGTACTTCGACAGAGAACGACTGGTTGTATGGCACGGAAGGTAACGATCTTATTATCGCAGGAAGTGGACATAACGAAATTTATGCTGGCGGCGGTGATGACTGCATCGTAGCAGGCGACGGACATGATATTGTCTACGGTGGAACAGGAAATGACGTGCTGATTGGCGACAATGGCAGTGATGACCTGTACGGCGAAGATGGAGATGATGTTTTCCTTGCCAGCACCAGCAGCGATGCCTTTTACGGTGGCAACGGCTATGACCGCGCCCTCGATAGGGTTGTGGAAGATTGGCTCTGTGAAGCCGAAGAAGGCTGCTAAACCCTAAGTAGCAAGCACAAAGACGCCGAAGACCCCTTCGGCGTTTTTTGTTATCATATTCGTATGAATCACAACGACCATGTTCAACTGATCAAAGACGGGGTTTCCGGCAGCCTGTGGGCAGATTTTGGATCGGGAACAGGAGCGTTTACGCTGGCGCTGGCTGAACTTTTACCGGACACAGGCGAAATTTATTCCGTAGACCGCGATTCCAGTGCGCTGAAACAGCAGATGAAGGCTGTGCAAACGCAGTTCCCCCGGACCAAAGTCCATTTTCTCACCGCCGATTTTGCCCACCCCTTGGCGCTGCCTGTGCTGGATGGCATCCTCATGGCAAATTCACTTCATTTTCATCAGGATAAATCTCCTATTCTTCAATTGATTCGCGGTTATTTAAAACCATCAGGAAGGCTGATTCTGGTGGAATACAATACGGATACGGGCAAATCCCTGGGTGCCTTACCCGTTTTCGTTCAGTACATGGGTACAACTGGCGGAAAAAAACGGCTTCAGCCAGACCCGCCTGCTGGCAAGCCGACCAAGCCGTTTTTTAGGGGAAATTTACAGCGCAATCAGTTTAAACGCTCAATAATGGTCCCCGTTCCCATACCGCCGCCGCAGCACATGGTTTGCAGCCCGTAGCGTCCGCCGGTGCGTTCAAGCGCGTGCAGCAGTGTCACCATGAGTCGAGCGCCCGATGCCCCCAGAGGATGCCCTAACGCAATCGCGCCGCCGTTCACGTTGACCCGATTCATATCCGGCTCATATTCTTTTTTCCCGGCCAGCACCACCGATGCAAAGGCTTCGTTAATTTCAATCAGGTCGATTTTATCTAAGGTGAGACCAGCGCGACTCAGCACCTTTTGCGTGGCGGGAATGGGGCCGGAAAGCATCAGGGCGGGGTCAGTACCAACGACGGTTTGTGCCACGATGCGGGCGCGGGGTTGCATCCCCAGGTTTTCCGCCTTTTCCGCCGACATCAGCAGCAGCGCCGCCGCCCCGTCCGAAATCTGACTCGCGTTGCCTGCCGTGACAATGCCATCCGCTTTAAAGGCGGGTTGCAGAGAGGCCATTTTTTCGAGGGTGGTATTTGCCCGAATCCCCTCATCATGCCTCATGAGAACCGGCGCACCGTTTTCGTCGGTGACTTCAATCGGCGCGATTTCAGGCTCAAACCAGCCGCACTCTCTAGCGCGGTGGGCGCGTTGATGGCTTTCGTAGCTGTACTGGTCGGCTTCTTCGCGGGAAATCTGCCATTTTTCGGCCATCCATTCCGCCGAAATGCCCTGATTGATGATGTTATAACGGGCTAAAATTTCCGGCGTGTAGGGCGACCCGTTTATCACGTTACTGCCCATCTGCATCCGGGACATACTTTCTACCCCGCCCGCGACAATAACTTCCGCCTGCCCACTGGCAATGAGTCCGGCAGCCAGGTGTACCGCCTGCTGGCTTGAGCCACACTGAAAATCGAGTGTCGTCGCAGGAACTTCTATTGGCAGTCCGGCGTGCAGCCAGATATTCCGCGCCACATTGGTACTTTGTTCCCCCACCTGCGTGACACAGCCAAAAAGCATCTGGTCAACGTCAAGGGGGTCAATCTGGCTGCGTTCCAGCACCGCCTTCACCGCATGAGCGCCCATCGCTACCGCATGGGTGCGGCTGAGTAACCCATTTCTTTTCCCTACCGGAGTCCGTGCCGCCGCAACAATTACCACGTCCATTTTAATAAGTCTCCTAAAAACCCTATCTTTATCATATTTTACCCTCTGAGGTGCTATAATCCGCGAACGATAGAATTAAGAGCCAGAGCATGAATCTTCAAAAAATAGACCGCCGCCAGTTAACCATTTTGCTAATTGTGTTCGTGAATATTTTCGGCGCGTCTATGATTCTCCCTATTTTACCCCTTTACGCGCAGCGCCACTTTGACATGAGTCCGCGCATCATTACCCTGCTGAATACCTCCTTTTTTGCCGCGCAGTTTCTGGCGGGGCCGTATCTGGGGCGCTGGTCGGATACCTCTGGCCGCCTGCCCATATTAATTATCAGCCAGATCGGAACAGTCATCAGTTTTATCATGCTGGCGATGGCACAGTCGATAGAAGTGCTGTTTTTGGCGCGGATTCTGGATGGCATCACGGGCGGCAATATCATTGTGGCGCAGGCATACATTACGGATGTGATGCCGCCGCAAAAACGCACGCAGGCGCTGGGCTACATTCTGGGTGCGTTTGGGCTGGGGTTTATTTTTGGGCCCGCAATGGGAGGAATTTTATCGGCGGTGTTTGGCGAACGTATCCCGTTTCTGATTGCGGCGGCTGCGGCTACCGCTACTGTCCTCCTAACGTGGTTTACGCTGGATGAAAGCCTGACACCAGAACAGCGCCAGCATAATCTCAATTTTAAAAAGGCGTCCCTTCAGCCGAGGGAAGTCCTGAGCAACTATCCTCTGGTTCTCGTTTTGCTGGTGGCCTTCGGCGGGCAGTTTGGGCTAGGGCTGCTGCAATCGACCTTTGCCCTGTATGGGGAAGCGGTTTTATTTGACGGGTTTAGCGAAAAAACCACCAATATGGGCATTGGGCTGCTGCTGGCAACCGTAGGTTTAGGACAGTTTTTTACCCAGATTTATTTGCTGAGACGTATTCTGCCGCGTTTTGGCGAAGCCAAATTAGCTATTGGGGGCAGTTTTCTCCGCGCTGGCGCGATGTTCCTATGGGCGGTGCTGACCGCCCCCTGGTTGGGGCCGATTGCTGCCGCCACCTTTGCTATTGGTACGGGGTTAATGATGCCGCCCCTACAATCGCTGGCGACTCGCACGGTGGCCGATGAACTGCGTGGGGGTGTTCTAGGAGTGTATCAATCGTCGGTCAGCCTTTCCACCATCATTGCAACCGCCATCAGTGGCACACTTTTTGACATCCAGCCCTCTTTACCCTACTGGGTAGGCGGTTTCCTGTTTGCTTTTATCGGGATACAGGCGCTTAGATTACTGAAGTGGTCGCCGCCTGCCATAGAAAAATCGGTCTCCGTTGCTGCGGATTAAAAACGCCTATTTAACAGATTAACTTTTGCTAAATTTCCTCCCTCACGGCATTATTAGCCCCTATAATGACCCATATAGTCAGGTTCAAAACATGCGGAAAAATATCGTTCTCCTGCTTACTTTTTTGATGTTTATCCCTCACCTCAGCACTGCCCAAAGCTGTGGTGAAAACACGGTTTTGATTCATGAGATTCAAGGCACAGAGGACGACAGCGCCATGAAACTCGCCGAAGATGTTGTCATTGAAGGCGTTGTGGTCGGCGATTTTCAGGATACGCTGGACGGATTTTTTGTGCAGGAAGAAGAATCGGATTGGGATGAGAATCCGCTGACCTCCGAAGGCATTTTTATTTTTGATGAGGGTGCTTTTCAGGTTGAAGTGGGGGATGTGGTGCAGGTACAGGGTGATGTTCGGGAAATGGAACACCTGACCGCGCTCCGCAATGTGGAAGTGACCCTGTGTGGCAGCCGCGCCGAAGTGACTCCTACGACGGTAGAACTTCCTT
This sequence comes from uncultured Anaerolineae bacterium, assembly GCA_964557285.1. Classification (GTDB taxonomy): domain Bacteria; phylum Chloroflexota; class Anaerolineae; order Aggregatilineales; family J027; genus SB15. Next base: position 11,150 of record CAZKZS010000006.1, on the reverse strand, counting down.
TTGCGGATTACAATGCGCCGGAAGCCTATGAAGGGATGCTTGTTACCCTGCCGCAAACCCTTACAGTTACCGAGGTATATAACCTGGGACGGTTTGGCGAAGTGGTGCTGTCATCGGGCGGGCGGCTGCAACAGCCGACCAATGTCATGCTGCCGGGGCAGGAAGCCAATCTGCTGCAAGAAACCAATACCTTCAATCAGATTATTCTGGATGATAACCGGACGGTACAAAACCCCGACCCTGTTCCGTTTCTCTTAGAGGGAACGCTGCGGTTAGGGGATACCGTAACGGGTTTAACGGGCATTTTGAGTTACGCTTTTGATACGTATCGGATTCAGCCCACTGCACCGCCGGCATTTGTCCGCAGCAATCCCCGCCTTGACTCACCAGAATCAACGGGCGGGCGGATACAGGTTGCCAGCTTTAACGTGCTGAACTACTTTAACGGTGACGGGCAGGGTGGCGGTTTTCCGACCTCACGCGGGGCGTCGAACCGGGAAGAATGGACACGCCAGCACGATAAAATCATCAGCGCTTTGACTGCCATCAACGCTGATGTGGTGGGGCTGATGGAAATTGAAAATGATGGCTACGGCGCAAACAGCGCTGTTCAGGAGTTGGTAGAGGGTCTGGGTGCGCCCTATGCGTTTATTGACCCCGGTTTTGACCAGGGAACGGACGAAATTAAGGTCGCGCTGATTTACCGGACGGATACCGTGCGTCCGGTGGGCAGCCCTGCTACAACCTACGATTATCCTTTTAACCAGCGCCGCCCGCCTCTGGCACAAACTTTTGAAGAACTGGCAACCGGAGCAAAGTTTACCGTTGTGGTGAATCACTTTAAATCTAAAGGATGCGAGGGTGCAAGAGGTGAGAACAGCGACCAGGGTGACGGTCAAAGCTGCTGGAACGCCGAACGCACCGAGGCCGCCCGTACTCTAATTGACTGGCTGGCAACTGACCCCACCGGAAGCGGCGACCCGGACTTCCTCATCATCGGGGATTTAAATGCGTATGCGCTGGAAGACCCGATTCTGCTACTGACCGATGCAGGATACACCAATTTGATTGATACCTTTGTGGGGGAGGATGCCTACACCTATGTATTTTTCGGGCAATCCGGTTATCTTGACCATGCGCTTGCCAGCCCCAGTCTTGTCCCCCAGGTGGCAGGGGTAACTCTCTGGCATATTAACGCTGATGAGCCGCGGATCATGGATTACAATCAGGAGTATAAAACACCGGAGCAGGTCATTTCTCTTTACACAGCAAACCCATTTCGTGCTTCCGACCATGATCCGGTCATTGTGGGGTTAAATTTAGAGTGAAAGGACGAGACTTGGTAAAATATAACCGATTAGCCATCCTGATGGCTGATGATGATGAAGATGACGTTCTGCTGACCCGAACAGCTCTGGAAGAAAGCCGTCTGAAAAACCCTTTTTTTGCGGTCAAAGATGGGGAAGAACTGCTCGATTATCTTTATCATCGGGGAAAATACAGCGATCCTCAATCTTCACCGCGTCCGGGCCTGATTCTGCTAGATTTAAACATGCCCCGCAAGGATGGCCGGGAAGCGCTGAAAGAAATTAAGGCCGATCCTTCTCTGCGTCTGATTCCGGTAGTAGTATTGACTACTTCCAAAGCGGAAGAAGACATTTATCGCAGCTATGACCTGGGGGCAAATTCATTCATTGTCAAGCCAGTGACGTTCGCTTCTCTGGTGAGTGTTATCAATATTCTGGGAGTGTACTGGTTTGAAATTGTTGCCCCGCTGGGCAAAGACGAAGGAAACTGAGCATGGATAAACAACACATTCGCGTGCTGCTGGTTGATGATGATGAAGATGATTACGTCATCACACGCGATTTACTGACCGACATCGAAGGTTGGAAATTTGATGTCGAGTGGGCATCCAACTATGATGATGCCCTGCAAATCATTATCGCCTGCCAGCATGATGTGTACCTGCTCGATTATCGTCTGGGTAAACAAAATGGATTGGATTTGCTGCGCGAAGCACTGGCGGCGGGCTGCCAGGCGCCTATCATCCTGATGACAGGACAGGGCGATAGGGCGGTTGACCTGGAAGCTATGCGGATTGGGGCGGCTGATTACCTGAATAAGGAACGGGTGGTCGATGCGGCTATCCTTGAACGCACCCTTCGTTATGCGATTGAACGCGCCCACACACTGGCGGCACTGCGCGAACGGGAAGAACAGCTTCGCCAGTACGCAGAAGAATTAGAAATCCGCAACCGCGAACTCAATGCCTACAGTTACACGATTGCTCACGATTTAAAATCGCCCCTCTCAACTGTGATAGGATATGCTGATCTCCTCCTGAGTTACTTTGGGGAGGAAACAACAAGCGAAATGAAAAAGTATCTTCAGGAGATTTTTACGGTCAGCAACAACATGGCAAGCATGATTGACCAGCTTTTGCAGCTTGCGACGCTGTATAACGCTGAAGCATCGGGCGAAACTCTCAACATGATGACCATCGCGGAAGCCGCCGTGAATCGGTTTAAATTCCAGATGGAAAAACATAACGTACAGATTATATGGGGGTCGGATTTACCCCCCGCCATTGGATACCAGCCCTGGGTAGAAGAAGTGTTTGCCAATCTGATTGGAAATGCCATCAAATATCGCGGCAGCAAATCTCCCCATATTCAACTGCGTGCCAAAAAATTAAATGGCAAAGTCCGGTACGAAGTGCAGGACAACGGCATCGGAATCGCGCCGGAATATCTGGCTCGCATTTTTGAAATGTTTCATCGCGTACCGGGGTCAGGTGTGGAAGGTACGGGTTTAGGTTTAGCCATCGTGCATCGGATTGTGAAAAAGTTAAATGGGGATGTTGGCGTAGACAGCCAGCCCGGAAAAGGCAGCACCTTCTGGTTTACCTTGCCTGCCGCCCATCGGTAGCGGCGGCAGGTGTTTTTTTAAGAGGCGGTTAAACGATAGACCATACCATCCAGATCAAGCACATACAATTCACCGTTGACATCTTCCCCAAATGAAGCCAGGTCAATACCCATTTGTGTTAACCACTCCACCTGCGGGCTGCTGGTATTGGCATCCCGCATCCCCCAGATAATGCCACTACAGTAATCTCCAAAAAAATAAATGCCCTGCATGTCAGGAAATTCCGTTCCACGATACACATACCCACCTGTGACCGAACAACCCAGGCTGTGGTCATATTCAAACACGGGCAGGGTGGTTGTGGTCATATCGCACTCCGATGTAGCATAACAATGTAGCCCTTCCGACGTGTTCCAGCCGTAATATTCTCCGCCAGGGCTGTCCGAAAATTGAAAATTGATTTCCTCATATGCTCCCTGCCCTACATCGGCAATATATAAATCGCCTGTGTCACGATCAAAGGAAAACCGCCAGGGATTCCGCAGCCCATATGCCCAGATTTCCGGCCTGTACCTATCAATATCGGCATAGGGGTTATCTTCGGGAATGGCATAGGTTTCCTGCCCCGAGACATCAATTCGCAGCATTTTTCCCAGGAGGACCGATAGATTTTCTGCGTTGTCCCAGGGGTCGCCGCCGCGTCCACCATCTCCCATGCCAATGTACAGGTAGCCGTCCGGCCCAAACTGAAGTTGGCCGCCGTTATGATTACGGGCGGGCTGGTCAATGGTCAGCACAATTTCTTCCGCTTCTGAATCAGCAGTATTAGGGTCATCCGTCACACGAAACCGCGAAATTACCGTGTCGCCCCCATCTCGGCTGGTGTAATTCACGTAAAACTCGCCGTTTTCCGCATAGTTGGGGTCAAAGGCAATGCTTAATAATCCCTGCTCTGAGCCGTCGGATTCGACACGCTCCACAATATCGAGAAACGGCGTTTCCAGAATCTGCTCATCTTCGATAATCATGACCCGCCCCTGTTTTTCGACCAGGAACAGGCGTTCATCCCCGGCATGAGTCAAATACGTAATCTGGTTTTCATGGCGGATAAAAGGCTCTAACGCAATCGTAGGAAATTGTGCGGCAGCAGGCAAAGGAATGCCTGTGATAAGCAATAAGATAACGAGGCTGAAATAGCGCCATATTTTCATAAGCTGTGTCTCCTTATCAGATAGGTACAAATTTTTGGCGAATGTTTTTAATTCACTTTATGATTCATAGCATATTGAGATATTTCTAACGAAGATATGCTAATATTGGAGAGTTATGACAAAATTGCTGCTTATCCGTCACGCCACGAACGAGTGGGTGAAAACAGGCAAACTCGCTGGCTGGACGGCGGGTGTTCATTTAAATGAGTACGGCAAACTTCAGGCGCAGGCGGTGGGCAATCGTCTGGCGACCACTAGAATCCATGCGATTTATTCCAGCCCTCTGGAACGCACCCTGGAAACCGCCGATGCAATTGTCCAGCATCATCCTAAACTCACGGTGCAAACCATTGATGACATTGGTGAAGTGCGCTATGGGCAGTGGGAAGGGGCAGAACTTAAAAAGTTATACCGACAAAAACTCTGGCGGTATGTGCAGTTTGTGCCAAGCCGTGTCCGCTTCCCGGATGGAGAAACGATGCGCGGCGCTCAGGCGCGGGCGGTGGATGTCATGGAAAATCTGTGTGCCACTCATCCCGGTCAAACGGTGGTGGTCGTTTCACACAGTGATGTGATAAAAATGGTTGTAGCTCACTATCTGGGGATGCACCTGGACTTGTTCCAGAGAATTATGATTTCTCCTGCTTCTCTGACCATCCTGATGATGGGGGCAGGGATGCCGTTTATTGAATGTGTTAATGATACCAGCCATATTCCCAAAGAAGAATCCAAATGAGGTTTATAGATGTCAACGGAAATTGAACTGAATCCAGTTGATTTTATCACCGCAGGTACAGTTGGCCCGAAGGGACGACGGGTATTTTATCTTCAGGCGGGGCGTTCCTCCAAAACAGTATCTTTGATTCTGGAAAAAGAACAGGCGCGGGCGCTGGGGGATGCCATCAAAGAACTGCTGGATGACCTGAACGAGCGCTACCCGGATAAACCCGAAAAACCGTCGAATGTTGCCAGCATGAACATGGAACTGCGTGACCCTATTGAGCCGGAATTTCGTATCGCGCAAATTGGCCTGGGGTACGATGAAGTTCGTAATCAGGTGGTCATCGTTGTGCAGGAAATGGTCGTTCTGGAAGAAGATGAAGACCCGGAACTGGTGAATCCCGGGGTAGCTCGTTTTTGGGGCTCACGCGAACAGTTCAGGGCGCTCAGCCAGTGGATTGCTAAAATTGTTGACAAAGGCCGTGCAAATCCGAAGACCAATGGCCGTGTCATTTATTACTGGACATGAGAAGCGATGACGAACGAAAATTCTGCCGCCCCTATAGACATCCTTACCCTGTTAAAAACCGGGGAGATGAGTCTGGCACAGGGGCGGCTGCGCTGGAGTTCTAACCATACCTTTCTGGTAGAGATTTGTATGGGGGACGTTCGTACAAAGGCAATTTATAAACCCCGCCGGGGGGAACGCCCCCTGTGGGATTTTCCCGATGGGACTCTCTGCAACCGTGAAGTGGCGGCCTATCTAGTGTCTGAGGCCATCGGCTGGCAGATTGTCCCCCCAACCGTCATGCGGGAAGGATTTTACGGTGCTGGCAGCGTCCAGCTTTTTATTGAACACGATCCGGAAATTACCTATTTTAATCTGGGAGATTATTTTATCCCGCAGATTCAGCGCTTTGCCGCTTTTGATGTGATTGTGAATAATGCTGACCGCAAAGGCGGCCACTGCCTATTAGATAAAAATAACAAATTGTGGGGCATTGATCATGGGATTTGTTTCCATACCGCCCCTAAATTACGCACCGTTATCTGGGATTTTGCCGGGCAGCCCCTACCCACCGACCTGAAAACCCGTATCCAGCAGTTTCAGCAGGCCATCTGCGACCCTAAAAGTGAATTGATGCAGCAGCTTTCCCACTTACTCAGCCCGCAAGAAGCCAATGCGCTGATGAATCGCACCCAGCGGCTGCTGCACCAATCGAAATTTCCACAGCCGGGCAACGGTCCAAGTTATCCCTGGCCGCCCGTTTAAATCCGATATGCCCCAATCACTTTTTCCATAGCGGCGGCCACATCTTCAAAATCGCTGTTGGACATGCTGGCGAACATCGGCAGCGACATCAGCCGTTCATAGGCATCTTCGGCAGCCGGACACAACCCCTTCTGGTATCCCAAATTCCGATAATACGGATGCCAGTAGACGGGAATGTAATGGACGTTCACGCCGATGCCTTCTGCCCGCAGCGCTTCAAACACCTGACGGCGGTCTACCCGCAGATGGTCTAAATTCAGCAGCACCGGATACAGATGATAGGCGTGAGAGGCACGCGCATCCACTTCTGGCACGGTGATTTCCGGCAGCGTAGCAAAAAACTGGTCGTACATCGCGGCAAGTTCCTGACGCCGTTTTACCGAATCGGGCAGACGTTGAAGCTGGTTTTTCCCCAGCGCACACTGAAAATCCGTGATCCGGTAGTTATACCCTAGCGCCTGCATCTCGTAGTACCAGGAGCCGGATTTTTCGCGCTGGTGATGGTCGGTGGTGATGCCATGATTGCGAAAGTAACGCATGGCAGCCGCCCATTCCGGGTTGTTGGTCGTAATTGCGCCGCCTTCGCCTGTAGTGACATGTTTAACCGGATGAAAACTAAATGTGCTTAAATCCGCAATACTGCCGACGGGTTTTCCCTCAAAACTGCCGCCAATGGCATGACAGGCATCAGCCACCAGAATCAGGTTATGCCTATCGGCCAGTGTCCGCAGCGCCGCATAATCGGCCGGCTGCCCCGCGTAATCCACAGCCACAATCGCTCTGGTGCGTGGGGTGATAGCGCTTTCGACTGATGCTGGATCAATCGTCAGGGTTTGCGGATTTACATCCACAAAAACGGGTTTCCCGCCCATATAAAGCACACAGTTTGACGACGCAGCAAAAGTCATGGCCGCGACAATCACTTCATCCCCTGTGCCGATTCCAATAGCGGCCATGGCTGCATGGAGGGCTGCCGTGCCGGAATTGACCGCTACCGCGTATTTTGCTCCGGTGACGCGGGTAAGTTCGGCTTCAAACTCGCCGACCATGGGGCCGGTGGTTAGCCAGTCCGAACGCAGCACTTTGACGACTGCCTCTATGTCCGCATCGGTGATGTCCTGCCGCCCATAGGGAAGGCGGTTTTTGCGAACGGGGGTGCCGCCATCAATAGCTAGATTCATCGGCTGTATCCGCCATTTTGATAATATCTTCTATGCTAAGCCAGGTCGGGTTATTATCGCTGGTATAGCTAAAATCGGGGGACAGCGCTTCGCCTATCAGAGACAGGTCGGTTGTCCACCAGTCATGATTGGGAATGACCACAAAACGGTCAGCGGCTTCACGGGTATGCCGCGCTTCATCCATCGACACCAACACTTCATGCAGTTTTTCGCCGGGGCGGATTCCTGTAAAAGCAATTTCACATTCCGGCGCAATCGCTCTCGCTAAATCCATAATGTTCATACTGGGGATTTTGGGGACAAAAACTTCTCCCCCCTGCATGGTTTCAATACACGAGACGACAAATTTCACCCCCTGTTCCAGCGTAATCCAGAAACGGGTCATGTGTTCATCGGTGACGGTAATTTTTCCGTTTTTACGCTGTTCCTTAAAAAGCGGAATGACACTGCCCCGGCTGCCAATCACGTTCCCATAACGCACATTGGAAAAAATCGTTCCTCCCTTGCGGCTGTAGGCATTGGCATGGACGAATAATTTTTCGGCGGCCAGTTTGGTCGCGCCGTAGAGATTAATCGGGTTGACCGCCTTATCGGTGCTTAAGGCCAGCACCCGTTCTACACCCCTATCGAGCGCCGCCTCAATAACGTTGCGTGCGCCCATAATGTTGGTCATAATCGCTTCAATGGGGTTATATTCACACGCAGGAACTTGCTTAAGTGCCGCCGCATGGACGACAATATCTACACCGTCAAATGCACGGCGCAAGCGGTCTAAATCGCGCACATCACCAATAAAATAGCGCATGGGTTCATCGTTATATACCTGGCGCATTTCATGTTGTTTGAGTTCATCACGGCTGAACACGATGACACGGCGGGGTTTTTGTTCCCTCAGCATCTGTTCGACAAATTTTTTGCCGAATGAGCCGGTGCCGCCGGTAATTAAAACGGACTTGTTAGACCAATCCATCACAGTACCTCAGGAAAATTAGCAGGAGCATTATAAACGGTTCTATGGGCGAAGTCATTGGTCAGGGCAGGGTGACACTCCACTGGCAGCCTGACGCCTCAGCATTTACGCCGGAACAACTGGCACAGGTGGAGGAAATCTGGGCAAAACGACCCAAAGGCATTTTTAACGGCAGTTTATTCAACCATCACCAGACGATCATTCAGGATGGGCATATCCGGCTGGTGGGCAGCTACACACAGTACAAATTTTATTTTGCTCAACGGCACGGCGTTGATTTAGGGCTGTATCCCATGGGCGTTAGTGGGTTGATAGAGGTGGATGGGCATATTGTGTTTGCCCGCCGCAGCCTGCACGTGACCGCCTACAAAAACTATTTTGAACTTGTACCCTCTGGCGGGCTGGATGAAACCACCCGCCGCGAAAATGGCACGGTCGATGTTGCCGCGCAGATACGGGAGGAGTTTGTTGAAGAAGTGGGGCTGCCTGCCGACTGTGTGCTGGAGGTTCAGCCCTTTGCTGTCATTTATACCCCTGCCGAACGGGTGTATGATGTGGCCTGTATCCTTACCGTCAAGGCTACGCCGCAGGCCATCCTGAACAGCCTGCGGCAGTCCACAGAATACACCGCGCCCGTCCTTGTTCCACGCCCTATGCTTAAGGAGTGGATGCAGATGCATCAGCAGGAGATTTTGCCAACCTGTCAGGCGATTCTGTCGGCGTGGGAGATTCAACTGCCTCCCACGTAAAAACGGGCATGGCGGCGGTCATCAGCGAACGCGGATTATACACATACATCTGGACACCGCGCGCTTTTAACCAGTCCGCCCATTTTTTCATCACGTCTACAATGCCGGAAGTGGCCGTAGAATTAGGGGCAGAAGGGTCAAGATTCGTGACCCATAGGGGATTTTTTTCACCGGCAGGCACATTAAAATAAGCCATATCGTACAGATCAATGCCGATTAAAACGATATGTTTCCACCCGCCCAAATAGGCCAGATTCACCGCATCCGTCAGCGACCCATGAATGTGGGTAATGCCTTCTTCAAAGGTGCTGGCGGGCGGCGCATCCTTATCACGGCGGCCATTCCGAAACCGCAGATAGGCATGGTTTTTGGGGCCGAGTCGGTAGCCAAAAACGCGATTGCCAGAAACGGCACTCCATCCCTCCTGCACCATCAGCAGGGCATTTTGGAAGCGCGGATTGAGAGTCATTTGATTCAGCAGCCGCCGAATTTCAGCCAGATGTTTATCGACGCGGAACAGGCCAAGTTCTTCCCACACCACCTCTCGAATCATCAAAAAATCAGCGTGAACATACTCCTGATAAACAAATAACCGCCAGCCCAGCGTATTGTGCTGGTCGATTTTTGCCCACTCCTCCGGTGAAATGTCTCGCAGCGACGCCCCTGCCCCAAAAATAAAAATGACATCGGAGGTTTGACGGGCGCGGAAAGCGTCGGGTTCAACAACGTGATACCGGGATTGAAAAATACGGTTTCTGAGATAGGCATCCAGTTCGTACAAAAATACAAGCACCCGTTTGACCAGTGTCCGGGGGTTATACCAGTACCAGGCATTTTTGAGTTTGCGTTGTATCCAGTTCATGCGGGTTTACGGCCTATCCAGATGGTATTGGAACTGCGTTCATGGGAGTCGATAACCTGCTGAAAATCATTGGCAAAAGTCAGCAGGGTTTCATAAAGCGGGCTGCCAATGAATCCCTCATCACTGAACGACCACTGATTTAAAATCTCAAAAATATCTGTCCCAAAATACCAGACAGCCTGCATTTCCAGGCCGCTATCCGTGAAGATTTTTTGAATAGACTGATGGGTAAAGCTGTGCAGAGTCGTAATCCCATTAAAACTGGCAATAGTCGGATGATGTGGAAACGAGCGAATCGCGGAAGTCACCACGGCATCGTAATGCGGCACTTCGACCACAATCAGCCCGCCAGATTTAAGATGCTGCACCGCCGTTTTGACCAGCGGCGTAGGTTCAGGGACACACTGAAGCACCCCAAAAAATGACACCACATCAAACTGCGAGTCGGGATTCTCGCTGGAAAAGGCTTCCAGCGTTTGCTCCCGCAGGTCAATGTTGAAAAAGGCTCGCCCAAATTCTACATCAATCCGGCTGAGTTCCAGACCAATGGCCTGCCATTGCTGTTGTTGCAGAACATACACCGTTTCCCCCGATCCGCAGCCAACATCCAGCCACGAATGAGCATTTTCAGGGGCATACTGAAGCGCATAATTGACTTTAGGTTCAGAGATATTTTTCACCCGGAACATGGCTTTGTCGGGGTCGCAGTAATTTTTAATACTGTACTCGCTGTCACTGGCGAAAAATTCATTCCGAATCGCTTCCGCGATAATATCCCCTACAAAAACATGCTGACATTCCGGGTTTTGACACTGCCAGTAAGGAAAACCCAGGTAATGAAACAGAAGGGTTTTTTGCGGTGATGCACAGACCGGACAGCGTTCTACACGAGTCACGGCGCCGGTTTGTTCGGCTTTGGCATGAAGTTCTTCTGCTTTTGACTTCATATACTGCAAAAGGGAACGTCCCTCTTTAACCGATTTACCGAGGCGAAAATAATCAAAAGGTTTGCCGTGTTTTTTATCAATCATGTCTTGCCACTCATATTCGACACTGTTACTATCGGGGGATTATAACGCAGTGAAACAAGGGGTATGGGATTGCGTTTCGGAAAAATTGATCGGGTGGCATTGTTCGGCGGGTCGCAACTGATGGGGGCGTTGTGCCGGAATCTGAAAAAACGCGACCTGAAGGTGGCCGTTTTTACCGGATTACGCCATTTGGACGGGGCGGTGGACGCCGACGGAACATCCCTGCGACAGCTAACCGATTCGCTGGAGATTCCTGTCTATGCCATTGACGACATTAATACC
>CAZKZS010000005.1:0-44436 GCA_964557285.1 uncultured Anaerolineae bacterium | reverse complement strand
AGCTGTAAAAAGGGTTCTACCTCCCAATCAGATAAATCTAGCATTTTCTGGATTTGCTGCTGCCGTCTTTCCCCCATGACTGGAAAGATGGTCATCATAGTTCTAATAGCTGTTTTTCCTCTTAGCAAAAGTTTATACAAGTCTTTACGGATACCATCATTGTGCTTGCGGCAATTAATGTAATTATGCCCAAGCATTCGACCTGCTCTTTGTAAAACATCCAAGTCCGTCATTTCTATTGATAAGCGAAATCTTCTCGGTTCTGATGCTGGAGGTTTGGAGACGCTGCCTTCACCTTCGTACAATCCTGCAAACCAGTACCATTCATTTTCACGGACAATCACGGAAAAATTCCTTTAAGTATACAGTTAGCATAACACAATTTTGAGGGAAAATGGAAACAAAAAAGCGAGAATTTTATCCCGCTTTTCTGCAATTCTGCCATGGAGGTGGCGGCCGTTGCGGACCGCGTCCGAAAAAGCCCCCCTGAATGCGTCTACAGCTTAGTCCGACTATTTGATTTCGCCACAGGCAGCCCCGTCAGACGTGGGTACGTGCTGCGGCTAACCGATGAACCTTAAGGGTGCAGTATCGGTGTCAGCACCACGCATTCCGGTTTGGTGACGCCCACAGCGCTACTACCGGAAAAAGTGAGCGCAGGGACGGGACACCTCGCAAGGTATCCTGCTACGTGCTTACTGCTTAAGCAGCAGCAGCGTAAGCATAGGTGTTATTGTTGGCACTTAATGTGCTTGTCCGGTTTATAGAGGAAAGACACCTCTGCTGCATCACTCAGTCCAGCTTCCCCGTCGAATCTAATTCACCCCCGGGTTATGCTTCTATTATACCACCCAAAGAATCAAATTTGAAGCCTTAGCCTGTTAACATTCTACAAGAATCTGACGTTGCCTTGACCCCTTGCAGGCGCAAAGTATAATTTCTGCGATTGTCTACTGGTCGGAGACCTGAAATTTGTTTCGACTTGCATACCAACGCTGGAAACTTTTTGGCGAAATCCTGGGAGATTTTCAAGGGCACGCGATCGCCTTTCTCTTCTACGTCACGATTATGATTCCCTTTGGCCTTGGGGCGCGTCTTTTTGGAGATACCCTGGCGCTAAAGCAGCCTGTCCACTGGGTAGAACGCCCGCCCGTTGGCACGACTTTAGAAGAAGCACAGAGGCAGGGCTAATTTCATGTATATTCTCGGTATTTCCTGTTATTACCATGACGCGGCGGCCGCCCTGCTGCGAGAGGGCGAACTGGTTGCTGCTGCCCAGGAAGAACGTTTTACCCGCAAAAAACACGATAACAGCTTCCCCAAAAACGCGATTGAATTCTGCTTACAGACGGCAGGTATCACCAAAGATGATCTGGATTATGTGGTTTTTTACGAAAAGCCACTGGTCAAATTTGGGCGTATTTTGATGAATACGCTGGGTGCGTACCCGCGCAGCGCCGCCGTCTGGCAGGAAGCCATGATTGCCTGGATGGGGGACAAACTCTGGATTAAAACCCATATCATGAATCGGGTGGGCGTCAAAGCCAACAAAATCCTGTTCTGCGATCATCATATGTCCCATGCCGCCAGCGCCTTTTTCTGCTCCCCATTTGATGATGCGGCGGTGATGACGATTGATGGTGTAGGCGAATGGACAACAACCACTTTAGGGGATGCCTGCGGCAGTTTTGAAAATGGCGAAGTCAACAGTATCAATCTGTTTGCCGAACAGCGTTATCCTAATTCGCTCGGTCTGCTGTATTCAGCTTTTACGGGTTTTCTAGGCTTTAAGGTCAACAGTGGGGAATACAAAGTCATGGGTATGGCGCCCTATGGCGAACCCCGCTACGTGGATAAGGTGTATAAGCTGCTGGAGGTTGGCAGCGACGGCAGTTTTAAGCTGAACATGGATTACTTTGCCTTCCATTTTTCGCCGGAAAGCACCGTCAACCAGAAATTCCTTGACCTATTTGGCGAACCGCGTCTTGAGGAAAGCGAATTTTTTACCAGCAAAACCAATCCTGAACGGGCGACCAGCCGTGAAGCGCTGGAAAAAAATCAGTATTACGCCGATATTGCCGCCAGTATTCAGACAGTCACAGAAGAAATTCTGCTCAAGATGGCAAATGAACTGCACCGCCGCACCGGCAAGAAAAATCTGGTCATGGCGGGCGGTGTGGCGCTGAACAGTGTTGCCAATTATCGCCTGCTGATGGAAACGCCGTTTGAAAATATCTATGTGCAGCCCGCCGCCGGAGATGATGGCGGGGCTTTAGGGGCGGCACTCTGGGCATATCATATTTTGCTCAAAAAACCACGCCAATTTGTTATGACTCAGGCGTACTGGGGCAAAGAATACTCACCCGATGAAATCAAACGTTTTCTGGACAGCAAAGGCGCATCTTATACGACTTACAAAAATGATGAGGCCATGCTGGACGAAGTGGCGGATATGCTCACCCAGGGCAATGTTATCGGGTTTTACCAGGGACGGTTTGAATGGGGGCCGCGTGCATTGGGCAACCGTAGTATTCTGGCCGACCCCCGCCGCGAAGAAATGAAAGAAGTGGTTAACGTCAAAATTAAATTCCGTGAACCCTTCCGCCCCTTTGCCCCTGTGGTGCTGGCCGAACGTGCGACGGAATATTTTGATTTTCCCAACAGCCCTGACCTGTATCCACCGCGTTTTATGCTGATGGTCACGCCTGTGAAGGAAGATAAACAAAAAGAAGTTCCCGCGACGACTCATGCAGGTGGCACAGGCCGTTTACAGAGCGTCACCGCCGACGATAACTATCGTTACTATGAGGTGATCCGGCGTTTTGGCGAAAAAACAGGGACACCTGTCATTTTGAATACGTCGTTTAATCTGCGCGGCGAGCCGATTGTAAATACACCGGACAACGCCTGGTTTACGTTTACGAAAAGTGGAATCGATGCCCTGGCGATAGGGCCTTACCTGGTGAAGAAGTAGTGGAGGAATGATGGTGAGAGAACGTGTGAATGATTTTGTTTCCCGCTTGGGGATTGTGGGCGAACTGCTGGTGTTCCTGTGGCGTGCCAAAATGTGGTGGCTGATTCCGATGGTGGTGGCGCTGCTGCTGTTTGCCATTTTGATTGTGGTTGCCAACGCGGGTCCGGCTGGCCCCATGATTTACACCCTGTTCTAAAGCCGGAGGTGGTATGACTGAAGAATGGATGCAGGTGCTGGCGGCGGGGCTGGTCGTCGGGCTGGCACTTGGATATTTTATGCAGCGTGAATCACGCAAACGCAAAAAAATTCACGGCGGGCCGGCGGCAGAACTTTTCCATTATCTGGCAAGTTCCACCATTTCCGGCCTGATTCCGGTGATTTTTATTGCACTTTTTGCCGGATTAAATTTCTGGCGGATTGTGGGCAGCGGCCTGAGTTTTTCGATTACAACCTTTTTGCTGCTGCTGGTCTACGGTTTTTTTGAAAACCGCGTCGGACCAGTCGTAGAAGAAATCAAACTGACCGATTAGAGGGAAGGTGTCGGTTATCAGTTTTCAGTCGTCAGTTTTTTCTGGTCACTGAAAACCGATAACCGTTCACTTTCTATAAATCATCCAGCCGTCCGGTGGTGAGCGCACGCTCAAAAGCGCGGCCAACCAGCAGAACCTCATGCAGCCAGACGGCGACTTCTTCCTCATCCATATTTTCTGCCAGAATATTGAAAATATTTTCCGGCATATCGGCCATGACTTCTGTGACCAGACACGCCAGCGCTTGCATTACAGAAGGGCGCAAATCTAACCCCTCGTCCGCAAAGGTTTCTTCATACCAGTCGCTTATCAGGGGATGCACCTGATAGCATGGGGGGGTTTCCTGTTCTCCTAAAACTTCTTCTGCCAGCTCCTCAAATTCATTCAGCCAGTTCAGGTCGTTGTGTTCATCTGTCAAAGTCCACGCCCTCCTGTTTGCCTAGCACGGTTATAGCACAACCCAACTGGAATGAGAAGTTATTCCCAAACAAAGTTCACAAATTTTTCGAGAAATCGGCCTATAATGGTTAGAATCAATGAGGTACTGGTAGGTAAGTTAATTATGGAAGAACAAGTTCAACTAGAACAAACAGCGCCGGATTTAAACGACCCCCATCTTTACATCAACCGGGAGTTAAGCTGGCTGGAATTTAACCGTCGCGTGTTGGAAGAAGCTCAAGATGAGCAGGTGCCGCTGCTGGAACGGGTTAAATTTCTCGCCATTTTTTCAAATAATATGGATGAGTTTTTTATGACCCGTGTTGCTGGCCTGTGGAGTCAGATTGACGCCGGAGTAACCGATTTGCCGCCCGATGGGATGACACCCACTGAACAAATTGAAGCTATCCGGCGGGTGGGTCTGGAAATGATGATTGAACAACGACGATGTTTTCATGAGGAAATTCGTCCAGCGCTGGCACAGCAGAATATTCATATTTTTGATATGTCTGACCTGACTCCCGCACAGCGTAAGGCAGCAGGCCGCTATTTTCTGGAAGAAATTATCGCGGTACTGACTCCGCTTGGCGTTGACCCCGGACGGCCTTTCCCTTTTATTTCCAACCTGAGTTTGAATCTGGCCGTGATTTTAGAAGACCCGAAAGGCCATCGGCGTTTTGCACGGGTCAAAGTGCCGATAGGGGTGTTTCCACGTTTTGTCCCCATGCGCGAAATTATGAAATATGCAGATGAAGGGGAGAGAGACATTTCCGGTCTGGAAAACAGTTTTATCTTTCTGGAGGACATTATCGCCGCCAATCTGGATAAGCTGTTTACAGGCATGAGAATCATTGAAAGTTATGGGTTTCGTGTTACCCGCGATACCGATATTGAAGTCGCAGAAGAAGAAGCCTCCGATTTACTGGAAACCATCGAAACCGGACTGCGCCAGCGTCCTTTTGGGCAAATTACCCGCGTGACCATGGTCGATACGATGCCGGAAGAACTGCGAAAGCAGTTGATGGATTACATGAAAATCCCTAAAGTCAGGGTTTATGAAGTCCCCGCCCCGTTGGGAATGTCTGACCTTTTCAGTCTATATGCTAATGCCGATGCGCCTGCCCTCCGCTATCCCAGTTTTTTGCCGCGCCGCCCGCATGGAATCAACACGGGCAAGGATTTGTTCAGGCTGATTCGGCAGCGTGATGTCCTGCTGCATCATCCCTATGACTCTTTTACCCCGACCATTGATTTTATCAATGCGGCGGCCACCGACCCGGATGTGCTGGCAATTAAATGCACTCTATATCGGTTGGGCAGCAATTCCCCCATTGTGGAGGCGCTTCTGGAAGCCCGCGAAAATAAAAAACAGGTGGCGGCGCTGGTCGAGTTAAAAGCACGTTTTGATGAGGAAAATAATATTAGCTGGGCCAGAACGCTGGAAGCCCAGGGCGTGCATGTCATTTACGGCTTTCCCGGACTCAAAACCCACAGTAAGGTTGTGCTGGTGGTGCGGCGAGAAAGTGATGGGCTGCGGCGCTATGTTCATCTCAGCACGGGGAATTACAATCCCAGCACCGCCCGCCTGTATACGGATATTGCGTTGTTTACCTGCCGGGATAACATTGCCGATGATGTGGTGCAGTTGTTTAACCGCCTGACCGGATTCGCTCCCAGCGTCGATTACAATACACTCATCGTTGCACCGGAACACCTACGGTCTACTTTCAATTGGCTCATTGACCGCGAAATCGAACACGCGCAGCGCGGGCATCCAGCACATTTGATTTTTAAAATGAACTCGCTGGTCGATTTTAAAATGATAAAACGTCTGTACCGCGCTTCAATGGAAGGGGTCAAAATTGATCTGGTGGTGCGCGGTATATGCTGTTTACGTCCCGGTCTGCCCGGAATCAGCGATAATATTCGAGTGACAAGTATTGTTGGGCGATTTCTGGAACATTCGCGCATTTATTACTTCTCCAACGGTGGCGAACCGGAGATTTACATGGGCAGCGCTGACCTCATGCCGCGTAATCTGGATAGGCGCGTGGAAACCATCTATCCTATTGAATCGCCCGAATTGCGAAATTACATTATAGAGCATATGCTGTTAAAACATCTGGGAGATACAGCCAAAGTACGCATTTTGCAGCCGGATGGCACATACATCCGTCATCAGCTTGCTGAAGGCGAAATCCCCTTTGACAGCCAGTATTGGTTTATCAACCATGCCAAATCTGCACAGTAAAGGAATCAACTATGTCTGAAGTCACACAACTCCTGACGCAAGCCCGGCAGTTGATGAAAACCGATAAAAAGAAAGCGAAAGAACTCCTCCTCATGGTGGTTGATATTGACCAGCGAAATGAGGAAGCCTGGTTGTACATGAGTGGGGTTGTAGACAGCAAAGAAGAACAAATTCTCTGTCTGGAAAATGTGCTGTCGATTAATCCAAACCATACGGTTGCACGGCAGGCACTTCAGAAATTGGGTAAAACACCACCTGCGCCGTCTGCACCCCCTAAACAAATAGAAGTTCCACCGCCGCCCGTAGATGACCCCTGGGCAAATGTGGGCTTCGGCAGCAGCGACCCATTTAGCGGCGGGGATAACCCCTTTGGGGACACCAGTTCTCCCTGGGGCAGCCCGCCGCCGGCAGCTTCCGAACCGGATTGGATGAACGTGGGGCCGGCCCCCACACCAGCCGTTACGCCAGAGGATAATCCGTTTGGGGATACTGACCCCTGGGGAAATATCGCTGATCCCTGGGGCAGTCGTGCCGCCGCGCCACCACCACCTCCACCCCCCGTCATTGAAAGAAAATCTGAGCCAGCGCCAACATCCAGCCCACCGCCTGCAGCCAGCTTTTTTGACGAAACCCCATCCCGTTTTTTTGAGGAGGACTCCAAACCGTCGGCAAAAATGCCGTTTGTGGAAATAGAAGATGATTTTACGTTCGATGAAATTGGCGATAGCGGGTTTACCTTTGAGGATGATAGCGAGGCACGGGAAGTTTTTGGCAGCGCGCTGGACAGCTTTGACAGCACCCCTGCTACTGACCCCTTTGCACCAGAAAAGCCGCGCACCAGTATCTTGAGCGAGGCATCGCGGTATTACAGCCAGATTCCCGACGAACTAAAACTGCCTGCAAAAGGAATCAGCCGCAGTCTGGTAATTGCTATCGGGGTGCTGGCGGTGTTGAATGTGCTGGCGCTGGTGGGGGTATTGCTGGCACTTTAGTAGGGACACGGCACTGCCGTGTCCCTACATCAATTCCATAGCTCTTACAGTCCGGCATCCCGACGCAGCGCGTCGGCGCGGTCTGTTTTTTCCCACGCCACGTTTAAATCATCTCGCCCGAAGTGACCGTAAGCGGCTGTCTGACGGAACTGAGGCATCCGCAGATTCAAATCTCGCATAATAGCGGCAGGCCGCATGTCAAAATGTTTCCGAATCAGGGCTTCAATCTGGTCTTCGGGAATCCGGTTGGTGCCGAAGGTTTCAATCGCCAGGGAAAGCGGGTGCGCGACGCCAATCGCGTAGGAAACCTGCAGTTCAAAACGGTCTGCCAGCCCTGCCGCCACCACATTTTTCGCTACGTACCGCGCCATGTATGCCGCAGAACGGTCTACTTTGGTGGCATCCTTCCCTGAAAACGCACCGCCGCCATGTCGGGCAATCCCGCCGTAGGTATCCACAATAATTTTACGGCCTGTCAGCCCGGCATCCCCCATGGGGCCGCCCGTCACAAAACGTCCTGTAGGATTCACATAAATCGTGGTGTTATCATCAAACAGGTCGGCAGGCATAACAGGTTTAATGACATGTTCAATTACATCAGTGCGAATCTGCTCATTGGACACTTCGGGAGCGTGCTGCGTGGAAATAAGCACAGTGTCGATATGTTTGGGTTTGCCATACGCATATTCAACCGTGACCTGACTTTTGCCATCAGGACGCAGGTAGGGGACCGTTCCATTGCGGCGAACGGTTGCCAGACGGCGGGTGAGTTTGTGCGCCAGCATAATGGTTAGCGGCATGTATTCGGGGGTTTCATCACAGGCAAACCCGATCATCATACCCTGGTCGCCAGCACCCACCGCGTTAATTTCATCTTCTGACATTTCCCCTTCGCGGGCTTCCAGCGCTTTGTCCACGCCCTGAGCAATATCCGCTGACTGTTCCTTAACCGACACGATTACGCCGCAGGTGTCCGCATCAAAGCCAAATTTACCGCGTGTGTAGCCAATATCACGCACCACATCACGGGCAATCGTCCCAATATCGACATACGTGCTGGTGGTGATTTCTCCCATTACCACGATAAGGCCAGTGGTGACTCCGGTTTCACAGGCGACCCGTGCCATCGGGTCATCTTTCAAAATGGCATCTAAAATCGCATCAGAAATCTGGTCACAAATTTTGTCCGGGTGGCCTTCAGTTACCGATTCCGAGGTAAAAAAGAAACTCGGTGAGGTCATAAAGGTGATATTGCTGCTCAACGGAAAACTCCTTACTGTTGCATGAAAAAAACGCCCTGCCACTGGACGTTATAAGCGAAGGTTACAAATTGGCGGCATGTTACCACAAACCACCCCTAGCGGCAATAGTCCCCAAAATCCTGCATTTTGATACAATAGGTGTGCATAGTGGTTTAAAGGGCAAGATCATGGTTGAAGACAGTCCTGTGCTGGTGATTGGCGCGGCTGCCATTGATGTAAAAGGAACATCACATCAACGTCTGCTCCCCAAAAATTATAATCTGGGTTCTATTCACTCCACGTTTGGGGGGGTAGCTCGAAATATCGCGGAAAATCTGGCTCGTCTGGATGTGAATGTCATCCTGCTCACCGCATTAGGCGAAGATATTGCCGGAGACAGTGTATTTTTTCACTGTACCCGTACCGGCATTAACATGAGCCATGCCCGTCGCTGTCCGGGGGCGCGTACCAGTCAATTTATGGCGGTGTTTGACAAAGATCACAGTATGGAAGCGGCCATCAGCGACTTTGAAATTATGCCTTATGTGGATGTTGCCTATCTGGATTCCAACCGTGATTTATTTACGCAAGCGCAGATGGTCGTGATTGACTTAAATCTGACCGATGATGCGCTGCGGTATGTGATGGAACTAGCCGACCAGTACAACCTGCCTGTGGTAGCCGACCCGACTTCTCCGGTGCGGGCTGGCCGTTTACAGCCCATACTCAGCCAGTTGTACCTGGTAACACCTAACGCTGCCGAAACCACCGCCCTTTGTGGGCTGGATGTTCCCGCCCATGATCTGGATACGGCGATTCAGGCCGCCCACAACCTGATTTCAATGGGAACAGAAATTGCCATTGTGACGTTAGGTGAACGGGGTCTGGCGTATTCGGATGGCACGAATCATGGGCATATTCCGGCGGTGAAAACCAAAATTGTCGATGAAACGGGCGCGGGAGATGCACTCACGGCGGCGGTGATTTTTGGCCTGCTGAATGATTTACCATTGGATGAAGCCATGCGCCTGGGCGTGACTGCCGCTTCGATTACGCTGCGTTGCAAAGAAAGTGTTTCACCGGAACTCACCCCCGATATGTTGTATGGGTCACTGGTTGTTTAATGGATCGTCGAGAACATTATCAAAAAATTGCCGATTTGTTGAGAGAACATTACGGGTATCCTGAATGGCGGCAGCATTTACCGCCTGTAGATGAACTGGTCTGCACGATTTTGAGTCAGGCGACATCGGACACCAATCGGGATAAAGGCTTTTATAGCTTAAAAGCACGTTTCTCTGACTGGGAAAGTGTGCGGGATGCCCCCGTTGAGGCTATCCAGCAGGCCATTTATTCCGCCGGACTTTCCCACATGAAAGCGCCGCGCATTAAAAATGCGCTTCAGAAGATTTCGGATGAGCAGGGACAAATTCATCTCGACTTTTTGCAGGAGATGGATGTAAATAATGCGCGGGCATGGCTCACCCAAATAGAAGGGGTCGGGTTAAAAACGGCCTCTATTATTTTGCTATTCTGTTACAACAAACCAGCTTTTCCTGTGGATACCCATGTGCATCGTGTGACCCGACGGTTAGGGGTGGTGGATGAAAAAATGGATGCCACCAAAGCGCATCACCATCTGGAACAGCTTGCTGAACCAGAAAATTTTTATGCTGACCATCTGAATTTCATCCGGCACGGACGCGAAATCTGCAAAGCGCAAAGGCCGCGCTGCGAACAGTGTTTTTTAAAGGACTACTGCAAGTATTATCAAACAGGTGGAGACTTACACGCATGACCATCGACCAGCCGCGCCGCCCGGATATGGATGCCAGTTTGACCAATGCCCGCCAGACGATTGCTCTGCTGCGGAGTCAGGTAAACGCCAATCAGTATGACCGTACCTATTTTATGCAGCGTCTGGATGCCATTAACCAGATTCTGGAAAGTATTATTTCCGAACGTCAGGGTCAGGTGGATACTGAACGTTTTGCCAAGTTGTACGAGGTAAGTAAGGCGATTGGCTCAACGCTGGATTTAGAGGAAGTGTTGCAGCAGGTGATGGATGCGATTATCGCGCTGACTGGCGCGGAACGTGGCTATCTGATGTTGCTCAACGATGACAGTGTGCTGGAATTCCGCATCGCCCGCAACCTTGACCAGGAAACGCTGGATAGCAGCGAATTTGCCGTCAGCCGGACGATTACGCGGCAGGTGTTTGAAAATGGGACTCCGATTGTTACGACCAACGCCGCCGAAGACCCGCGTTATGCCGGACAGGTCAGCATCGTGACCCATCAACTCCGCAGCATTATGGCTGCCCCATTACGGGCGCGGGGAACGATTATCGGGGTGATTTACGTGGATAACCGCGTGCGGACGGGTTTGTTCCGCGAAAAAGACCTTGAACTGATGGAAGCCTTCGCAGGGCAAGCAGCCGTAGCCATTGACAACGCCCGTCTGTTCAGTGAAACGGATGAAAAACTGGCGCAGCGTGTTGAGGAACTGCAAATGCTCCAGTGGATTGACCGCCAGTTAAACGAAACGCTTGACCTGCGAAAAGCCATGGATTTAACGGTGGAATGGGCGTTAAGGATGTGCAGCGCCAAAAACACCAGCCTTGCCATGATTGACAGCAGTGGGGAACTGCAAATCATGTCACAGGCAGGCGAGCAGGATATTCACAGTCAGCAGTATCTTTCGTCGCACCATCCCCTCATTGAGCAGGTTTTTGAAACCGGACAGCCCATCGTCCAGACTTCCCTGCCCAGTATTGACGCGGCGGGAACGCTGCTGTGTGTTCCCATTAAACGGGAAAACCGCACGATTGGCGTGATTGTGGTTTACGCTGACCGGGGAGATGCTTTTGACTCAGATGAGCAGGGATTGGTCGCCCGAATCGCAGACCGCGCCGCAATTGCGATTGAAAATGCCCGCCTGTACGATGAAGTCAAACAGGCGAATCAGGCCAAATCCGTTTTTGTGGGGACTGTCGCCCACGAACTGAAAGCCCCTATGACCAGCATTTCCGGTTATGCCGACCTGCTGCTGCATTTTAGCAACTTAAGTGAAAAAGAATTGGGGTACGTCACCCGAATCAAAGATGGTACGCTGCGGATGCGCCAGCTTGTGGATGACTTAAGTGACATCAGCCGCATAGAAAGCGGCAATTTGCGAGTAGAACTTACTGAAGTGGATGTAACCGAAGTTATTGCCCGCGCCAAAGAAAGTGTCATGATTCAAGTTCAGGAACGTGACCACCAGTTGATTGAGCAAATTGATGATGCGCTGCCTCCCGTCAAAGCCGACCCCGCCCGTGTGGTTCAAGTTCTCATCAACCTCCTGAGCAACGCCTACAAATACACGCCGGAAGGCGGCGAAATCACGATTCGGGCTTACCAACACAATGGACAGGTGATGATTGGAGTCAAAGATACAGGGGTAGGGATGTCTCAGGAGGAACTTTCAAAACTGGGAACAAAATTCTGGCGCTCCTCCAATGAATACAGCGTCAAACAGCGCGGCACGGGGCTGGGTATCAGCATTACGCGCAACCTGATTGAACTCATGCACGGCACGCTGGTGGTGGAAAGTGAAATAGGAAAAGGCAGCACCTTCACGGTTGGCCTGCCTGTGCTGGAATAATGCACGTTTTTCTTTCTCCCCATCTGGATGATGCGGTCTTAAGCTGCGGTGGTCTGATTCACCAGCTTGTACAGCGTGGGGAACAGGTGATTTCTATCACGGTGATGACGGGCGATCCGCCCGACCCCCTACCCGATACGCCCCTTGTTCGTGATTTACATCAGCGCTGGCAGGCCGGAGAATCCCCCTATGAAACCCGTCGTCAGGAAGACCAATATGCCCTACAAAAATTAGGCGTACAGCAGATTCAGCATCTTCATCTGCTGGATTGTCCCTACCGCACCGATTCCACAGGGCAGCCCCTATATACCGTGAATAATCACCTTTTTGGCAGGATTCATCCCGATGATCCGGCACTTTTTTACCAGCTTCCCATTCCTGAAGGGGTTTCAATTCTTTACGCGCCGCTAGGGGTGGGCGGCCATGTTGACCATCTGGTGGTGCGGCATTTGGTTCAGCAGTTGCCCGTCGGTTTGGTGGTTTATTACTATGAGGAGTATCCTTATAGTGCAAGCGGCGGCGAAGCCCGGCGAATTACAGATGGTTCATCGCAGCAGCAGGTGGGGGCGCAGGCTGTTCAGACCGCGCTAAAGTATTTTCAACAGAAGTTGCAGCCCCGGCTGACTTTTCTGACTGAGGCTGATCTTGCAGCCAAAACTGCGGCGATTGCGTGTTACGAGTCGCAAATCAGTTCTTTCTGGGATGACGCGGCAGATATGGCCGTCCGGGTACGGAGGTATGCTCAGGAAGTAGCAGCGCCGGCTGCGGAGCGATTATGGGTAAAAGGAGAATCCAATCCATGAGCCATATAACTAAAGCGCTGGAATTATTAGATACCCTCCAGGTGAGCGCCGATCAGCAATCCCGCCTGATGGAAATCCAACACCTGCTTGAACAGGTACAGCAGGAAACGGAAGATTTACATCAAAAAATGGATGAAACCATTAAAGAACATGGGCAGTTTATTTCTTTTGTTGTGCATGAAATTCGGAAGCCGATGACCACTATTCGCGGGTATTCGGATATGCTGGTCAAAAAAGTAGTCGGTGATTTAAATGCCATGCAGGATCAGTTTATCAATACGATTCGGAATAATGTGATTAGCATGGATAACCTGCTGTCCGACATCAGCGACCTGACCAAGATGACCACCGGACGGATGCTCCCTGAGCCTAAGATGGATTTGTTCAAAAATATCGGCATGAAACTGGAAAAAGAATTTGCTGAAAAAGCGGAAGCCCGTCAGGTCAAATTGACGTTCGATATTCCTCAGGGGCTACCGATGTTAAATCTTGATTCGGGGCGGGTAGAACGCGCCCTGAGTAAATTGATTGATAATGCTATTAAGTATACGCCTGAAGGGGAGGGCGAAGTGGTGGTCAGCGCGACCAGCGACAACGGCAAACTGCGGGTCACGGTCAGCGACAACGGCATCGGCATCAGCGAATCCGACCAGCAGCATCTGGGGGAATTGTTTTTCCGGGGCGACCACGAACAGGTTTTACAGACCAAAGGCTACGGCATGGGCATCCCGATTGCGATAGAGTGCATGAAAATGGTCAACGGGGAACTCTCATGGGAGAGCAAAGAAGGGCAGGGAACGTCCTTCAGCCTTCTCTTACCGACGATGGGCGGGTGAAAAATGCTTTACAGGCGGGGGAGTTTATGATATATTGCCCTGCCACACGGAGAGAAACACGGATACCCGCCCTTTAGTGGCGGTTTCTTTTATTTTAGGTTGCGAAGGAAGTCAACATGGTTCAACCACAACGCTATTATCTAACGGAAGAGGGTCTAAAAGAAGTTGAAGAACGCTTAAATTATCTTCGCACCGTGCGTCGTCAAGAAGTTGCCCAGCGTCTGCATAATGCGCTTGCGGAAGGAGGCGAACTGGGAGAGGATGCCGAATATGAGGATGCTAAAAACGAACAGGCTTTTGTCGAAGGGGAAATTGCCCGTCTGGAAGAAATCCTCAGCAAGGTCACTTTAATTGATGAAAACCGCCCCAAAGATATTGTGGGCATGGGCAGCCGGGTCAGGGTGCGCGAAAAAGGTACGGATACCGACGAAGAATATCTGATCGTAGGGGAAGCCGAAGCCGATCCCAGTCGGGGAAAAATCTCCTATAAAAGTCCTCTGGGGCAGGCGCTAATGAATCATAAAGTGAAAGACGTGGTGAAGGTGCAGGCGCCCGATGGGGAAATTAATTTTGTAATCCTTGCAATTGAATAAAATCAAATTTTGCCCTAAAAAATAAGCGGCCAGCGCCTCCCTGTGGTAGACTTAATCCAATACTTTTGAAATGGAGTTTACGATGGCAAAGTCGGACGCGCTGGCCGCCTTGAATTTTCAAACCGTAGTTCAAAATATGGGAACTGGCTTGCTGATTTTTGATGCCCAGGACAAACTCATATTGGATAATCCGGTTGCCCAACAAATTCTTGGCCCCAATTTAGTGTTGATGCGTTCGGAAGGCTGGTCGGCTTTTGCCATGCTGACCGATGCCAACCGGGGCGAGCAGCCGCCTGCCAGTGAAATTCGTGCCAAAGCCATCCATCAAGCCGCCCCCATTCGCTTTCATATGCTGCTGTCCGGCGTGAATGCACCCTGCTGGGCTTCCAGCATGAAAGATGACAACGGAAAAGTGCTGACCATCATCTCGATTGAGCGACCGGACTGGCACGCCCTGATGGAACTGATGGGAACATTCCGCGCGGAAGCCCGTTCTGCCATCACCAGCACCAGCGGACATGCCGATTTTGTCCGTAAGCTGCTCAATAATCCGCCTAAAAAAACCACCGTTGAAGACCTCGGCAAGCGGGCAATGGGTATGATAGATGTCATTTCCAGCCAGATGCACCGCCTCCAACTGCTGATTGATTTGCTGCACCGCCTGGAAATCATCCGCACCGGACAGCTTCCTGCCCAGATTGAGCAGCGCAGCACCATGATTCAGGTGGCAGATTTTATTGAGGATTTTGTCGAGGAACTGAGCGAAGAAGCCCTGGTTGATCCCAATATCGCGCCAGATGCTTACCGCGACAGGCTGGTGCTGGATGTGGACGACAAATTAAAAGTGAAAGCCCCCAAAACCATGCTGCGGGATATTCTGCGGGATGTGCTGCGAAATGCCTTCATGTACAGTGAAGCGCCTTCTCCGGTGAAACTGCGGGTTTTTTCCGCTACACAGGGGCGGCATGTGCAGTTTGATGTTAATGATGAGGGCTGTGGCATCCGCGCCAAAGAAGCAGAACGTGTTTTTCAGCCATTTCAGCGTGCGCGGCAGCCGCAGGTGATTCGGGAATACGGGTATGGGCTGGCGCTCTATTTGTGTAAATCCGAAGTAGAAGGCATGGGCGGGCGCATCTGGTACGAAAGCGAAGAAGGAGTCGGCACGACTTTCAGCTTTAAGCTGCTTGCTGCTGAGTAATATTTGGTATCCAGTTGAGTCATTGTTAAAATAGCTATATCTGTTCTCCAGGGGAGTCTGCGCTAGCAGGCTGAGAGGGTGCGTGACGCCGCACCGACCCTTAAACCTGACCCAGATCATACTGGCGTAGGAAGGAAGTGGGTATGAAATTAAACCGCCTCTCTTAAAACAGTACCTTTAATACAGGGCTGTTTTTTTGTTTTGATAGCCTGGTGAAGGAGAAAATCACAATGGCAAAACGCCTTTTGTTAGGCTGGCTTTTATTTGTCCTATGGCTGCCCACCAGCGCAGCACAGAAAGACACCGTTACGCTCATCACCCACGACAGTTTTAATGTCAGTGAGGAAGTCTTAAAAGCCTTTGAGGATGAAACGGGATTTAAGGTTGAGGTTTTGCAGCTTGGCGACGCGGGAACGCTTACTAATCAGGCGGTGCTGAGCGCGAATAATCCGCTTGGGGATGTGATTTTTGGAATCGACAATACCTTTCTGGGGCGGGCGCTGGAAGGGGATATTTTTGAACCGTATCTTTCCCCCGCGCTGGAGAATGTACCGGATGAATTTAAGGTTGACCCAGAAAATCGCGTTACTCCCATTGATTATGGGGATGTCTGCCTGAACTACGACATTCGGTACTTTGCGGAAAACAATCTCGAAGTTCCCGATAGCCTACAGGATTTAACTGATGACGCCTACAAAAATTTGCTGGTGGTACAGAATCCAGCGACTTCCTCCCCCGGGCTGGCTTTTCTGCTGGCGACAATTGCTGAATTTGGCACGGAAGGCGAGTATACCTATCTCGATTACTGGCAGGAGTTGGTCGATAACGGGGTGCTGGTGGTGGAGGACTGGTCAAGTGCTTATTACGGCGAATTTACTCTGGCAGGTGGGGATTATCCTCTGGTGGTGAGCTATGCCAGCAGCCCACCTGTTGAAGTTCTGTTTGCCGACCCGCCCGTGGATGAAGCCCTGACGGGCAGCGTCGTCGGAGATGGGACTTGCTTCCGGCAGATTGAATTTGCAGGGATTCTCAAGGGCGCGGATAACATCGAAGGGGCGCAAAAATTCATTGATTTCCTGCTCAGCCAACCGTTTCAGGAAGATATACCCCTGCAAATGTTCGTTTTTCCCGTCAACCCGCAGGCGGAACTACCGGAACTTTTTGTCGAGTACGCGCAGATTCCCCAAAACCCTGCCCGCATGACCATTGAGGAAATTGACGCAGGCCGCGAACAGTGGATTGAGGCATGGACAGAAGCCGTACTACGCTAATTGGGCGGGCGGCAGGGCGTGGGCTGCTGCTCATGCCCCTGCTGTTTTTGCTGCTTTTTTTCTTTTACCCGTTGGGGTCAATTTTGCAGTTCAGTCTTGCACCGGATGGCCGTCTGGATTTTGCAGTTTTTCAAGAGATTTTCAGCCGCCCCTACTACCGCGAAACGTTGTGGTTTACCACCTGGCAGGCTGCACTTTCGACGGTTTTAACGCTGGCACTGGCTTTTCCCGCCGCCCATGTGTTTGCCAAATATCAATTTCCAGGAAAATCGCTGCTACTGGCGCTGGCAACGATTCCGTTTGTCCTGCCGACGGTGGTTGTGGCGGCGGCTTTTATCGCGCTGCTGGGGGAGGACGGCACGCTTAATAGGCTGCTGATGTCCCTCCTCAATCGAGATGAGCCGCCCATTCAGATGGAACGTTCGCTGGAAATCATTCTGCTGGCACATGTGTTTTATAACTATGCGGTGGTGCTGCGAATCATCAGCAGTTTTTGGAGCAACCAGAGCCGCCGGATTCAGGAAGCTGCCCAGATGTTAGGGGCAAATCGCTGGGTCGTGTTTTACCGGATTACCCTGCCGCTCCTCATGCCTGCCGTGACTGCCGCCGCCGCGCTGGTATTCATGTTTTGTTTTACCAGTTTTGGCGTGGTACGGATTCTAGGCGGCTTAAAATATGCCACGCTGGAAGTTGAAATTCATTACCAGAGTCTTTCCCTGTTTGATTTGCCCACTGCCGGAGCGCTTTCGGTGATTCAACTGACGGTGACGCTCCTGATGATGGTCGTGTACACGCAGCTACAGCGCCGCACGACCCAACCCATCAATTTACAGGCACAGATGAGCCGTCCGCCGCGACTGTGGTATGAAAAATCGTGGCTGGTTCTGAATCTGCTGGTGATGAGTTTGCTCATTTTTGCTCCGATTCTAGCGCTGGTTGAACGTTCGTTTACGGTAGGGGATAACAAATTCACCACCCGTTATTATGAACTGTTGCAGGAGAATCCGCGTGGTTCATTTCGCGCCGTGCCGCCTCTCACCGCGATTCAAAATTCGCTGGAATACGCTTTTTTTGTCACCCTTTTTTCTGTGATTCTGGGGACGCTGGCGGCCTATCTGCTCAGCCAGAAAAGCCGTTTGTCACGCTGGCTTGATCCCATTTTTATGCTGCCTCTGGCCGCCAGCGCGGTCACACTGGGCTTTGGTTTTATTATCACCCTGGATGAACCCCCGTTGAATTTACGCAGTTCGTACTGGATTGTGCCGCTTGCTCATACACTGGTCGCCATGCCGTTTGTGGTGCGGAGTGTATTACCTTCGTTACGAGCGATAAAACCGTCGATTGGTGAAGCGGCGGCGGTGCTTGGGGCAAATCGCTGGTCGCGCTGGTGGCGGATTGAACTGCCCCTCATCACACGCAGCATCGCAGTTGGGGCAACTTTTGCTTTTACCATCAGTATGGGCGAATTTGGCGCATCCAGTTTTGTGGCTCGTCCCAACCAGCCAACCATCCCGATTGTCATTTTTCGCTTTTTAGGGCAGCCCGGAGTCGCCAATTATGGGCAGGCGCTTGCCATGAGTGTGCTTCTAATGGCGGTTTGCGCGGCCGGATTTGTTCTCATTGAACGGCTCAACCGGGCAGTTATAGGGGAATTTTGATGCTTCAGGCGCAAAATATCATCAAAACCTTTAATCATGTCCCTGTTTTAAAGCGGGTTTCACTGGACATTGCAGCCGGAGAGATTATCTGCCTGCTGGGACCAAGCGGCTGCGGAAAAACGACCCTTTTACGGATTATTGCTGGACTGGAAACCGCCGAGTCGGGTGCAGTCCTGCTCAATGGGGAAAATATCACCCGCCTTCCGGTTCACCAGCGCGATTTTGGCCTGATGTTTCAGGATTTTGCCCTGTTTCCCCATATGAGCGTGGAAAAAAATGTCGCCTTTGGGCTGGAAATGCAGCGAAAAAGCCCGCCGGAAATTCAAAAACGGGTGGATGAAGTGCTGGAACTGGTCGGGCTGGCACATTTCAAAAAACGTCCTGTGACTGAGCTTTCTGGCGGGGAACAGCAGCGAGTCGCATTGGCGCGCAGCCTGGCCCCGAATCCGCGTGTGCTGATGCTGGATGAGCCGTTGGGGTCGCTGGATGCTGCCCTGCGCGAACGGCTGGCCGTGGATTTGCGTGAGATTTTAAAGGCCACTCATGTGACCGCCATTTACGTGACCCATGACCAGCAGGAAGCCTTTGCCATTGCAGACCGAATCGCGGTGATGAACGCCGGACGTATTGAACAAATCGCACCGCCAGAACCGCTTTACCTCTGCCCGCAGACCGTTTTTGTAGCGCGGTTTTTAGGACTGGAAAATATTCTTCCGGTAGACTCACTCACTGCCATCAACGGCGGACATGTGGCTCATACAATATTGGGGGATTTTCCTGTTGAGCGCCCCACACCGTTCATTTTGCTTCACCCTGCCTATGCGGAACTTATGTCTGAAAATACCGAAGGTGCGATTCCGGTGATGCTGGTTAAAAAAGTTTTTCAGGGCAGCCAGTATGAATTAACCCTGAGCCATGAAAGTGGGATTTTGCTCACTATTCAGGAAAAAACCTGCGCCCTGCCGCTTCATCAAAAAATCTATATCCGATGGAAAGGCATTATTCCACTTGAGGAGGAAAAATAAAAAGCTCACTCGAAAAAGTGAGCTTCCTGTGCCGACGACCGGATTTGAACCAGTAACCCAGCGATTATGATTCGCTTGCTCTGCCGTTGAGCTACGTCGGCATCCAGCATTTTATTATATGCAGGCCGAACTCCCTGTCAATGGTTTGAATCGCAGTTGAGCCGATAAACCCGCATTTTCCAGGGTTCATCCGCGCCGCCGCGTGCCTTGTCTGCAAAATCATAAGGCGATTCATAGGCCAGAGAAAGGCGTGGGTCATCGGCAGGAACTAATCGCTGGTCGGGCAGCACCATCAGCCACCTGGCATTTTTTTCGCACAAAAAGGCCATCATTTTTTCCCCGTTCAGCAGCAGAGGCACAATTTCGGGGGTGACTAACCCTGCTGTGTCAATGATCGGGCGCGGGGCAAAATAACCCAATGCGCCAATATCATGCACCGCAAAAATATCAGTAGGCGGTACGTTGGCAGCGACCCACCTCGCCGTTTCTACCATTTCCGTATTGATGATTCGCACATCATTGGCATACGCCTGCCCGCCAATCCACAAAAAGCCGGGGAGGGTCAGCGCTGTGCCAAGTGCCAGTGTGCGCGTTAAAACCCGTCCTATCATGGAAAATTTAAAACGCTGTACCATATCCAGCAGGCCGCCCGCCATATATAGCAAAAGCGGCGGCAGCGCAGGCATCACATAACGTCCATGCTGATAAGGGGCGGGCAGCCGCAGCACATACACCGTGATATGGGCTAATGCCCAGAGCAAAGGCAGCAAAAAAAGCAAATATTTTCGGTTTCCCCGTATTTTTTTCAGCGTCAGCCAGATTCCCCAGAGGATGCCGGGCAGCCCCATCAACTGCGCTCCGGCGGAAAGCGGGGCAGCCAGTTTTGCATAACGGGTCGGAATCGACTCCGCACGGGCGGGCGCGTTTTCCGCGATTTTGGCGGCGGCGGTACTGGGGAGCAGGTCGCCCGTCAGGTCATAGTTATAGGCCACATACGGGGCAACTATCACCAGCCAGAATATCCCTACACCACATGCCCATAAAAAATAACGGTTTGTTAGACCAAAAACCGCAAGGCATAAAAGTCCAGCCAGCCCCACGAGTAAAATTCCTTCCGGTCGCGTCAGGAAAAGCAGCCCGCCTATCCCGCCCAGAACAGCACCCCGTAAAAAAACAGATTTAGCGCTGAGATTTTCATCCAGTTCGCGGAAGGTGAGCCAGATGACCCCCAGACTCAAGGCCATAAACTGCATGGTTTCCATGCCAGACGCCGCCGCCCAGACCAGATGCCACGACAGCAGCACCGACAATCCGGTTGCCCAACCAATATAGGGTATTTTAGGAAAAAGCTGTTGGCTAATGCGGGCGGCAAAAATCGCGCCTACCGTCAGGCTGATCACCCCCAGGAGATGCGCCCAAAAATATGGCGCGAGATTCAGCCCATGCCCAACCGCCAGCAGCAGCGAATACAGGGGGGCAGTGGAAGCGGCGCTTGGTTCGCCCCGCACAAATGACCATTCGCCGTAGTTGGCTAAATTGCGGGCGTAGGTCTGATGAATCCATGAATCATCCAGTGGAAAGCCAATGTCGTGGCGCTGGTCAGCCAGAAAAACAAAAAAACTGACCACCAGCGCCGCCAGTACAAGAAATATTCCGTCACGGTGTGCAGCTAACGGAAAATTCATACACCTGAACCCCTTCATCAAACGTCTGGATTTCGGTTAAAAACGGCGGCAGTGTCATTTTTTTCTCAAAAAGCGGCTTCAATGGGTCGGTCACATTTTCATCAATGATTAAATACTGAATACAATAGCGCTGTGCAATGGAGTAAGCGGTTTCCAGGGATTCATCGGGCAGCGTGACACCGATTCGCCCCGTGCAGTAATACCATTCTGCGGGGTCGTTGACCATCAGACGGGCATTGGTGGGCAAATTTTCCACATATTTTTTTAAATCTGGTTGATTCCACTGCTGCTGGCTAAATGACCAGAGGCCCAGAAACAAAGGCAAAAAGACAACGGCTGTGCCAAAAACCGTTTGTGCTTCGCGGGTATTCCATTTGCGAAATCGGGCGAGTCTGGCAATCACATCGTCTAAACCAACCAGCCCCAGCGCTACCCAGAACGGCAGCAGCGCCGTTGAAGAATGAAACAGCCCGCCGCGTATGCCCGGATAGGTAAAAACCAGCGACATGGCAAGATGCAGCCCCACCGCATACCAGATAAGGCCAGCAAAAAAGCCCTCGTGCCGCCGCTTCCAAAGGGCATACAACGCTAGAGGAGTTAAAAAGACAAACCCCTCCACCGCCAGCCATGTGCCAAATGCGCCTGTAAGCCCTTCAATCCGTGATTGAACAATATTGCCCATCCCCCAGTCCAAAAAATCGGACATCGGCCATTCGGCAGGATAGCTAAACAGGTCATTATAGCCTTTTAAAAAAGCCGTCCCGATTCCACCTGTGGGCAGGGGAGCGCCAAAAGCGGCCAGATTACGGATAAAGAGGGGCAGCATAGTAACAGTATAGGCAAGGATAAACACAGTTGTGTTTTTCCCCCTATTTTCCATCGGAATCGGCCACCAGAGAACCATTAGCCCGACGATAAAAAATAACAACCCGTCTGCCCGTGTCCAGTGAGCCAGAGCGCTGCATATGCCTGCCAGCGCATACCATTTCCAGTGATGGGATTCACGCCCAAAACCGAAGGCGGTTAAAGCTACCGCACCGATTAGCCCAAATAAAACAAAGGTATCTGTGGTGAAATAAAAGGGGAAATACATGCCGCCCAACAAAACGCTGAGTCCGGCAGCCCACGCATGGCGACGATTTTTTCCCAATTTTGCCCCTAAAACCATGCCCAGGCAGGCCAGTCCAAGATAAAACGGCACAAAAGCCAGCGCTGCCGCGTGAAAATTTGTTCCCAGCAGAATCATCGGTAGGGCCGCTACAATTGATGCTAGCGGCATCCAGTAACGGTGGCTTTCCGTAGGGAGGCTGTCTGACGCATTGACGTAATTCCACAGGTACATATCCGTCAGCCCGTCCCCATCAGCAAATTTTGCGCCCGCATTGTAATAATAATAAGCATCGGTATAACCCGGAGAATCTCGTTGTGCCAGCACGAGAAAACTTATCACTGAACCGATGATGATAAGGATAAAATAATCGCGTCGGCTCATTTGAGTTTTCCCGTTAATGCGCCAACAAACCCCATCAGAAAAACTGTCCGGGCCAGAATCAGCATGGCAAAGGGCAGGCGATAGGCTTCCCCAATGACATTGCCGGATTCCGCCCCATAACGAAACAACATCGGGTACTCGATAAATGTTCCCACCATTAGCGTGACCGCCGCCAGCACCCCCAACCGTGACGGAAAATTCAGCAGCAAAAGCGGCAGCAGGATCACCGTCCACTGCGGCGACCAGCCCTGCGACCACAGCATAAAAAGAAGTACAGTTACACTCAGAAAAGCAAATTGGACCGATTCATCGGCAGGCATGGGGCGCATGAACAACCATAACCCGAAGGTGGCAAAGGGTATCAAGCGCAGCCAAACGGGGATAATAGCCTCATTTCCCAGGCGTTGGACAGCTTCCGCATCGGCATCATAACGGGATTGACCACCGGGGAAACTACCTGTTGCGTAATTTCCATCAATAAGCGCCCATACGGTCTGATAGGAAGGTTTTTCAGCCTGCACCGTAAGCGAAGTTACCGCCATTCCCTCGCCCCATACTATGAGAGGAATCAGTACCAGCAGCGTTAAACCCAGACTCACCGCCGTGTAAAAAATGGCATTCCGGCGCGGCATAAACCGCCAGACCACAGGCAAAATCAGCACGGGGAGATATTTGGTCAGGATGCCCAGCGCGATCCACGCGGCAGAAAGATGAAGTTTCTCCTGTGTCCACAACCAGAAACCCATCAGCAGGGTCAATATGACGATACTTTCAAAATTCCATGCCGTCATAATAAGGGGTGCGGCCAGCAGCGCATAAACCCAACTCAGGGCGACGCCTACTTCTGCTTCATGAAAAAAAATGCCCAGTTTCCGCACCAGAATCAGATTGCCCACATCAAAGGCCGTCATAATGAGAAAAATAAAACTTGCCCAGTTGGTGAAATTTTTGAAAAAAACGGCTGCCAGCGCTGTTAGAGCCGGCCAGACCGGAGGAAATTCAACCCAATAATCGCGGTAGGGCAAATTTTCTGAGGTAATGCTGCGGGAAAATTCATAATGTTCATGGTAATCGCCCAGGGTGGTGAGGCCACGTTCTACCTCAGCCTCCTTCACTAACTGCGGCTGATACACAATCAATAAAATCACCCGCAGGCTGATAAACAAATACAGCAGGACACGAACATCGGAAAAAAGGTCGTTTTTAGTCACTGATTTTTTCCAGAATCACAGCCTGCTCATCCTCATAAACCACCTGCCACTGGTTATCCTCTCGCAGCAGGGTCGCAAGCGCCGTTTCGTCTTCAACCACGACCGTCTGAATGGCATAGTCATTTAAAAGTTCCCGCCAGTCCGATGCTCCTAGATAAGTGCCAAAGTAATCTTTCAAAAAATCATCTCCATACAAATCAGTACGCCCATCCACAAAAACGGGAATTTCCGGCAGTAAAAACATGAGCAGTCCGCCCCAGTTATAGGAATTTAACATATTCCCCTGCGGCGGATTTTGTTCCAGATAGGCGGCTGCTTTAAGGGGCAAAAGCTCGTTCTGCACTTTTTCGACATTTTCCGGCAGCAAATCCGAAGTAATTTTTGCCAGCCCACCAAAAGTAACCACCACCAGCAAAATCCAATTGATGAGCAGCTTTGTGCCTTTGATACTTTTCATGGGGCGCAGCCGCCAGCCGCGTTCGTCTAAATAGGCATCGACCAGCCGCGAAAGGGCAGGAGTGGCTGCCACCGCGAACACGGCAATATTCCGCCCTGCCCAGAGCGCCAGCAGCATCGTTCCGATGGTTAAACTCAGGTCACTCCATATCATGCGTTTTTGGGTCAGCCCGGCAAACAAAATCGTGGCTGCCAGCATCATCAGAAAAGGCCAGGTTTGCGGAAGTTTAAAATTTGGCGACTGCCATTCTTGAATCAGCAGATTGAGGGTTTGTAATCCTGCCGTTTCAAACGGATATAAAATCATACGCGGGCCGTAGGGGTTGATGGATAAGGCCAGCACAGAAACCACAGATACCAGCCCGATTTTACCCAACCGCCGCCAGTGAACCGCGTATTCATCCTGAGGATTAAACAGATTCCCTACCGCTTCCCCTATCATAAAACCTATCAGGAGGATAAACCCGATTGCAAACCCACTGTGCAAATTCACCCACAGCGCCATCAGCACCGGAATCGCCCACAGGTAATCCCGACGGTGAAATTTATACAGGTAGAGCAAATATAAAACGACTGCGCTGAGGAAAAAAGAAAACATCTGCGGGCGCGGCGACCAGAATACGGCGGCGGTAGCTGCCCCAAACACCATCACAAAGGCACGACTGTAGACCGTTCCCGCGCACATCCGGTAAACAAAGGCCATGCCTGCCGTGCCAAGCAGCGCCGTAAACAGCGCCAGCCCGACCACGCCTCCGTCATCTGTTTTGCCTGCCCCACCCGTAATGCGGTAGCTTAAGGTCAGCAGCATCTGAGCGCCCCAACTGTGGTCCACCCAGGTTTCTCCGTTTTTGGTGAAGGAAAAAGAGTCTGTTTTGGGGATTTCCCCTGTGTCTAAAATGCTGCCGCCGCTTCGCAGATGCCACCAGGTATCGGTATCCACTGGCACACGCACGGCCATTGTGAACAGCAAAATAAATAAAATCCACAACATCAGGCGTTCAATCGTGAGCATGACCCCTCCATGTTTAATGCTACCTGAAAATATGCATTGGCTGAATAAGCATTTTCATGTTACGCTGAGGGCAGCTTCTGGGGGCAGGTAAAATGACAGCGTATCGATTCCAAAAGCTCTCTAAGGAACTGGTGTATATTCGCTGGGAAAAAACCCCAAACGAAAAAGAACGGGACGCCTTTTTAAAGGATATTCAACGAGCGCTGGACGAAGCTGAAGGAAAACTCTACTTCATTTCCGACCTGAGGAAGGGACGCATTAGCGACCTGCAAGCGCTCCGCCAACTGATACAAATTTTGCTCCGCAGTGATAAATATTCGGGTGGCTGCTCGTTTTCCAGTGATGCTAAAACCAAAGCGCTGGCGGGAGTATTCGCCAAAATTGCGGATACGCAAAATGTGCGGGATAAGGACTGCGAAACAGCCGAAGAAGCCCTGGCGTTTCTCGAAACTTTATGCTCCGGCCTGACGAAGGATATTGACTGGGAAAATGTCTTTGCGTAACGTCCGCCCCTGGATGGTGGTGGCGCTGGTACTGGTGGGGTATCTCGGATTTATTTTTTTCAGCAATCACCATGACCCGAAAACGTTTGTTGCTATCGGAAGCTGTTTTAGCCAGTGTACGGGGGAAGATGGCGAAACCTGTGATATTCCTGACGACGCAACGCTGGATGAACAATTAAAAATCGAAGGTTATGATGGGCAGTTTAATTATTACATCGCCCGCGACCCTGCCCATGCTGCCCCGTGCATCGACGCGCCCGCATACCGCTACCAGCGCATTTTGCTGCCGAGTCTGGGGTACGGGCTGAGTTTTGGCACAGAAGCACTTATCCCCTGGGTGTTTGTACTGGTCAACGGTGCGTCCCTGCTTTTCAGCACCTATCTGCTGGAAGATTTGCTTGAAAAAGAAGGCCGTAAGCGCTGGTTCGCTCTCAGCTACGGCCTCTTTTTTGGAGTGGTCATTTCCACGCGGTTAAGCACCAGCGAACCTCTGGCCTATGGGCTGGTCGTCGTGGGTATCTGGGCGTTTCAACATCAGCAGTTCTGGCTGATGGCTGCTGCCTTAGGGCTGGCAGGACTCGCCAAAGAAACCACAGGCATCATGACCGCCGGATTTGTTCTGTATTTAGGCATCAATCGGCGCTGGCAGGAGGCATTTTTCCTGATTCTGACAGTAGGTATTCCGTTTTTGCTCTGGCAGGGGTATCTCTCTATCTGGTTGGGAGAAATAGGCATCGGTTCAGGCGGTGCAAAAGCGACACCCTTTGAAATAATCCCTTTTTTAGGGGTGATCAAAATCTGGACGGAAGGCGGGCTTGCTGCTTTTTTGCTGTTAGGGGTGCTGCTGGTCGGGATTCCGGTGCTGCTGCCAACGCTGTGGGGGCTGTGGGAAAGTGTGCAGGATTTTCGACAGCACAACATCTCCCTCTATACCTGTCTGCTTTTTACCAGCGCCGCTATTATGCCGTTCGTGCCGTTTTCCACCTACCGCGAATTTTTAGGGATTTTCCGTTTTATTCCTGGTCTGGTTCTGATGGTGGTGTTGTACAGCGCCGAACGAAATCTACGCCGCCCGTTGATGTACAGCACGCTATGGATAGTGCTTCTGCTGTTTTTAACGGTTGGCTAAAAACCTATGTCCCTGCGAATTTGAGCATTTTCCCGATAGTGCGGAGCAGAATCAGCACATCCAGAAGAATACTTTGATGACGGATGTAATACAGGTCGTATTGCAGTTTCACCAGCGCATCCTCTACCGAATTGCCGTATCCGTACTTCACCTGCGCCCATCCGGTTACGCCGGGTTTAATAATATTACGGGTGCGGTAAAACGGGATGGCCTGCGAAAGTTTTTCCACAAAAAAAGGCCGTTCGGGGCGTGGGCCCACCAGACTCATCTGGCCGCGCAGTACGTTGATAAGCTGTGGTAGTTCATCCAGACGGGTTCGGCGCAGAAATTTTCCGGTGCGGGTGATACGCGGGTCATTATCAGCAGCCCACTGGGGGCCACTCATTTTTTCTGCATCAGGAATCATCGTTCTTAATTTCAGAATTTTGAACGGCTTGCCCCCTTTCCCCACACGCTCCTGACGGTAAAAAATCGGTCCCGGCGAGTCCAATGTTACGGCCAGCGCGATAAACGGCAGCAGCAGCGCAAACATCAGCGAGCCAATCAGCGATAAAATAATATCCATCAGCCGTTTAAGCAGGGGATAGGGGTTAAACAGGGTACTGGTTTCTACAGGCAGCACCACCATCCAGCTTGATTCGCTGACGTGTTCAATGGGAACACGTCCTGTCACCTGTTCATAAAGAATCGGCATCGGTGTAATGGTGTATCCCTGTTCGTAAGCATCCATCAGCCCCTGAAACATATCCCCCGGCATTTCGCTGCCATAGGCAAGAATAATTTCGGAGGCATTGAGCGATTCGGCGGTTTGTGCCAGCAACTTGCCGTCGCGTAAAACCGTCACCGTCTGGTCAACTTCAGCATGGGTACTGGGGTGTGATACCACGCCAACTACTTCGTACTCATTTCGGGCTTCTGTTTGCAGCACTTCCAGAATTGCCCGCGCCGCCCATCCACTGCCCACCACCAGCGCCCGTCGTGGCTGATACGTCCAGCCGATTAAAAAAGGCCGCCATGCCCGCCACAGGGTAATCAGCAGAATAGAAGTAATCGCATAATAAAGAATGAATAAACGCGGCAGAGCATCTCGTGGGGACACAAAAAAGATGACCAGATACACAAAGGTAATTTGAATCACAATCTGGAACAGGATGGTCGCCGAACGTATCCCATGCGAGGCGATTTTTAAATCATAAAAGTCATTGGCGCTGGCAATCATAAACCACAGCGTTTCCAGCACCACAAACCAGAAGAAATTTGCCAGGATAAAGCCGAGATTGTAATCCCGTCCCGCTACAAATGCCCAGATTCGCAGGGCAATTAGCACCGCTAAAAAATTGCAAACGGCATCCCCCAGACGCAGCAGCAAACGGCGTTCCGACAGTTGAAGTTGAGGCGCGTTACGAGACATTATTGCTGACGGAATTGACTAAAGGCGATTAAACCAATGCAGACAAACAGCGAAAGCAAACTGAATAAAATCCCTGGAATACTGAGGGATGGAAAATAGCGGAAGGTGACTTCACCGCCGCCTTCAGGAATTTCAACGGCCATAAATGCCAGATTCGCACGGTAAAGGGTCTGTTTTTCCCCATCCACATGCACACTCCATCCCGGATACCATGAAGTTGCCAGCACCAGATACCCGCTTCCATCGGTTACAACACGGTATTTTTTCTGAGTCGGTGTATCCTCCACCACTTCAAAAAAACTCACTTCTTCAAGGGGAGGGGAGGTTTCCAGTACCAGCGCGTCGGTTGGCGCTTCTGCGCTCAGAATCACTGCCTGATCCGGATTCCAGGTTTCTTTAAGGAGTTCGGCTTCGGCGGTGTCATCATCGGCTGCCCATATCGCACGCGGTACTAGCCAGACAAGAGGCGGCTCCTGTGGCGCTTCAAAACTGGGGTCATCCCCCTGAATTTTTTCCCATCCGTTAGGACGCACCGGCCCCAACGTTTGCCCAATGCCCGCCGCCCGAAGTAGATTTCCTCCCCGACGGCCTAATTTTTCAATCAGTTCCATGTAGCGGGCCTGATAACGCGGCAGCAGGGGGTCGAAATTGTTATAAAGAGAAACTTCATCCAGCATATTTAAATTGGGCAGCAGCGAGTGACGCACATACGGCCAGTTCAGGGTCGCGGTGCGGTAGTCGGCTAAATCAAATGTTTTTTCAAATTTGATTTCTTCTTCATAATCCTTATACCAGTACAGCCGCCCCTGTGGATAGGTCACGCTGGCATCCCGGAAAAACTGTTGCTGCACTGTCGGGTTTAAACCCTGTGCTGCCCACAGCAAGTCGGCCATCACAAAAATGATGACTGCCATCTCCCAGCGCCTGAACGGGATATTCCACGTTTCATCCGGCTGAGCCAGCGTGAGAATGGCTGCACCCGCAAACCAGCACCCAAAAGCGGTCAGAGCATCTAATAAAACCGACGCGGTTGCATCTACTGATGAACTGGTCTGCTGCACAACCAGCCCTATCACGACAAATCCCAGACCGCCCGCCGCTAAAAGCCGTGACCAGAAAAAAATGCGGGGGCTGCGGCCCCAGTTCTGAACCCCGATTCCGGCCAGCACACACAGGGCAAACACCGGCCAGATCATCCAGCGCACGGGTTCACGGAAGGCATCAAAGGTCGGCACATAGTCGTACAAGGTACGGTAAACTGGTCCGTATTTCCCCATCGCCAGCAGAAATCCAACCCCGACAAGCAGCATCCAGAACGGCACACTGCGATAACTTTGCCAGTGGTCAAGCAGGGTGCGCCGTTGCAACCAGCCAATAATGGCGGCAATGGCGGCAATAAATGGCACGATGCCGATATAAATCATGTCCTCAAAGTACACCCCCCGGTCGGGGGTCAAATACGATCCATCCACCGGACTCCCAAAAAAGTTTGGCATGACCAGTACCAGCAGCCGAAGCGGAGCAAAAGAAAGATTGGTCAGTTCGTTGTAATCGACCCCGCCCGAACGCTGTGATTCGGCCAACAATTCCAGCGTGAATAAAAGTTGCGTGGCAGCAATACCCGTGCCAAGCAGCACCCCGCCGCCTGCCATCAGAAAGGCTTTGAAGCGGACAGGGCGCGGCAGGGTGGTAAGCTGCCAGAGGGTATATAACCCGGCGGCCAAAAATGCATAAAGCGCCGTTTGCGCGTGTCCGGCCAGCAGCAGCATCGCCGAAATCAGACCGAGCAGCCCCACATAACCTGCGGTACGTTTTTCCAGCAGCCCTGTTAGCACCCATAACAACCAGGGAAGCCAGGCGGCTGTACTGGCTGTCGGGAATGACCCCATACGGGCAATGTTGTATCCAGCAAACGCGTAGGCCAGCAGGCTGACTCCCCGCCCAAAATCCCGAATCCCAAGCTGCCCCGTCAATTTCCACATGCCAAAACCCGCCCAGAAAATATGCAGCACCGCAATTAAATTCATGGCATGGGCATCAGGTAGGATAAGATGCAGCCAGTTCGGGGGGTAAAAAACAGCCGTCTGATAATTCGCCAGCAGGGGAGCGCCACCGCCGTTATAGGGATTCAAAAAAGGAATCCGGCCTGCCCGCAGTTCATCAAAGGCAAATTCGCGCCAGGGGTAAAATTGCAGCGCGGGCAGTCCCCAGAACAACGAACGTGTCCCCACAATCAAAGGCGCAAAAAAGACCACCAGCATCCCCGCCAGAAGCGCC
The DNA here is from genome assembly GCA_964557285.1 of uncultured Anaerolineae bacterium. GTDB lineage: Bacteria > Chloroflexota > Anaerolineae > Aggregatilineales > J027 > SB15. The sequence goes on along the minus strand of CAZKZS010000005.1, from coordinate 13,805 downwards.
AGTGGAAACCATGTCGCAATTCCGCGACGATTCATACTATCTATTTAACCTCAAAAATCTGGTACTGGCCGTGGTCATAGATGAGCGTTAAATCGCTGCTCCACGCTTCATTGATTTTACGTTCTAACGGCCCAAACATCACGTATCGAATGTTAAAATCGCTGAACAACTGCTGCCTTTCGGCGGGCGAAAGCTGGCCTTTATAAAATTTCTCTACGATGTCCGCTTTTTCACGGGAATAAAGGGTTTCCGGCCCATGCCCCATAAACGGGCGTAGATTGGTTCTGGCGGGAAGATAATTTCCTGTCCCTGCCGCACCCAACACCACCGCATTGGGTTCAACGTGTTTTGCCAGCCAGTCCATGGCACGGGTTTCGGTTTTGGGGCGAAAGGCAGGATAATCCGGCACAGTTAAGGTAAAAATGCTGCCTACCCACAGCAGAATCATGGAAGGCAGCAGCGCCACCAGCAGCAACCGCTGTGCCAGTTTGAAGCGATGGCGTGTCAGTAATTTCAACCCTACAACGGCCAGAATCACGAGAGGGACAAAAACGGCTTCCAGCAGGCGGCGCTGCACATTAATCGGTAAATACACCAGAATCGGCACAACCAGCACCCATCCGACCAGCAGCGTATGTTTTTCCGTGCCTTTTTTCCATGCCCATCTGCCGCCTACTCCTGCCAGCACCGCCAGCAGACCATATCCAAAGACGTAATAAATCGGATGAGGGGAGGGCAGATAATTCTGACTCGACCACTGCTTAAACGCTTCATTCGTGGAAAAAAGCCAGGTGTTGTAGAGAAACAGGGGCGCGGTGAAACCAGCAGCGATTCCTCCCATCAGCGCAAAGGAAACGGGAAAATGCTTTCTTTTAAGCCAGAGTGCCAGCCCCCACGCCCCTAGCAGCGCATAAATCACCGCCAGATAAAACGTGACCATCAGCCCGACGATATTCCACAACAGCCCTGCTATGACAGCCGCCTGCCAGCGCTGATTTTTTAACGCGCGGAATATATAAATGAAGCCGATTAAAAGTGCTGCCCGCGCAAGGGCGAGATGCGGAAGGGCAAAAATCAGCAGGAAGGAAAAGCCTTCGGGAATATAAAATTCAATGGGCTGGTATCCCGCCAGCAGCAGAATCCAGCCCAACCCACCCCCCAACGTGACCAGAATCAGCGCAAGCCAGCGCGTGCGCGGCGCAGAGATAAATTCTCCAATAAAAGCATCCGTCGCCAGAATGAGCAAAAAACTGGCAGCAAAACGGAATAGCTGAAAAGCAATTGCCAGCGCCGTGACCAGTTCCGGCGAATTTTCATCCACCACCCATCCGACACCCTGCCCCAATGCGATGTAAGGAAGATATAAACCAAAAGCGCTGTCTGTTTGTTCTGGCGAGTAAAACAGGAAAAATTTCCATTCCCCACGTGCGCCGAGTCGCATTTTGCCCAGGTAAGCATTGCCATCTTCCACGCCAATCGTGAAGCCGTTAAAAACCCACTCATCGCCCGCCGACGCCCATCCGACCAGATAGGGCAGCGTGGTTAGCGCAGCGACGAGAAGCGCAAAAAGCCAGACACCCCTACCAGCCACAGCAGCGCCACTCCATAAGTAAGACCACTCACCGCCAATCCGATAGAGATTCCGACGGGGCGGTAAACGAAAGTTGTATTTTCAGCAGGCAGGCTTAATAAATTCTTCTTGACAGCTTCCCCATTTTCTTTTTGCCAGCCAGAGGCATTTACAACAGGATAAATATCAGGATTTTCTACCGACAGCGTAACCCGATTCGGACCGTCCCAACTCAAATCAAAGGCTCGATAAAATGTATTTTCATAAAAATAAATATCATCCTGCCGATTAGCCAGTTTCAGTCCATCAATGTGAATCGGGTAATTGGTCAAAACATAGGCCACACCCCACTGCCCTAATTGTTCAGCATCCATTGGCGCGTTCTGGATGTCCAGATTCGCTTTATCCGGTTCAAGTACAACTTCGGCGGGAACAGTGGTGCTGTAGCCCTCACGCGGCACGCCCGTAGCATGTTCGCTATTTTCGACAAATTTTTTTAACTGGAACGGGTCAACGCCATCCAAACGCTGAAGTCCCCAGTAAGCAGTATCCTGCTGAGGAATCGCATAACTGGGGGTATAAATGCGTCCGGTTAGATTTTCCAGCAGCGCGGGCGGGTTTTCTGTCAGCCACGCTTTTTGGGGACGCCCTTCTAATACTGCCTGCCCTATCCATAAACAATCTGCAATGATAACGATGGTCATTAAGGGCATCAGGATATGCGACGGAATCCGGTTAAAAATCAGGAGCGCGATAAAAAAGGCGGTAAGCGGTAGAAAAAACGTGCCAAGAATCGCGCTGGTTTTGACAAATTCGCTTAAAATGACCAGACTCGACACGCTGCATGTCAGCCCCAGCCCTACCAGCGCCACAATCCCCAGACGGGCGAGGGCGGTATGGGGTGGATTTTCTACTAGAGTCTGAAGTCCCCAGCCGGCCAGATAGGGCATACTCAGCGCCACCAGAAACCAGGCGCGGCTGGGGACACGGAACAGCAGCAGGGGCGGAAAAATTTTCACCAGCGCAGACCAGAGCATAAAATTTTCGCCCAGGCTGTACAGCGCCGCAAAAGTAATCACTGCCCACCAGAAGCGATTTTGACGCGGGCGCAGAATCAGCCCTGCCAGCGCCAGAATTAGCACGCTCACACCAACATAGGTCAGGGTTTCAACGTTGCCACTGTGATCCCCCATGAGCATCCCTACAAGCTGTCCGGCCTCAAGGCTGAAAATAGCGGCGTCCTGCGCTCGAATATCGCCCCGTGAAACCGCCTCCCGCAGTTCCACTAATGGAATCCACTGCACCGCCGCAAATCCTATGCCTAAAACGGATACCAGAAGTAGATTTTTATAGCGGCGGGGTTTGCGTTCCAGCGATAACGCATAGACAAAACTCAGCCCGAAGGTAAAAAGCATAAGCTGAATCGCGCCTATGAACAGCATTGCCCCTGTAAAAGCCAGCGCAATCGTATTGAATACACTTTCATTGGGAAAAACCAGCGTGCGGTGCAGGAAAAACAGCATCCAGGGCAGCCAGGCCATCACTATTAACAAATCCAGATGCCCCGCCCCTGCATGAGCCAGTAACTTGGGCGCAAGTAAATATCCAACGGCAGCCAGCACCGCAGGCCAGTCGGCCAATCCGGTGCGGCGCGACCAGAACCACATGCCCATGCCGCCCCACCACAGATGAAACGCGATCATAATATTGATATGAAACGCGGCATCCCAGATGAGCAGCAGCCAGGTCAGAGGATACCAGACTTTAGTTCCCGGATTTGCCGCAAAAGGTTGGCCTGCCATGAGGTGCGGATTCCAGAGAGGCAGAGTGTGATGGTCGCGTACACTGCGCTGGAAATGCAGCGCATCCGGCCATCGGCTGATGGTCGAGTCGGAAAAATCTGCCCCGGGGTTGTATGGCAGGCTGGTGTACCGAAAGCCGATTAGAATCAGGAAAATCAGCAGCAGGCAGGCAAAGGCAGCACCAATTTTAAGGGAGGCGATAGAGGGTGACATCCCCAAATGTCCACCGTTCAACAGCCCGTTCTTCGACCACAGTCCGGCATTTATCTGCGTTCGGCAGCCGAATTTTGTCGCCGTTTTCCTTTTCAAAATCTTCCAGGTTCAGGATGCCCTCATCTTTTGCTTCTTTGCGGGTTAACAGCCCCAGGTCATCCTCTTTCGGTCCCCACAGGACAAAAGCCACCCGGAAAGGCAAATCCTCCCCCAGCAGCGTTTCACAATCTTTGCCCCGGTAAAAATCAAAAACCTGGTCGGCGCGTTCTTCGTTGGGGACGGTTTCAAACTCATGCCCGTAAACGGGTCGCTGTTCAGTTTGCACCGGAAGCCACAGACTGATATTGGGAGAAGCCAGCACAACCTCATCATACTGTGCCACCTTCTGAAGTTCATCGAACGCCTTCCGATAATCCTCATGCACCAGAATCAGGTTATCCGCGCCCGCTTCCTGATCGAACACTGCAAAAGCCAGCGGCGCTCCAAACGTGAATACATGAGTTGGCAGAATAAACACAAACAGGGCAATTAGCGCTGGCACGCGCAGACGTTCCGGTACACGTTCTATCCAGTAATCTTCAATGGAACGAACCGCAAAATAAATAATGGGGATAATCAGCCCAATTAATAGGCGGCGCTGTAAAGCAAAAGGCGCGTAAATCGCCAGCACATTGACCACAAACCAGATAAACATGAACTGGTCGCCGTCCGGTTCAAAACGGCGAAAGGCCCGCCATAACCCCGGAATCGCCAGAATCAGCAGCAGCCCATAACCAAAAATGAATAACAATGGATTGGGAGAAGGGGTCACATTTTGTTCATTAAAAGCGCCAAAAGTCTCATTAAAGCGAAACACCATAAAATAATACAGCGCCAGAGGAGCAGCAGGCAGAATAAACATGGCGGCCCAACGCGCTTCATGCAAAGGCACTTGAAAACCATATATCGGAAGGGTTTGCTGCGTGTAGTTGAGTTTTTGCTGCGCTTTGGGTTTCTGACGAACCATTTGGGTCAGGATGTAACCCCGTACCACCGTATAAAAAAACAGTGTCCCCCCCAGACCCACCATCGCGGGCGGTGAAATGATTGCCAGAATAATCGACAGAATAATTAGGACCAGCCCGCCATTATCGGACGTAGGTGCTTCGGTAAAACCGGGGCGAAACACACGGATAAAAATCGCCGTGACCAGCGCCAGACAGCCAATTGCCAGGGGGAAATGAGGATTGGTATATGCTGCCAGCAGAGGAAAGGCTTCCGGCACAATTAAATCTGGTGCAAGGGAATCTGAATTAAAAAAAAGCGCCAGCCATCCCAGCCCCGACCCTACAGAAATGAGAATGAAAAACAGGCGGCGGGGGCGAATCCGAGTCCAGATGGCCGCGCCGAGGTTATATAACGCAGCAAACATAAAAAAGCTGGTCGCTACCCGCGCCAGATGAAACATCACTACAGTAGACAGTCCCAACAAATTAGCGACCTGTCCTAACATCAGATAGAACAGATGGAAACCTGCCGGATCATGTTTTTCGGGGGTGTGGCGCAGTTCAAACAGCCAGTGACCATCTACCCCCTGCTGAATTTTCGACAGATACGTAGCGCCATCTTTCGGATTCGGAAGAATCCCCAGGAAGGTATAGGAGGAGTCTACCGAGGCAATCAATGCCCAGGCATAAGGCAGCAGAGTCAGCGCTACCAGGAGGCCGCTTATGAGAGCGACCCACCGCCACTCTGCGGGAGATACATTGTCCGATTGCTGCATAATTTCCTCAATCGAAAACCTATTGTAGTCTACAACTGGTTGTTGGCCTTGCCAAATTACTGCAAACCCCGTGTTAATGACCATTCCCGCCCGAACATCCACGCGGCAAAGATAATCGCGGCGGCGGCATAGACTGTACTGGTCACAAAACAAATCAACAACGCCGTTGTAGAAAGCGATTGACTGAATAAATCACGGATTCCGACGATAGTGCCAAAAAAGGGGATAGCATAAATCGGGTCAGCAATATCCGGCGGCAGGCTAAAAATGGTCAGCAGAACGCTGGCAGGCAGCCCCAATTGAATCAACGCCATAAATAGATTGGCTTCCCGGTAGTTGGCAGCATAGGCACACCACGCCATCACCAGCGCGTTGAGCATCACAGTAAACGGAACCACCAGCACCACCAGCGCCGTTATTAATCCCAGTACACTGCTGCCACTAACCAGCAGGAGAGTCAGCAGGTCGGCGGTGCTGAGGCTGCCTGAAATTTCCGACCCCGCGCTGCCAAGCGCATTCAACAGCACCCCTTCCACCAGCCATAAACTCATTACGGCCATGGATGCAATAAAAATTACGGTCATTTTGCCCAGGACAATTCCAACGCGGCTGGCAGGGGTGACGAGTAAATTTTCAATCGTCTGCCGTTCTTTTTCCCCGACGGTAGAATCCAATACCAATCCCATACCACCGCCCAGCAGCCAGGAAGTCACCGCCAGAGGCAAAAAAATCGTCGCCAGCACACTTCGCCCGCCGCCGTTCTCGTCGCTGCCTACGGTTTCAGTTTCGGTGCGCTCCCCAATCTGAATCGGTGTAAGCCATTCGCGGGTCAGGCTGCGGGATGCCAGCCGTTGATCTAACAAATCCTCGTTGTAGGCATCAATCACGCCGCGCACGACGGTTTTACCGACAAAGGTGATGAGCGAATTGTTGCGGCTGGTTAGGCTGATGCTGGCCGTTTCGTGATTTGCCAGCCGTTCCTGAAAATCTTCCGGCAGGGTGATTATGAGGACGGCTTCCTCCTGTGTTTCATCATCCAGCAGTACTAGGCTATCCTCATCGGCCAGACGCTGCACCAGTTCGGGCGCTTCATCGGCATTTTCGACCACTACCGGAAAGCCTTCACTGGCAATCCGAATCGCCTGTGTGCCGATAAAAATCCCCGCACACAGCGCGATTCCCGGCAGGATAATCGGTGGGGCAAATAACCAGAACAGCGAACGGCGGTCACGCAGCAGTTCCCGAAATTCCTTCCGAAAGACAATCCGGTATACATCCCAGAGGCGCATCAGGATTTACCCTTATGCTGTTGGACTTCACGTTCGGCTTCGGCGAGCAGGGCTTCTGCGCCGACAATTTCTACAAACGCCGCTTCCAGGTTATCCGCACGGTATTTTTCAACCAGTGCCTGCGGTCGGCCGCTTTCCAGAATCTGTCCCCGGTGAATAATCGCTACCCGATCACATAGGCGCTCGACTTCATCCATATGATGCGTGCTGAGAATCACACAGCGCCCCTCCGCTTTAAATTTCAGGATAATTTCACGCACGGCGCGGGTGCTGACCACATCCAGCCCCTGAGTCGGCTCGTCCAAAATGACGTTGGGCGGGTTATGAACCAGTGCCATACCCATCACGACCTTCCGCACCATTCCGCGTGAAAACCCTTCCGCCCGTCTGTCGGCAAAGTCACCCATGCCCAGCGCATCAATCAACTCGCGGATACGTTTTTCCAGCCCGTTTCCGTTCAGGCCATGCAGATTCCCGATAAAACGCAGATGTTCGCGGGTGGTGGAATGAGCATATAATCCCGCGCTTTCGACCAGAATCCCCAGGTGAGAGCGCACTTCATTTTTTTGATGACGAATATCATAGCCGTGAATATGAGCCGTTCCTGCCGTTGGGGTCACGACGGTAGATAACATTCGCAGCGTGGTGGTTTTGCCTGCCCCGTTTGGCCCCAGCAGCCCAAAAACCTCTCCATCGTGGGCAGTAAAGGAAATGTCTTTGACGGCTTCAAATTTTTTGAAGGTTTTGCTTAGATGTTCGACTTCAATCATATGGCGGCGATTTATTGATTTTTCCTGTTATAAAATGTAACATAGCTCCCTACATTTGATAGGGAATTTTTTGTGAAGATTAAACTCGCCCCTTCGATTTTAGCGGCGGATTTTACCCGGCTGGGGGAGCAAATCCGTGAGGCGGAAGCCAGCGGCGCAGACTGGATTCACATTGATGTGATGGACGGGCGATTTGTACCTAATATTTCCTTTGGCGCTCTGGTGGTCGAAGCGGCGCGGCGGGTAACGACCCTGCCTCTGGATGTGCATTTGATGATTGTTGAGCCGGACCATCAGCTTGAAAAAATGGCAAAAGCGGGCGCGGTGTCCATCAGTGTGCATGTTGAAGCCTGCCCTCATCTTCACGCCACCTTACAGCAGATTAAAAAACTGGGGCTAAAAGCGGGTGTGGCGTTGAATCCCCATACGCCCGCCGTGATGATTCAGGAAGTGCTGCCCCTGCTGGATGAAATTGTGGTGATGACCGTGAATCCGGGGGCAGGCGGACAGGCATTTTTGCCCGAAACCCTGCCCAAACTGCGACAGATTCGGCAGATGGCCGGAAATATCGACATTCTGGTGGATGGGGGCATTGATGCCAGCACGATTCACACGGCGTTTGAACACGGGGCCAATGTGATGGTGGCGGGGTCATCGGTTTTTGGGGCAGCACAGGGCATCCGGGCGAGTATGAACCTGCTGCGGGAAGCCTTAGAAAACAAAAACGCCGGGCGGTAATGCTCCGGCGCTTCTTATGTGGTTAGCACGGCTTTAGTCCATTTTGGACACGGTGCGGATACACTGAGTACAAAGGGTACGCTTGACGAGTTTGCCATCTTCAATCACTTTCGTCTTTTGAAGATTAGGACGGAAAGTACGTGGCGTTCGCTTTTGCGAAAAGCTCTTGTTGCGCCCAAATTGGGTATGCTTACCACAGTATTCACACTTAGCCATCGTTAAAATCTCTCTCTCCAGGTGCAACCAGGTCATGCTACCATAGAGAGAGGCTGAAAATCAATATGAGAGTTGTTCAGTCATGGTTCAGCACACAGATTCAGGGATGATTGAAATCTCCAAACAGACAATTGGGTCGCTGGTCAGTTATGCCACGACTCATACCTATGGTGTGGTCGGCATGACCACTTCGACTCGTGCGAGAGGGATTGCCGCCACCATTACCCGCGACCCCAATCGCGGCGTGAAGGTGACTATTGACGAAAATGACCAGTCCCTTACGATTGATGTCTATGTGGTCATTGAATATGGGACGAATATCGCCAGTGTTGCTAACAGTCTTATCAATTCGATACGCTACTATGTGGAAAGCAGCACCGGCTTAAAGGTGCATCAGGTGAATATTCATGTGCAGGATTTACGCATGAGTTCACCCAATCAGTCAATTTAAGGCTTTATTGGTAGATTATTGGTATGACAGAACCGACTCAACACGTTACGACCTGTGATGGGCAAACGTTTAAGCGCCTTGCGGAAGCAGGGAAACTCTGGCTGGAACACAATTATAAAACGGTCAATGACCTGAATGTTTTCCCCGTGCCGGACGGCGATACAGGCACGAATATGCTGCTCACCATGCAGAATGCCTACCGCGAAGTAGCCGATGAACCCAGCCGCCATGTGGGGGAAATTGCCCGTAAAATTGCACATGGCGCAATTATGGGGTCGCGCGGAAATTCCGGCACAATCATGTCCCAAATCTGGACGGGGTTTTCGCAGACCATCAAAGATTTGGAAACGTTGGATGTCAAGGGGACAAAGTTGGCGCTGCGGGCGGCGGCGGACAAAGCCTATCAGGGGGTGCAGTCACCTGTCGAAGGCACAATTTTAACTGTGATTCGAGAAATGGCTGAAGCCGCCGAAGCCTTTGATGAAACGGAGGACAATCTGGTCGCGCTTCTGGAACATGTGGTGCGGGCAGGATGGGCGGCGGTAGAAAAAACCCCTCAACTGCTGCCAATTTTGCGGGAGGCGGGCAAGGTTGACTCCGGCGGCGCGGGGTTGATGTACATCATGGAGGGGATGCTCAAGGCTGCACACGGCGAAATGCTGGCCGCGCCTGTGGAAGAAGTGGATGAATTTCAGGCCGCCATTGATGCAATTTCGCGCGACCTTTCCCTGTTTGAAGCCGAACGCTACAACTATGATGTACAGTTTATTATTAAAGGGGAAGGCTTAAATGTTTCAAAAATCAAAGCCGATATTGAAGCGATGGGCGACTCTGGTGTCATCATCGGCAGTGAAACGCTGGTCAAGGTGCATATTCATGTAGACGACCCCGGTATCCCCATCAGCTACGGGGTACAGCAGGGCATCCTTGCCGATGTAGTAGTCGAAAATATGCAGGAACAGTATGAAGCGCTGCTGCGAGAACAAAAAGCGAAACAACCTGCCCCGCCGGAACTTAAACTGCATCAGGTACAGCCGGGTGAAATTGCGGTAGTTGCAGTAGCCGCCGGAGATGGCCTGGCGCGGGTCTTTGCTGAACTGGGCGTTTCCGGCATTGTGGAAGGCGGCCAAACCAACAACCCCAGCACGGAAGAAATCGTTAAAGCGATACGGGCGACCAAAACCAGCCGGGTGATTGTTTTGCCCAACAACAAAAATATTTTCCTGGCGGCAAAACAGGCAGCCGCTATTTGTGAGGATATGGATGTTGAGATTGTGCCGACCCGTACTTTCCCGCAGGGCGTAGCGGCTATGTTGTCCTACCTTCCCGATGGCGACCTTGAAGAAATTACGGCGGCCATGACCGAAGCCAAAGACAATATCACCACAGGCGAAATCACGAGAGCCATTGATACGGTTGAATTGGATGGGGTAAAGGTTAAAAACGGACAGTATATCGGCATTGTGGATGGGAAAATCCGCCGCGCCGGAGATGAACTTTCAGAAGTGGTCGAAGGGGTACTTCAGGAGGCGAATCTGGATGAGGCCGAACTGGTGACGTTGTATTACGGAGCAGAAGTTACCCCTCAGAACGTTGAAACCCTGGTCGAGAGATTAAGTGAAAAATACGACACTCTGGAATTTGTGGCCGTGTACGGCGGTCAGCCCCACTATTATTACATTTTAGGGATTGAATAACGTGGGCAAAATTCGGGTCGTGGTGGACAGCGCGGCGGATTTTGCATCCCCTTCCATCCTCAACCGGTATAACATCCTGATTGCCCCACAGCGTATTGACTTTGGCACAGAAAGTTATCTTGAACGGCTGGAAATGGATGCAGAAGCCTATTCGCGGCACATGAGTCGGGATAATATCCCCACACCTGTGATCCACAGCCCCACCATTGAACAGTATACCGAAATTTATACCCGTCTGGCACAGGAAACCGATAAAGTCATTTCGCTGCATCATTCGCGCTCAATGGGTCGTTCATGGGATAATGCCAAAATCGCCTCACAGTCCGTCATGGGGCGCTGTGACGTGGCGGTGATCGACAGCAAAACGACCAGCGCCGGATTGGGTATGTTAGTTGAACTGGCGGCTCAGGCGGTTGAACAGGGCGACTCGTTTGATGAAATTGTGCGAATGGTACGCGGGGCGGTTTCTCGCACTTATTGTATTTTTTATGTGGATTCCCTGAAAACTATTCAACAACATGCCCTTATCAGCGAATCACAGGCGGTTCTGGGGACTATGCTTGGCATTAAACCCTTTTTGACCATTGAGGATGGCACTTTGCTGACCATGGAAAAAGTTCGCAGCCGCGCCCAGGCAATTGATAAGTTGGTAGAATATGTAGCAGAATTTGAATCGATTGATAAGTTAATTATTGTTCAAAATTCACCGTTTACGACGGAAGCGGTGCGAATTTTACAGGACAGGCTAGCCGCCCATCTTTCACGGCGAAATTTCCCCACGCTGTTTTATGGGCCAACGCTGGCGTCGTTCCTGGGGCCGGATGCTACTGGCCTGTTTGTGCTGGAGGGGGAAAATGATGATGAGGATCATTTTTAATGTGTATCCGTCTGGTGGCTGACAGTACCTGTGACGTGCCGGAAAATCTGCTCAGTCGGTACAACATCCGTAAACTGCCCGCTTATATTCAATTTGGGCTGGAAAGTTTTAAGGATGATGGAGTCAGCATCACAAAAGAAGATTTTTATCAGCGTCTGCGAACCTCGACGATTACCCCCACGACGGCGGCCTTCCCCCCAGGGGAAGCCAAAATTATTTACGAAGAACTGTTACAGGAAGCCGACCATGTAATTTCCTTCCATCTTTCCAGCAATTTTAGCGGCATTTTTAGCAGCGCTCTGGTGGCCGCTAAAGCGGTTGCACCGGAAAAAATCACGGTGGTGGATACAGGCGTGGTTAGCATGGCTGCGGGATGGATTGTGATTATGGCGGCAGAAATGGTCGAACAGGGGGCTGACCTGCAAACGATTCTGGAAGAAGTAGAATCCGCAAAAAAGCGGGCGACGCTGTGGGCAGCACCCGAAACCCTGGATTTTTTGCGCCGCAGTGGGCGGATTAACTGGCTGGTCGCGGGGATGGGAAATCTCCTGCAAATTAAACCGCTGGTCATCGTGAAAGATGGGGCAATTTCTCAGGATGGGCGAGTCCGTACCTTCAAAAATGCGCTGAAGGAACTGGTCGCCAAAGCCCGCCATGAAGCCCCCCTGGAACGGCTGGCAATTTTACATCTGGATAACCCCGAACTTGCTCAACAAATGGAACATGAACTCAAAGATATTGCTCCCCCCCACATCCTGACTCTGTGGGCATCGTCCGCCATCGCCATTCATTTCGGCCCCGGCGGTCTGGGAGTAGCCACACTAAGGAAGAAATCCTGATGCCTTCTGCATTAGAAACTTTAATAAAAATTGTGCGGCTGGAACAGCAAAACGGCTATACCAACCGGGCAGTACATGGAGGGCTGGAAGCGTATGGCCCCAACTGGGCGAAGGAAGCCCACAATGAAGCCAAGCGCCCCGAACAGCACGCGCTCATTGAGGAGATTCTGCTGGTCATTCACGAGTACCAGCAGACCGAAAATATGGATCAACGGCGCGACCTGGCGCAGTACGTCTTAGACCGGATTACCCGCCGCGTGGAGGCACGTCCGCAGTACAAAGTGGAAAGCGCTCCCTATGAAACCCCGCCCCAGGAGGTACTCCCCCCCCAGCCAGTAAAACGGGAAGAAGTGAAACCGCCCGAAGAAAAACCTCCGGTTCCCAGAAAATCCAAACCCCGTTTCCGCAAACATCCCCCTGTGGATGATGAAACGGCACTGGAAAACCTGAAAATCCTTGACCAGCCCCTGACGGTGTTATCCGGTATTGGGGAAAAAATGGCCGAAAAGTTAGCACGTCTGGGGCCGGCCACAATTCGGGATTTGCTATATGTATTCCCGCGCCGCTACGACGATTACACCAAACTCCTCCCTCTGAATCGCCTGAAACCGAAAGAAAACGTCACCGTGATTGGGACAGTGCGGCGCATGTCCGAACGGAAAATGCCCGGCAACCGTACCGTGCTGGTTTTTGTTGTGGAAGATAGCACCGCAGCGATTGAAGTGAGCTTTTTTGGGCAGGAATGGCTGAAACGGCAGATTAAACCGGGGATGCAGCTTGTATTTAGCGGCCAAACCGGACAGTTTCAGGGGCGTATCACGCTGACCAATCCTGAATGGGAGCCAATTGACCAGAAAAGTTTGCATACCGGTGGCCTTGTTCCAGTGTATCCCCTGACTAAAGGAATCAGCGCCCGCACCATGCGCCGTATCATGAAAAAGGTCGTTGATACCTATACGGATTTAGTGCCGGACATTTTGCCCCCCGATGTGCGTGAACGGGCGGAACAGGTTGACCTGAACTGGGCTATCCGGCAGATGCACTTTCCGGAAAACATGGATTTTCTGGAATTTGCCAGAGAACGGCTGGCCTTTGATGAACTGCTGACCTTGCAGTTAAGTGTCATGGGCAACCGCCGGATATGGCACTCACAACCGGGGCAGCCACTCGCGGTCTCTGAGGAATGGCTGAATACGGTCAAAGCCGGACTGCCCTTCCAGCTTACAGGCGCACAGGACAATGCCATTTCCACAATCCTCAGCGACATAGCACGAAATGTGCCGATGAACCGTCTGCTGCAAGGGGATGTAGGGTCGGGAAAAACCATCGTGGCGGCGATTGCGCTGGCAGTGGCGGTTTTGAATGGTAAGCAGGCCGCCATGATGGCGCCAACGGGTATTCTGGCTGAGCAGCATTACCAGAAACTGGCGGGACTGCTCCAACAGTTCCCCGGTCTGGAACACGCCCAATCTGCCCTGCTGACCAGCGACATTCCTGAAAGTGAACGCCGCATCATTTATGAAGGGTTAGCCAGTGGTCAGATTCATGTAGTTTTTGGCACACATGCCATTATTCAGGCGG
>CAZKZS010000004.1:43194-46998 GCA_964557285.1 uncultured Anaerolineae bacterium | reverse complement strand
GGTGGGCGAGTTCTTCCACAGGCCGCTGTATCTTTGAAGGCAGCAAAATCAGCACCAGGATGGAGGACAGCGCCATAACCACCGCCCCAATGAACATGGCTGAAGTCATGCCGTCCACAAAAGCAGCGTTGGCCGTATTTAGAATCAACTCGCGGGCAAAATCAGGCACTTGCGGATTCGCCGCAACAATATGGGCGGCCTGAATACTGTCGGAAATCGCCTCCAGCATATTATCTGGCATGGATGGAAGCTGGCTGGAAAGCTGCCCTACTTTATCCGTGTAAATGTTGTTCATAACCGTGCCAAAAATCGCTACCCCCATGGCGCCGCCCAGTTCGCGGGTGGTATCGTTCATAGCCGACCCAATGCCAGCTTTACTTTCCGGCACAGACCCCATGACGGAATCGGTGGCCGGACTGACCGCCATGCCTAACCCGCCGGACATGATCATCATGCCGACCACAATTTCACCATAGGACGAGTCCACTTCATACATTTGCGACATATAAAACAGGCCGCTGGCCGCAATCAAAATTCCCAGCGCAACCGTGTATTTGGTCCCGATACGGGCGGTAATGCGGGCAGAACTGGCTGCCATCACTGCCAGCGTAATCGCCAGCGGCACAATGCGGAGTCCGGCTTCCAGCGCGGTATATCCAAGCACCGTCTGAAGATACTGGCTCAGGAAAAATATCGCCCCGAACATGCTAAACATGATGAGCGCCAGCGCGGTATTGGCTCCGGTAAAGGAAAAATTCTTAAAAAAGTGAAGCGGCAGCATGGGAGTCGGCGTGCGGCTTTCCCAGATGGCAAATGCACCCAGCAGCACTGTTGCCGCGCCAAAAGCCAGCAGGGTTTGTTCGTCCGTCCAGCCCGCTTCCCCCGCATGGATAATGCCGTAGACTAAGGCAAATAATCCGGTAATAGACAGCACCACGCCGGGGAGGTCAATTTCGGGTGCGTGGTCATCACGGGATTCTTTGAGAAAATACTGCCCGCCTGCCAGCGCCACCGCAATTACAGGAAGATTCACAAAAAATACAGAATTCCATTCGTAACGTTCCAGCAGTAGACCACCCACCACCGGACCAATGCCAACGCCCAGCCCAAACACGGCCGCCCAGAGTGCAATCGCCTGGGGGCGCTCATGGTCGGGGAAGGAAGCGCTAATCAGGGACAGGGTAGAAGGCATAATCACTGCCGCGCCAATGCCCAGAAAAGCCCGTGATGCAATTAGCATGTTGGTGCTGGATGATAGCGCTGCCGCCAGCGACCCTATCCCAAACAGCACCAGCCCAATTTGCAACCAGAGCTTGCGCCCGTAACGGTCACTAATCGCGCCCATTGTCAGCAGGAGCGCCGCAAAAACCAGCACGTAAGCATCCACAATCCACTGCAAATCACTTGAACTGGCGCCTAGATCGCGCGAAATGGCAGGAATAGCAACATTCAGAATCGTGTTGTCCAGACTAATAACGAGCAGCGAAATGCCGATAAACAGCATCCCCCACCAGCGAGTTTCATAACCGGGTAAATCTTGCTTGTTCATGATGGCTTCCTCCTGTTAACTTTACTGGCCGTTCGGTAAGCGAAAAGGACGAAAAAAAAAGGCTAGCGCCCGCAGGCTACAAAGTCAGCCACAATCTTGACAAATTCCTGCATCGGCAAATCTACCACCGTCCGCAGTTCCAGACTCACAAAATACTGTGCATAGCCGATAAAACTGCATAACACCTGCCAGCCAATCCGTTCGGCTTCGGCGCGGTCTGGAACAAAACGCTGGATAGAGTCGGATAATGCCTGATGAAACACCACTTGCTTCTGATGAATCAACGCCTGCTCTTTCGCGCTGAAATTGGGATATTCATTGATTGCCCAGCGCAGACGGTGAATCCGGCTTTCGGCCTGCTGCATTAACCCCTGTCCAAAACGCTCAATTAATTCCTGTAAAGAGGTCGCGCTGTCACACGATTGCAAAATTCCCATCATATCCGGCATATGGGAATGCAGGACTTCTTGCAGGATTTCCTCTTTGCCCTCTTTGAAATGGTAGTACAGCGCCGCTTTAGTACACCCCACAATATCCGCGATTTGCTGGACAGACGTGGCAATATACCCATGCTTCAAAAAAAGCTCGCTGGCGGCCTGTATCATTTCCTGACGGCGATTGGTGCGTTCAGACATTTTAATCCAACTATACTTACCGTTCGTTAAGCATAGAATAAGGCCAATTGCGGAGTCTGTCAAGGTGGCAAAATTTCTAGTTTAGCGGCAATATTAGGCAGCACAGCCAAACAACAATAAGTAGAGGTTTTTCTGATGAGTGCATCACACGAGATTATTGAGCGTCACAAAAAATATATGTTTCCTGCCGTTACCCCTTACTTTGGCGATGATGCCCTGGTGGTTTCTCATGCCAAAGACCAGTACGTTTGGGATATTGAAGGCAACCAATACCTGGATTTTTTTGGTGGTGTGCTAACGGTTTCCGTCGGTCACTGCAATGACGAAATTAACCAGCGCATCATTGAGCAGTTAAACAAAGTCCAGCACACTTCTACGCTGTATGTGAATGAAATTATGGTACGGCTGGCAGAAAAAGTCGCCTCCATCACCCCCGGACGCCTGCAAAAATGTTATTTCACCAGCAGCGGCACCGAAGCCGACGAAACAGCCATCTTAGCCGCCCGCATGTATACAGGCCATCAGGATATTATCGCGCTGCGTCATGCGTATTCTGGACGTTCAATGACGGCGATGAGTCTGAGTGGTCACGGCACGTGGCGGCTGGGCAGCGTGATTGACCCCCATGTGCGCCATGCCCGCAGCCCCTATATGTACCGCGCTCCCAAAGGCATCCGTAACGAGGATGATTTACTGGATTTTCTGGTGGAAGATTTTGAAGAAGTGATTGCCACCACCACCAACGGCAAAATCGCGGGTTTTATTGCGGAAACGATTCAGGGGGTGGGTGGATTCATTGTCCCGCCGAAGGAATATTTCAAACGGATTATCCCGATTGTTAAGGCGGCGGGCGGTGTGTTTATCTGTGATGAGGTGCAGGCCGGCTGGGGACGTACAGGCAAATTCTGGAACGGGATTGAACACTGGGGTGTTGAACCGGACATTATGACTTTTGCCAAAGGCATGGCAAACGGCGTGCCGATTGGCTGCACGATTACCACGCCTGAAATTGCGGAAGCGGTCAAAGGCATGACTTTTGCGACCTTTGGCGGCAATCCGGTCACGATGGCGGCGGCGCTGGCGACGATTGAGTACATTGAAAATCACAACTTGATTGAAAATGCTGATGTGCAGGGAACGACCTTCCGCAAACATCTGGATGAATTTAAATCCGAATTTAATTTCATTGGGGATGTACGCGGCATGGGCTTGATGCAGGCGCTGGAAATTGTTGTGCCAGGGTCGGATAAAAAACCGGATGCGGCACGGGCAACGGCGATTCTCAGCGCGGCGCGGAAACAGGGTCTGTTGATTGGAAAAGGTGGGTTGTACGGCAACATTATCCGTATGTCCCCGCATCTAAATGTGTCGGCAGAAGATATGGAAGCAGGCTGCCAGCGTCTTGCCAAAGCGCT
Source organism: uncultured Anaerolineae bacterium (assembly GCA_964557285.1). Classification (GTDB taxonomy): domain Bacteria; phylum Chloroflexota; class Anaerolineae; order Aggregatilineales; family J027; genus SB15. Next base: position 43,399 of record CAZKZS010000004.1, on the reverse strand, counting down.
CACCGAAGTCGGGTAGCGTTAAAAAGGTGAGGTCAAACACCTCACCTTTTTTATTATGGTTTTATCAATCCCCCGTGATAAACCAGTTCATACACTTTTTGTCCCTGACGGGTAATCCATTCCTTTCCCATGAAATGGCTAACATGCCCCTCCTGGTACAGCGCTGAAAGGCTGGTTTTAATAATATGTCCGGCTTCTGCTGCTT
>CAZKZS010000004.1:29851-43094 GCA_964557285.1 uncultured Anaerolineae bacterium | reverse complement strand
CAGCGCTGAAAGGCTGGTTTTAATAATATGTCCGGCTTCTGCTGCTTGAATCAGCAGGGCGTTCCCTCAAAATAAACCACTTCCTGCCCGATAAAATCCGTCCCGCCAAAATAGCTATCCATATAGGCAAATACTCCTTCATGAAACTGTAAATCCAGCGAACCGGGGCGGTAAGAAAGCAGTTTTTTTCCATCTCCGACATAAGTTGCGGCCTTTGCTTTCACGATAAAAGCGTGAAGCCTATCCAGAGTATTCATTTTTGAATCCTTGAATTATAAAAATTGAAACGCAATCAGGGCCGCCAGCAGCACTCCCACCGCGATTCCCACCAGCATCAGGAGCAGCCACAGCCGCCCATTTTCTCTTTTTTCTAAATTTTCTTCGGGCAGCAGGGTTTCGTCGTAAGCCATAAATTCGACCACAGGCGTTTTAGGCGAATCGGGTTTAGCATCTTCGGTTTTAGCGCGGGAGGCAGGCGCTACTGGCACCATCACCAGAGGCGACCTTTCTTCCGCCGACTGCCTGCCGGGAGCGCCCTGGTAAATTGAACACTGCTCGTAATCCGCCACACAAAAATCTTTAATGTATGAAGTGCGGATAGGGGATGGTGGTTTTAATTTCCCACATAACATCTGGTTAGGGTTAACTTTACTTTTGCCCAGATAGGGACAAATTTTGTTCGGCGGTTTTTCCATAGGCGGTTTACTTTTTCAATCTAGTAGTATAACACAGGCAGCAGACTTTTCTTCTGCCCTGACTTCGATAATAATTCTTGAAAGTGATAGTGAGGACAGGTTATGCGGCAGCGTGCGCTGTATCTGGGTATTTTTACGGTGACGGTAGCGCTTATCTGGGGCGTTGGTTATGTGCTGGTGAATGAATATTACCTTGAGCAGGACAACCCGCTTATCAGCGCTCTCCCAACCGCAACGCCGACACAGCGCCCCACCCGTGCGGATATTCCTGAACTGCTGGCGGAAAATCCTACCCCTACCATTCCCCCGACTTTCACCCCACCGCCCACGACTCCCTCACCGGAAATCACTGCTACGCCCGCTTTTACGCTGGAAGCGGTAGTGATTAACCCCCTGCAACCGGAACGCCTGCCGACTCTGGATGTGACGCCGGAAGGGGCAGTCACTGGCGGCGCTTATCCGATTCAAATTGCCATTCCCGAAGTTAACATTAACGCGGCGGTGCTAGTGGTGAATGAGGATTTTAATCTCGACATCGTAACCCCGCGTGAGGAAGTTGGTTATTACGCCCGCACCCCCAGGATTGGCGCGGGTGGCAATACCGTGATGGTTGGGCATGTGTATCCGGGACGCGTGTTTAATCATCTGCTGGATGTGCAGATTGGGCAGGTGGTGCGTGTCACCGATGAAAATTACGTTGACCACTATTACCAGATTCAGGAAATCATCCGTTTTCCCTATGAAGAAGGAACGGAGGCTGACCGAGCATTGGGATTAGCCTATATTTTTGAAAACACGGTAGAACGCCTGACGCTGGTTACATGTTACCCGGAATATGAGTGGACACATCGGTTTGTGGTGCGGGCTGTCCCCATTCCTAAACCCTGAACCATGAAAGGGGCCGCTTTTTCGGCGCTGACAGTCTGGGTGCTGGTGATGGTGGGGGTTTGTAACGGTCTGCTGTTCACGGCTGCCCCCACCGATGATTTTCGCGTCCCGAAAAATCGTCAGGCGCGTTTTGGCCTGGGAATAATTTACGGAACGGTGAAAGATAAACGCCTGATGGAACAGGTTGGCGCGGCCTGGTACATCAATTGGACGGCAGAGCCGGAATTTGAATCGGACGCTGTTTTCTGGCCGATGCTGCGGGTGCGGCCGGATGGGACCTATATCCCCACCGGAGATTCCCTCCGAAAGGCCGTCAAAAAATCTCCGGGTGCGGTGTGGATTATCGGGAACGAGCCGGATATTGCGGAGCAGGACAATGTTTCGCCTCTGGCTTTTGCCATCGCCTTTCACGATGCCCGTCAGGAAATTTTGCAGTGGGATGACAGCGCCCGTTTTGCGATTGGGGCGGTGAGCAGGGTATCCCCGCTTCGATTGGCCTATCTCGACATCACCCTGGGCATTTACCGTCAGCGTTACGGTCAGGAGATGCCGATTGATGTGTGGACAGTCCATCATTACCTGCTGCCGGAACAAAAAAATGCCTGGGGAATCGGGATTCCGAAAACCCTTCCTGCCACACATGGCGATTTACTGCTGTGGGAACATCACGATGACATCCGTTTTTTTATGCAGGGCATCGAAACCTTTCGACGCTGGATGAAAAAACGCGGGTTTCAAAATAAGCCGCTGGTAGTCACGGAATTTGGGCTGCTGCTGCCGGGATTCGCGGCTGCGCCTTATCTTGAAAAAACGGTATCCTATCTGTTAAGCGCTCAGGATGAAACCATCGGCTATCCGGCGGATAAGGGATATTTAGTGCAGGGATTTGCATGGTTCGCCCTGCGCGATCCGGTTTTTAGGACGGGAACGCTGGTTCAGCTTTATACCAGCACCCTGACTCCGGCGGGTGAGCGCTGGCGGATGCTTTATGAGAAGGCAGAGTGATGAGGCATATAGGACTGTTCCTCTTTTTACTTTTATTCGTGGCGGGCTGCAAGCAGTCAGAAGAAATTACCCTGCCGACTCCGTTCGTGCCGCCAACATGGACACCCTCTCCCACCAGCACCACGACGCTTATTCCTACCGCTACCCCAACGGTTACACTGACACCCACGCCGACTCTTTCCCCCACTGCTACCCTGACCAGCACCCTCGCCCCTTCCCCGACGCTGACCCTTGCTCCCACGATAACGGATACACCTATCCCTCAGCTTTTTGATCAGTTAGCCTCTCAAATTGACCGCAAGGGTATCATGACCACGATCGCGGATTTACAAAATTTTGTCACCCGTTATACCAATTCGGTGGTCGTACCTGAAGAAACCATCGGGATTATCCCTGCCCGAAATTATCTGCTGGCGAAACTCCATGAACGGGCGCAGGTCTGCGCGTCGCCCGCCTTCGTCGAGATGGATAATTTCACCCTATTTTATCGGGAAATCACGTCGGCACAGTCGAATCTGATTGCGAAAGTGGAAGGCACAAATCCCGATTTAGGTGTGCTGGTCATCGGGGCGCATTACGATACCATTTCTAAGGAATATGTCGGCAACCCCCTGGCAATCCAACCCGGCGCAGATGACAACGGCAGTGGGGTGTCGGCGGTGCTGGAACTTATGCGCCTGATGTGCCTTGAGCCGCGCCAGCAGACAGTCGTCTTTGTGCTGTTTGCGGCGGAAGAAAATGTCATTAATAACCGGGGACGGCAGGGCAGCCAGCATTTTGTCAATGCCTATCTGCCGCGTGCGGGCTGGAATGTCGTAGGGATGATGAATCTGGATACCATTGGGTCGGCTACTGATGAACGTGGCAATATCATAGATACTTTTGCCCATCTATATGCTCAGGGGCCAATTAACAGCCCGTCGCGGGCGCTGGCGCGGCAAGTTCAGGCGGCGGCCTACGTCCATTTGCCGGATTTCCGGCTGGTGGTTCAAAACCGCGAAGACCGCGAAAACCGATGGGGCGATCATATGTCCTTCACGGAAGCAGGGTATCCGGCGGTGCGCCTGATTGAGGGGTCAGAAGATCCGGAACGTCAGGACACAGACCGCGATTTGCTGAACGACCTCAGCCCGGATTATCTCATCAAAAATATCCGCGTGGTGCTGGCCTATCTCCTTAGCGGCGAAGGACTGCCCGCCCCCGCCGATATTACCATCACTGGCACAACCGTTTCCTGGTCGCCCGTAGCAGGCGCGGAGTCTTACTGGGTGATGCAGCGTGTATCGGGTCAGCAGGGGTATGGAGAATATACCCGGGTAACAGCGCCGACCATTACTTTACCTTCCGGCACGATTTTTGCTATTGGCACAGTGGGCAGCAACGGCATTTTAGGCCGCCTCAGCCAGGAATATGCTGTGCCATGAGTGATTTTGCGGAACTGTATCGGCAGCATGTGACCCATGTCTATCGTTATTTTCTGGTGCGGGTCGGTAACGAGCAGGACGCACAGGATTTAACCGCCCAGACGTTTTTGGCCGCGCTAGAAGCGTTTCCGCGCTTTCGCCATGAGTCGAAAGTTTCCACCTGGCTATTTGGAATTGCCCATCACAAAGCCGTCGATTTTTTCCGCAGCAAACGCCCTTTGGTAGGGTTAGAAACCGCCGAAGCCCTTTCTGACCCGCCGCCGGATGAAATGGTCATCCAGCGCTTGCAGTTAGAAACTGTATTAAATACGATGCAAATCCTTTCCAGAGAACGGGCGGAAGCACTGGCGCTGCACAGTTTTGGGGGGCTAAACGTAGCCGAAGTTGCTCAGGTGATGGGTAAAAGTGAAGCTGCCGTTCGGATGCTGATTCACCGTGCCATTCAGGATTTGCAGCAGCGTCTTGCTCATAGGAGCGTCGAACATGAAACCGAATAACGATTACACGCCCGATGAAGCCGCCCTGAAAGCCGCCCTTGAAAAACTGGCACAAACGATTCAGCCTGATACGCAGTTTGTGGCGGCCTTAGAAGCCCAACTCAAACAAAAGTCCTCTCCCAGGAGCAGAAAGTACATTTTTTTGATTCGCGCGCTGGCTGCCGCGCTAGTGGTGATTCTGGTGGCGCTGTATTTTTCCAGAAATACAAATTCAGAGCTTGCCGGTTCAGCAACCCTGTCCACTGATGTCGCGGTTGTGAGTACCCCCACTTTCCCCACGCTGGAAATTGATTTTTCGGCGACAGCCGGCCCTGTGATTCGCAGCACCGCCACCTCCCCACCCCCTCAATTTGACGATGCTGTCGTGGAAAGATGGCTGAATCAGGTCAGAGCATTTTTGGAAAAAATCAAACCACAGATTTTTATAGGCGGGTAACGCTGCTACCCGCCGCAGGCACACACACATAAAATTCGGGATGTTTACCCGTTTTTTCGGCATATTTCGGCTGAAGATAGGCCAGAAAATCGCTAATGCCATCCGTCTGCACCAGCCCCACCGCACAGCCGCCGAATCCCCCGCCCATCATCCGCGCCCCATAACAGGCCGGATGCGATTGGGCGATTTCGCTCATCACATCCAGTTCAAAAACCGACACTTCGTAATCATCCCGCAGACTGATATGGCTGGCGTTAATCAGATTCCCCGCTTCGGCCAGATCATGCTGTTCAAGCACGGTTTTCATTTGCAGGGTGCGTTCATTTTCCGTCACCACATGTTTGGCACGGCGGTAGCGCACATCCCCTAATGATTCCCGGTTCGCTTCCACCATCTCCAGCGTGGCATCTCGTAAGGCTTTGACGCCCATCATCTGCGCGGCGGATTCACTTTCGCGGCGGCGGGTAGCATAACCGGAATCGCCCAACTCACGGCTTTTCATCGTGTTCATAACGACCACCCGCACGGAATCCGGCAGGGGCGCGGGTGTTCGGTCAAACGTGCGGCAGTCGAGTAGCATGGTTGTGCCTTCTAAGGCGGCAGCAGAAGCCATCTGGTCAAGAATCCCGCACGGCATCCCCATAAACTGATGCTCAATTTCAACGGCCAGCAGCGCTTTTTGCGCCTGGCTGTAGGAAGTTTCCCCCAGCACCGCCAGCGCCGCCTCAATCATAGCAACTTCAATGGCAGCAGAGGAGGACATGCCCGCCCCCATTGGAATGTCGCTGCCGATAACCATGTTTACGCCGGACGCATGTTTGCCTTCCTGATGTGCCACCAGCCACCACGCCCCCCGCACATGTTTTGTCCAGTGGGGCAGACTGCTGTCCTGAAGCTGGTCGAGGCCAAAGGTGATATTTTCGCCGCCAAAATCAAGGGTATGAACGCTGATTTGAGCATCCTCACGCGGAGACAGCGCCAGCCACACCGCCCGGTCAACCGCCAGTGGCATCACAAATCCATCATGATAATCCGTATGTTCGCCAATAAGATTGGCACGTCCGGGCGCACGGACCAGAAACTGCGGAAAAGCACCGTAGGTTTTTTGATACGTTTCAACGACTTTTTCTTGAATCATTTACTATCTCTTTATGCGAATCTAACCGCAGGAACGTCGCGCAGCCGTGCCGCCGCAATTTCGGCAGTAATATCACGCTGCGGCGTCCCCAGCATTTCATATCCCACCATATGCTTTCGGACGGTAGCACTTCGCAGCAGGGGCGGGTAATAATGGGCGTGCAGATGCCAGTGAGGTTGGCTGCCGCGGTTGACGGGCGCTTGATGAAAACCCATGCTGTAGGGGAAGGAAATTTTGAATACATTGTCGTAGCGAATGGTCAGCGCGGAAACCGCGTCCGCCAGTGCGTGGCGTTCTACTTCCGCCAGTTCATACAACCACTGTACCGGACGGTGACAGATCATCAGCGTTTCAAAAGGCCAGACCGCCCAGAAAGGAATCAAAATTGTCCAGTGGTCATTGGCATAAACGATGCGCTGCTGGCGTTTTTGTTCTTCGGCCAGAATATCGCTGACCATCGTCCGCCCATATTTTTCAAAGTAAGTGCGCTGCGGAGCGTCCTCTTTTTCCACCTCACGCGGTAGCCGTTCCGTCGCCCAGATTTGTCCGTGTGGGTGCGGGTTAGAACAGCCCATCATCTCGCCCTTGTTTTCAAACACCTGCACGTAAGTTATCCAGGGATTCTGGGCGGCCAGTTCCTGCGTTTCTTTTGCCCATGCATCCGCCACCCGTTGAATATCCGGCACGGGCATATGGGCAAGAGTCCAATCATGGCGCGGCGAAAAACAGATGACCCGGCAGATTCCCCGTTCTGCCTGTGACTGGAACAGGGGATTGGAGTCGTCTACACCGGATTCAGTATCGGGCAGCAGCGCGGGAAAATCATTATTAAACACAAAAGTTTCGGTATAGTCTGGATTTTGATTGCCACCTGCGCGGGCATTACCGGGGCAAAGATAGCAGGTAGGGTCATATTCCGGTCGTACCTCTTCGGGAATATTTTCTACCTGTCCCTGCCAGGGACGTTTGGCGCGGTGGGGGCTGACGAGAATCCATTCCTGGGTGAGGGGGTTAAAACGACGGTGCGGGCGTTCTGTTAAATCAATCATTAGCCTAAATATCCCAAATCTGCGAGATGTTGTGTCATCTCGGCTTCTTCTTCAGCGCTGTAAGGTGAATGGGTAGCGGAATCTGCTGCCGATTCATCCACAATGTCCGTATATTGTACCGCGTGCAAATCAGGAGTCAGGGCGGACAAAAGCACCTTTCCATCCATATCTTTTGGCACAGGCAGCCCCAGCAAATGCAGCACCGTCGGCGTGATGTCCATCAGACTCGCTTCCCGTAAATCGGTTTGCAGGACGCCGCGCCCGTGCATCAGCAAAATGCCGTTAAAACGATGGTCGCCCGTGTTCCCAATGGCCTCCTCCGCAACGGTATTCGCGGGAAAATCCGCCGTTCCTAGTGGGACATAGGTTTCATCTTTCATAAAAACGGCAATATCAGGAGCGCGGTTGATAAAATCCCCTTTAAACAGGGCATCTCGTTTTTCTGCCCGTGCCACCAATGGCTGTCCGGTCTGTGGGTCTTTTAAACCGGGCAGCCGCTTGATAATTTCCCAGGCCGTTTTATCGTACTCAAGACCCGGTTCAACAATTCCTTCCGGTTCACGGCCTTTCACATTCAGGAAAATCTGCCCAAAATTGCCGCGTGCGTAAGCGCTGGTTTTTGACCAGTCCACATCCCGCAGCGACAGGAACAGCACATCTAACAACTGCTGGCGTCTGCCCATATCCATACCGCCGCGCACCCCTGCCAGCCCCAGCGCCGCCACCAGTTTATAAATACGGGTGGGTGAAAATCCGAACCTGAAGGCCAGTGCTTTCAGGCGGGTGAGGGCATTTTTTTTGAGAACCAGAAATCCTTCGTCAAGCAGCCAGGTATTGAGATAAACAAATTTATGCAGCGGCCCAAACCCATGATCCGAAATGACAAAAATCGTGGTTTTTTCATCGGCCAGGTCGAGTAGGCGGTGCAAATTCTGGTCAATGTCCTGATAGTATTCCAGAATCGCGTTTTTATACTGCGGGGCTTCGCCTTTGTGTTTGGGATGGCTTTCATCCATGCAGTGCCAGAATTCATGTTGAATCCGGTCTGTGCCAAGCAGATGCACCATTGCAAAATCCCAGTCCTGACGCTGCATCAGCCGTTCGGCCACCGTTAAACGCTGGTTCAGTTCCCGACGAATATCGGCTAGAAAATCCTCTGCCTTCCCCCGTATATAAACACTGGTTGCGTTAATACTGTAATCGGGAAACCACTGCAAAATTTCCTGTGTGACTTCGGGCGGATAAGCAAAATCCGTGCGGCTGGCGGGAACGGGCATCCCCGCTACCAGCGTTCCATGGACGGGTTCAGGCGGGTAGGTGACTGGCACGTTAATCACAATGACATTTTTGCCCGCGTCACTTAGAATCCGCCACAGGGAACGCGCCTGCCGATGCCGGGCGGTCATGGTTTCAACCTCGTAACTGCCTTCCCGACGCTGCAAAAATTCAAAAATGCCGTGTTTGGCCGGATTTTTCCCGGTGGCAAATGAGTTCCACGCGGCGGCAGTGATAGGGGGAAAGGTGGTCATGAGGGAGGCTTTCGCGCCTTCATCCCGCAGTTTTTGGAGGGTAGGGAGTTTGCCACTATCAAGCCAGGGGGTCAAAATATCAAACGTTGCACCATCCAGCGCAATCACCAGTACACGCATGTTTTGTTTCTCCACTTCACCAGCGCCGATTCAACTCGCGCCGAATCACCGCCAGTTGTTCTGCAACCAATCCAAACAAAATGATAAACACACCAATCATCACGACCATGGCCGCACTTGGTTCAAGGATGCTGCGTCGAACGGTGAGGACGGACATATAAATCCCCAGCGCCAGCACCACCGCCCCAATCGGAAAAAAGACACGCTGCGGGCTGAATAGCATGGTAATCCGTATCATAATCGACAAAAACCGTATCCCATCCCGCAAGGGTTTAATGCCACTGCTGCCCGACTCGCGCCCGCTAATTTCATCCATTGGCACCCACGCAATCGGATACCCTTCTTTGAGCAGGCACATGGTCAGTGTCGTCGGGTAGGAATATTTATTCGGGAGCAGGTGAATAAATTCCAGCGCCACATCCCGATAAACTGCCCGGTAGCCGGACGTTAAATCGGCAATATGGGCGTCGGTCAAGTACATGGCAAAATGGCGCATGAAGGTATTACCAAAGGTGCGGAAGCGGGACACTTTAGATTTAGGGGTTCGCGCTCCCACTGCCATTTTGTACAAATCCAGTTTTTCCAGCAGGCGGGGGATACTTTCCGGTGGGTGCTGGCCGTCTGCATCCAGCATCAAAATAATATCTTGACGGGCTTCCCGAATGCCCGTTTTGACCGCCGCCCCGTTGCCCAGATTATACGGATGAGAAATCACCCGTGCGCCTGCTGCTTCTGCGGCGCTGGCCGTGCCATCGGTAGAACCATCATTAATCACCAGCACTTCAAAATCTGACCGGACTGCCAGAATACGCCGCACAATATCCCCAATTTCTTTTTCCTCATTATGAGCAGGGATAATCACGGAAACGGATAAATTTTCTGGCAGCATACGTTCTCCTTAACGGCCTTTGGCGGCAACCAGTATAACGGCGAAAGCCGACCCTGTGCCAGACGCTAATCTGACAGCGTTGAACTTGTTCCCGTGTTCATGTAGGATAGTCAGTCTATTATGGACAGACGCACCGGAATTTTCATCCTTTTGCTGATTGTCTTTGGGGCAGTTAGCTGGAATTACTTCCGCACTGCCAGCATCATCTGGTGGGGCGATTCCTATGATTATATGATTCAAAGTATAAACTCTATCAGGTGACGGGCTGATGTCGTTCTGGCAGGTTACGGCGGTCTGGGCGCTGTGTCATCTGGGGCGGGAACAGTATGCCAGTGGCCGTTTGAGACTTGCCCGTCAGACCTTTCAGCAGGCGCTTAAACTGGACACCGCCGGACTTGCTTTGCTGGGGTTAGGGCAGATTGCTTACGAATGGAACGACCTGCCCACGGCCGCCCGTTTTTTAGAGGACGCCCTGCAAGTTTTTCCGGCAGACGTTCAGGAAAATTACCGCTTTGAAACCTGCCTGATGCTGGCACGGGTGAATAAAGGAATCGGCATGGAGCAGGCGCGTCTGCTGACCGAACGCCGTCCCGATTTGGCGGCACAGTGGGCAGCTTTCCGAGTACAGATGGCGCTTCGGCAGGGTGATTTTTCAATTGGCACGCGCTGGTTTGATGCCCTGGATTTAAAAAATGCGTCCCCGCTTGAACGGCTGACCTATATCAAAATGCTGCTGGTGCGGGGGGAGGCAGAAGAAGCGCTGGAACTTTTACAGCATACCGATGCAGCCGACTCATTTTTGTACCATCTTCAGGTGTTGCTGCTGCAATCCGAAACCTATCATGTGTTTGGAGAAACGGCTCAGGCGGTCAGTATTTTGAGCCGCATCCTTGAACTGACCGAACCCGAAGGATTTATTCGGCTGTTTCTGGATGCGGGGCAGCCGCTGACCGATTTACTCAAAGGAATCCTGCTCACACGCTGTCCGGTTTCGGCGGTTTATGCTCATAAACTGCTGGATGCACTTAATAATCGGGACGGTTCGGCGGCTGCCCCACCTGCCGTTTCGACCCACCCCCTGACCGAATCGCTGACCGAACGTGAATTAGAGGTGTTAAAACTGCTGACTGCCGGTTATTCCAATCAGGACATCGCGCAGATTCTGGTAGTTTCCACTGGCACGGTCAAAACTCATATTAAAAGTATCTACACTAAAATGAGCGTTCACAGCCGGACACAGGCGGCTGCCCGCGCCCGCGCCCTGGGTATTCTTGCCTGAGGGATTGATTTTGTGAACGTTTTCTCGCTGTGATATGATGCTCTGGTGAAAGGTTTTATATGCTGAACGCGCTTTCAATTGATTTAGAGGACTGGTTTTGTGCCTATAACCTGCGTATCCCGCTTCAGGACTGGGACAAACAGGAGTTCAGGGTGGTAAAAAGCACCCACTGTCTGCTTGATTTATTTTCAAAACATGGCGTTCGGGCGACCTTTTTTGTGCTGGGGTGGGTGGCGGAGCGTGCGCCGGAACTGATTCAGGAGGTGGAACGGTGCGGTCATGAAATTGCCACCCACGGCTATTCCCACACCCTGCTCACCCGGATGACCCCCGCCGAATTTGAAGCCGATATTCAAAAAGCGCTGGCGGTCACACAGCCTCTAGTCAACCAGCCTATTGTAGGGTTTCGCGCCCCCTCTTTTACTGTGACTTCCCAAACCTTATGGGCGCTGGATATTCTGGCAAAACAGGGCATCCAGTACGATTCCTCCATTTTCCCGATTGGTTTCCACCCGGATTATGGCATCGCCGATGCTTCCCTCAGCATTTATCCTTTGCAGGGACTCACTGAAGTGCCGTTGAGCGTGGCCGAAGTGTTGGGCAGACGTATCCCGTGCAGTGGCGGCGGCTATTTTCGCCTGCTGCCCTATACGCTGACTCGCCGCCTGATGGAGTTGTGCAATCGGCAGGGACGACCGGTGATTTTTTATTTACACCCCTGGGAAGTTGACCCCGAACAGCCGCGTCAATCGCTCCCCCGGACAAAGTATTTCCGGCACTATAATAATCTCAATAAAACCTTAACCCGCCTGGATAAACTGCTGACTCATTTTCAGTTTGCACCTATCAGGGAGTTACTACGATGAACGATGAACTGCTCAAACAAAAACAGTATTGGGACAGCGAAGTTAGCGACTTTGACTCGATTTATTCCCATCAGAAAAGCAAATTTGCCAACTGGCTGGATACCACCTTCCGATGGGATATGTATGCCCGTTATGAGTATACCCTTCAGCACAGCGAACCGATTCAGGGGCGTCAGTTTCTGGATGTCGGCTGCGGCACGGGACGGTATGCGCTGGAATATGCACGGCGTGGGGCGGCTCATGTGGTGGGCATTGACATTTCCGATCAGATGATTCAGGTGTGCGAACGGCGAGCCGAACAGGAAAACCTGCAAAATCAATGTACGTTTCTGGTCAGCGACCTGCTTCAGTATCAGCCGGACAGAGTTTTTGATGTCAGTATTGGCATCGGTTTGTTTGATTACATCAGCGACCCCCTGCCCGTCATGCGGCGGATGCGCGAGGTGGTGCGGGACTGTGCCATTATGAGCTTTCCCCGCCTGTGGACATGGCGGGCACCGGTGCGGAAAGCCCGTTTAGCCCTGAAAGGCTGTCCGGTATATTTTTATTCTCAGCCACGACTGGAAAATCTGCTGAAAGAGGCGGGATTTGTTCGTTTTGAAATGGAGCAGGTCGGGCAGCTTTACTGTGTCACCGGATTCGTTCATTAATGCCAGAACCGCTTGTTTCTGTGCTGATGCCCGTCCGTAATGAGGAAGTTTTTTTGTATCACTCATTGGGGGCGGTCATGGCACAGGATTATACAAACCTCGAAATTCTGGTCATTGATGGACGCTCGACTGACCGCACCGTTAAAATTGTCAATGCCCTTCAGCAGCAAGACCCCCGGATTTGTCTGCTGGATAATCCGGGCGAATGGCAGTCACGCGGGTTAAATATTGGCCTCAACCATGCGCGGGGGGAAATTATTGCCCGCGTAGATGGACATACGATTATTGCTCCAGATTATATCCGCCAGTGTGTCCATCTCCTTGAAACGCATCCCGAAGTTGAAAGCGTGGGGGGAACACTGCGTGCGGTGGGCAAAACTCCTATCGCGCGGGCGGTGGCACTCAGCTACCGTTCCCGTTTTGCCGTCCCCAGCATCCTGCGCCATGCCGCCGAAGATACCTATGCCTTTGGCGCTTATATGGGGGTCTGGCGGCGCAGCGCGTTAGACAAAATTGGCGGCTGGCGTGAAGATTATCGTGTTCAGGAGGACTACGAATATTACTATCGGTTTGGACGCGCGGGCGGCAAAACCCTGATTTCCATGCGTGTTAAATCCGATTATTACTGCCGCGATAGCTGGTCTGCCCTGTGGACACAATATTTTCGGTACGGGCGCGGTAAAGTCAAAATGCTGCGCGATCATCCCGAATCGCTGGAATGGCGGCATATTGTCGCTCCGCTTTTTATCCTGATGGTTGCTCTGGGGGTGCTGCTGCC
>CAZKZS010000004.1:4177-29841 GCA_964557285.1 uncultured Anaerolineae bacterium | reverse complement strand
TGCCTATCAGTTATGTGTGGCTGATAGTATACGGCGGAGTCAATTTTCTCGTGTCCCTGTACCACACCAGAGGGGATTTAAAAATGCTGTGGCGGCTCATGCTGGTTTTTGGCATCGTTCATGCTGCCTGGGGCATTGGATTCTGGGCAGAAGTTTTTTCTTTATTTGTGGGGCGGCTGGTCAAAAAAAGGTAGTCAAGCGTCGAATGCGTATTTTGTTTGTCACGAACTATTTTGAACCCGATTCCGGCGCAGCAGCCGTTCGCCTGACCCGCCTTGCCCGCCTGCTGCACCAACACGGTCATGAGCTAACGGTGCTGACCACGCTTCCCCATTATCCGCAGCGACGCATCCATGAAGGCTACCGCCATCGTCTGGTGGTCACAGAGAATCGGGATGGGCTGCGGGTGATACAAACCTGGCTGCTTGCCATCGACAGCCCTCGAATCAGTCTCCGGCTGCTGAGCCACCTGACTTTTATGCTCACCGCCTTTTTACGCGGCCTGTTTATCCCCTCAAAGGATGTCATTTTAATTGAAGCTCAGCCCGTGCTGCCGGCGCTGGCAGGCGTAGCGCTGGCGCTGCTTAAACGCACCCCGTATCTGCTCAATGTATCCGACCTGTGGCCTGACCATCTGCTTTCGCTGGGGCTGATTGAAGAAACCAGCTTTGTATATCGCCTCTCACGTTATACCGTCAATTTTATCTATCGTCATGCCTGCCAGATTGTCGCCATGAGTCCACGCTGGGCGGAAAAAATTCAGACCTATATTGAAGAGGAGAACAAAGTCAAAGTCATTTATAACGGGGTCGATTTAAACGAATTTTATCCCGATACCAATACGGACTCTTTTCGTCAGAAATATCACCTGGGGCAGAAAAAACTTATCTCGTTTATTGGCACATTTTCGACCCAGTACGATTTTCAAACCATGATGGAAATGATTTCCCACTTTAAAAATCGGGAGGATGTGCAGTTTGTGTTTATTGGTCAGGGAAGCCAGAACGATTTTGTTAAAAGGAAACTTTCTAACGGCAATTTTCCCAATGTTCGCTGGATTCATTGGGTCAACCGTGATGAAGTGCCGCAGGCCTGGAACGCTTCCTACGTCACTTATTGGGCGATGGGCGACCACGAGCTTTATCAGGGGACAATTCCCGCCAAACTTTATGAATCGATGGCCTGTGGGATTCCGGTGGCGGCCAGTATGGGCGGTCTAGGAGCAGACATCATCCAGGAAAGCGGGGCGGGCATTGTCGTTCCCTGTAAAGACGTGAAAGGGCTGGCGGCGGCGGTTCAACGGCTGCTGGATGACCAGGAGTTTCACGACCGATGCAGCCGCGCCGCCCGTCATTATGCCGAACAGCATTACAGCCATGAAAAAGTGGCAAGCGCCTATGAAACTATTCTCCTGGAAGCCGCAAAAAAATAATCCATGCAGCGCTTAACCCTTTTAGCCGCCGTTTTATACATCACATTCATTGGAGGCACAGCCTACACCGTTAATAATATGGTGCTGCGGATTTTTTTCCATGGTGTTGTCTCCGCTGCCCTACTTTTATGGCTCATTCGCAGAACATGGCCGCGCACCCCGTTTGACCTGTCCCTGCTGGCGTATGCGGTGATTCTCGGCATCACAACGCTGACCTCAAACAATGGACGAGTCAGCCTGGAACAAAGCTGGCCGTTCTGGATGCACATCCTCTGGTTTTATATGCTGGTGGATGTGATGTCTCAGGGACGGCAGCGCTGGGTCTTTGAAGCGCTGTTTATGGCAGGTGGTGTAGTGGTCATTGTGAGTCTGGTCGAATTTATTTCCTGGTATTTTGGAACGGGATTCGCGGGGCTGGAACAGGGCTGGTTTGAAATTGGCGGCCTGAGTCTGCCCCCACAGTGGCGCGATATTGCGCTTGCCTTCAACCTGTCCACTATACTTGCTAATTATATTATCCTGTTGCTGCCTGTCACCTTTGCCTGGGGGTTGACCGTTCGCCAATCTGACCATCGGTTTGGGCTGTGGCTGCTGTGTCTTGGCCTGGTAGGGGTGCTAATAGGCGCGGCGTCGCGGGGGAGTCTGGTGGCGTTGGTGGGTGCGGCGGTCGTGATGGCAGGTTTCTGGCTCATACGGCAGTCCCTATTCAACGCAAAACTTATCCTTGCAGGTATGGCGATTGTTATTCTGGTACTGGGTGCGGCAGCCGTCGCCTTTACCCTTTCCTCCAGCCGGGACCAACACCGCGTAGACATGTGGGACAGCGCCCTGAGTATGGTTAAAAGAGACCCGCTAACCGGAGTAGGGGTCTATCAATTTGGCACAGCCTATCGGGAGATCCGCGACAAAACCTTAATTCAGGACAAAATTGTGGCCGCCCACAATCTCTGGATTAATACGGCGGCGGAAATTGGCCTGCCGGGGCTGCTGGTACTGTTCTGGTTGGGTGGGAGTTTTTTAACCCACTGGTGGCGGGCATGGCAGCAGGCAGGCGCGGGACGCAAAATTCGGCTGGAAGGGATTCTCGCCGCGCTGGTGGGATTCAGCCTGCACAGCCTGATTGATACCTTTACCTTATCCGCGTCGGTGCTGCCCATTTTAATGTTTGCGGCCTACACAGCAGCCGGACAGCACACCCCTTTCCGCCGTGCTGAAGTTCACCCCCTGCCACGAGTTTTCCAGTATACGGTTACGGTACTGGTGGCTGGCATATTGATCTGGCTGGTGCGGATTGATATTGCCGGACTGCGTTATATGAATGGGCTGGTTCAAATGGTCAAAGAAGATTACATTGAGGCACGTAATTATCTGAGTCGGGCAAAGTCGCTTGACCCGAGTCTGGGTTTATATGATTTGCAGGATGCCTACGTTCTGGGCATCATGGCAAATGATGAGCCGGAAAAGTACCTTGACTCCGCCATTCAAGCCCATCTGGATACCCTCAAAGAGAATCCAACCTTTGATACAGGATTTGCGAATCTGGCCGCCCTGTATGCCCAAAAAGGAGATTACCCCGCCGCCGTTGACGCCATGCAGCAGGCTGTAGATATTCACCCCGATGTGTGGCAGTATCGATTAAAACTTGCGGAATATCAGGAAGCGGCAGGTCAGCAGGAAGAAGCGATTCAATCCTATGGAATCGCGCTGGATACAGATATTCAAATTACCCGTTCGGACTACTGGAACACCCGTGAGGAAGCGCTGGAAACAGCATACACAGATTTATCTCCGGCCCAGCGCACCCTTTTGGCGGTCAATCGGAATTGGACGGAACGCGCAGCAGAATCCGCCGCGCAAATTGACCCCAGAGAAGCGCTGGATTATCTGGCGCTGGCACATTACGCACTTTATACAGGAGACGATGAAGCCGCGCTGCGCTGGTATAGTGATGCCATTAACAAACAGAATCAGTACCTGCCTCTGTTATATGCTGAACGTGCGGAATTGCATCTAAAAATGGGCAGACGGGAAAAAGCCGAAAAAGATGCCCGCACCGCCATTTTTTTGAATCCGATTGAGGGAGCGCGTGCATATTATGTGCTGGCACAGCTTTCCGATGAGAACGACAACACCATCAACGACTATCTGATACGGGCGGTAGTGCCAGAAGTGAGTATTCAGACCTACGCCTCCACAGTGTACGCCCGTCCTGCCCTGCTGGATTATCTGCCCCAATTGAAGCTGCCGGGGCAGGGCAAAGCCGCTTACGAACCCTGGTTCTGGCTGGCCGAACGGTATGCAACGGATAATGATGACGATACCGATCCAGCAGAAGTTTATGAAGCGATTCAGGACAGCGACCCCTACCTAAAAATTGAATAGTTGTTAAAAATCGCAAAATTTTATAAAAAAGGCTGTGTTCTTTTCCGCAAAAAATAAAGACACATAAAAAGCTGATTCAGCGCTGCCATCGGTTTCGTGTTATACCTGAAGAAAGTATAGAGAAAACGAGGCTTTTTATCATGAAAGCTAAGATTCTATTCATTCTCCTGCTGTTTATGCTTCTACTTACGCTGGGTAGTTCAGCCTCTGTCGCGTATCAATCCCTCAATATTTACATTCAACCGACGGAAGGCCCTCCCGGTACAACCGTGACCATTAGCTCGGATGTGTATTACAACACCTGTTATGCAGGAGGCGTCGCCATTGGACCCTTGCAGCGTGCGCTCACATATGTGATTCCGCAAAACGCCCAGGGGAGCATTGAGTTTTACTGTACAGCTACCGACCCGGATGGTGGGTTACATCGCAGCAACAGTGTTTATTTTACGGTGTATCAGGTGGATTCGGATGAAGATGGCATACCGGATAATCAGGACAAATGTCCGCGCGAATATGCGCCCAATACACCGGATGGCTGTCCGGTAGTAACGGTAGATACCGACGGCGATACCGTGCCAGATAATCAGGATGTATGTCCGAATGAGCCGGGGCTTCCGGAATGGGGCGGCTGTGCCGATGTAGATAATGACGGACTCACCACGCAGTACGACCAGTGTCCGACTCAGGCGGGCCCGCGAGAAAATAACGGCTGCCCTGCCCCTATCACGCCGACTCCCACCCTGCCGCAGGCCACAGCGATTCCCCTGCCCCAACTTCCTGCCACTGGCCCCTGTGTGCTGGCAACCCTGTCCGAGTCGCGGGTGAATGTACGTTCCGGCCCCTCGACCAATGATCCCGCAGTCGGGCAAATCGAACCGACAGGCGTGTATAACGTCATCGGCAAAACCACTGCCGCCGATGGTGTCTGGTATCAGATTAGTTCCGGTTGGGTGGCGGGTTTTGTGGTGCGGACAGGCGGCGACTGTTCTGCTGTGCCGGATGCTTCTCAGGCAGCCACTCCGATTCCTGATACGGACGGTGACGGTCTGCCCGACAACACAGATGCCTGTCCTCAGGAAGCTGGCCTGCCGGAAAACAACGGCTGCCCCAGTGGAGATGTGGTGCTGGTCGAATCAACGATTGACCTGACCGGAGCGCTGCAAAACTGTCCTCAACTTGTATTGGATGCCAAAACCCTGCCGATTTTTATTCAACTGGATATTGCCAGTGGCAACCGTTTGAATCCCTGCCAGTATCTTGAAAATCTGCTGGCGGAACTGGTTTTTGGCGAACCCGACCCGACCCTTTCCGAAGAAAATGCTCAGGCAATTCTGGAAAACTGTCCTGAAGTGCTGCCCGCGCTTACAGGTATGATGGATAGGCTCTACGGCATCAATGCCAATGCGTGGCAAATTCTGGATAGTGTGATGACGCCGGAAAATGCCTGTAAAATCGCCAGTTCGATTGCCAGTGGGGTGATTCCGCCGGAATTTGCCAATGCACTGTCGGCCTCATCGTTTCCAACGCCGACTCCCCTGGCAAAACCCTATCTTGGCTCGACTTTCAGGCCGTTGTATGCCCCTGCCAGTGCCGCCTTGATTGATACCGCGATTTCGGTCTGCATCCTGACTCCCATCAGCCCGCAGCGCGCCGCGAAAATTCGGGAACGGATGCAAAACGCGGGTGTGCAGGATACGGATATTTTTACCTACGGCTGCCCCCTGGTGGAATTTTTTAATATTTACGGTGATTTAACCCCCGATAAACAGGCACTGGTTAACACGCTGCAAGGGGAATGTGGGCTGGGCGTTTATGAAGCCTACTATCTCGTCTATCTAGCGGACGCTGCTGGAGTCAACTTTCCGGCGGTGCTGGCGATTGATCCAGCGACCTTTTGCGCGGACATCATGGGAACACTTTCGGCGAATCTGAAAGACCCGACCACTGACCCGGATGTCTCCCCTACCATGCACACCTGCCCGGATTTGGCCTATTTCCTCAAAAGTTACCAGTCAGAACTGAATCTATACACGCTATGGGTTGTATTAAGCGCGACGAATCCGTGTACCACAGCCGTCAAATTTATGGAACAGGGCATTTTGACTCTAGCGGATCAGGATCAACCGCTTCCCACCTGCCTGGGGATCGCCGCCACAGAAATGACTCTGACCGATGGGCAGGTCATTACGCTGGCTTCTCCCTGGGCGCAAAAAATCGCGGTTCTGTCGCGGGCGGACGTGTGTGCGGGATTGACTCTGCCTCCAGGGGACAGCGACAGCGACGGCATCACTGATGATGTGGATGCCTGTCCAACCGACTTTGCTGTGACACCGGATGGCTGTCCGGTGGGTGGGGCAGCCAATACGCCGCCTGTTATTACCCCTATTCCCGACCAACCCATGCTGGCAGGCTCGTTTATCAATGTGGGCGTCACGGTTTTTGATGCCGATTCCGACCCCATCACCTTAACCGCCTCCACCAGCAATCCCGCTGTGGTGAATGTCATTGCGGTAGGCAATTTGCTGACCATCACAGGCAACAGCGTCGGCACGGCAGCCATTACGGTAGAAGCCAATGATGGGACGGACACGACCAGCACCTCTTTTAACGTCACGGTAAACGCCCCCGCGCCTAATACCCCGCCCGTTGTAAACCCCATTCCTAACCAATCGGTACAGGTGGGCGCTTCTATTGA
The DNA here is from genome assembly GCA_964557285.1 of uncultured Anaerolineae bacterium. Lineage (GTDB taxonomy): Bacteria > Chloroflexota > Anaerolineae > Aggregatilineales > J027 > SB15. The sequence continues at coordinate 23,332 of CAZKZS010000004.1, read as the reverse complement.
TGTGACGATTACGGCCAGTGATGCCGATGGTAATCCACTGACCTTAAACGCGACTTCGGCGGCGGGCAGCGTGGCGAACGTCTCTATGAGTGGCATAACCCTGACGATTACAGGTGTAAATGCGGGTACGACCACCGTGACGGTTATTGCCAGTGACGGCAGCACTACCGCCGGAACTGCCTTCAACGTGACCGTTACTTCACCCTCACCGCCCCTGCCTTCAGGAGGCACACCATCGGGCGGAGGAGATACGACGACCCCCGTTACACCAGCCGGACAACTGGTGAGTGATGAACTGCGGAACAATGCTTCAGGATTGTTAACTGAAAATGTGGAAAAATTCGGGCTGCTGGAACTGCAATTTTCGCCCAATGCCAGCGCGGTTTTCCAGGCGGATACGGGGCAGGGCGGCCAGGTCACCATTTTTATCCTCATCGGGCAGGAAATTACGCAGCCATTTGAAGGTTCTCCCGAAAGCAACTTCTATCCCACCCTTGACCCAACCGGCAAACTGGTTGCCTTTTTAACGGTTGATCCGGCGGGTGCGGTCACGGTGCGGATTTTGAACATTGAACGGAACATCTCGCTGCCAATATTAACGGATGCGGGTTTGAAGGAAACTGACAAAGCCAATTTCAAAGTGGCGCTCTTCCCGCCGTCCTGGTCGCCGGATGGCAAGCGGCTGCTGGTGACTCTGGTCGATGAAACCAGCACCCCCAGCATTTACGCGCTCGACATCAGCGACCCGACCAGCATCCCCGAACCGGAACTGCTGGTGGATAACGTGACCGCAGGCGCGTTTGCTCCCAATGGGCGTTATGTGGCCTTTGAGCATGTCGATAAACAGGGGCTTCAGAACATCTATGTGCTGGTGGAAACCCCTACCGAAATTAAGGTTCATGCTATCACCAACCAGCCCGCCGACGCTCCGTGTTTTGCCCCAATGTTCGGCCCGGATTCCCTCACCGTCTATTTTGTTTGTGAAATCCAGGGCGTACAAACCCTGTACAGCTATGGGATTCAGGGCTTAAGCGCAATTGACGTAGGGGTGAGCAATGTTGATAATCCCGCGCCAGGTCCTGGCACGGGTTTCCTGGGGTTCGATGATGGGTCGGTGATTTATTACGGCTATGAAGATGGCTCACAGGTTGCCCCGATTATCGAGTTTGAGAATCAGAATGTTTCACATATTCGATGGATAACGCTGGCTGAAATCGAGGAGGAGGACCAACAAATCGCCTCCACAGGCCGATAAGACAAGTCGGAGGGACCCGGCAGTGCCGGGCCCTCCATGTTCTCCTACTCCAGCGCGACGTGCAACCCCATGGGACCGTAGGGGCAGGAACAAGCGAGTGAAACGAGCGATGCCTGCCCTCTGTCTGCCCCTGAAGGGCTAAAGCCCAATGTGGGAGGTATCTGTTACTCCGGCGCTAACACCACCGCTTCCCCATCCAGCACCAGCGTGCCGTCCTGTTTGGTGCAGGTGGTGCGAAAGGTAGCAATCCGTTTATCCTCACGGTATTTTATCAATTCCACGCGGGCGGTCACTTCATCCCCAATGAACACAGGCGCTTTAAACTGAAGCGTCTGGCTCAGATAAATCGTGCCAAGTCCCGGCAAATCAATACCGAGAATCGCGGAAATTAAACTCGCGGTCAGCATCCCGTGAACGATGCGTTTGCCAAAACGCGATGCCGCCGCATAACTTTCATCCAGATGAATCGAATTGGTATCGCCGGAAATAGCTGCAAACTGGCGAATATCTTCATCCGTAAAAATTTTGGTGCGGGTAGCGGTCATGCCAATTTCAAGTTTCAAGCACTATAATCCTCTCATTTACTACTATCTCTATGATACCGAACCTCTGAACAGGAAGAAAAAACAATGGATTTGCATAAATATAATTTCATCAATCTGAAAACCTTTCGCAAAAATGGACAGGAAGTGATTACCACTGTTTGGTTTGCTTCCCAGACTGACAAAAAACTGGTGATGCTCACCTTACCCCATGCAGGAAAGCTCAAACGGCTGCATAACAATCCCCATGTCGAACTTGCACCCTGTAACATGAATGGCAGCAAAACTTACGGCGCTTATCTCTCCGGTCAGGCGCGGATTTTACCGAAGGGCAGCACTGAAGCAGCAGCAGCCAAACAACTGATGGATAAAAAATACGGCTGGCAAAAAAAGTTATTTGACCTTTATGATCGGTGGAAAGGCGTAGAACCCGTTTATATCGAAATCGTACTGGATTAGCTACAATCAGAAAAGCGAATCACAACCGGAGTGGCATGGAACAAATAGCCATTGAAGATTTACAGGCGCTTAATCAAATTGCCGACACCCTGAATCGGGCTGCCGATGTGCAAACGGCGCTCAATTCGGTGCTGGCGCGGCTGGTGGAACTGATGGGGCTGGAAACGGGCTGGATTTTTCTGGTTGACCCCGGCGCTCAAAGTCGATGGGCAGGGCGCGGCTACCGTCTGCTGGCCTATCATAATTTGCCGCCCGCCATGCACCCGGACAATCCCGATGCGTGGGATGGCGGCTGCCAGTGTCAGACTCTATGTAACAAGGGCAGTTTTCACGAAGCCTACAATGAGGTCATTTGCAGCCGGCTGGCGGAAGTTCACGGCAATAAAGCGGGTCTGGTCGTTCATGCGTCTGTGCCATTGTATTCCGGTGAACGGGTTTTAGGGATCATGAACGTTGCCGCCCCCAGTTGGGAAGCCTTTACCCCACGCGCCTTATCACTTTTAACAATGGTAGGCAGTCAAATCGGGGTGACGCTGGAACGCGCCCGCCTCTACGATTTGCTTCAGGAACAGCGTATCAACGAACAGCTTGCCCTGCTTGACCTGTCTAACCAGCTTTTGAGCCGCCCCAATTTAGATGATGTGATGCCCTATCTAGTAGAAGAAGCCCGTACCCTGCTGCAAGTGGACGCCTGCGCCCTGATGCTGCCAGACGGCGATAAGCTGTACTTTCGGGCGGAAAGCGGCTGGAAAACCGATCCGGTGGGCAAGGGGCGGCATTTGCCCAATAACGAAAGCACCGGTCCGGGGCTGGTCATGCGAACCCAGCGCCCGCTTGTGATTGAAGATTTGGAAACGGATGACCGTGTTCCCTGGATGGCGGATTGGCTGCGGGCGGAGCAGTTTCGCGGCCATGCCGTCGTGCCACTGATTGTCGATGGTGAATCCATCGGCACGCTGGTCGTCAATACCCGTCAGCCGCGTTTGCTGGATGACAATGAACTGGGATTTTTACGCCTGTTGGCGAATCAGGCGGCGATTGCTCTGCAAACTGCCCGTCTACATCAGGAAGATGTCAAGCTGCACCGAATTGAAGAAGAACTGACCATTGGCAAACAAATCCAGCTCAGTATGCTGCCAGAATGTTGTCCTGTTGTCGCTGGTTGGGAAATAGAGGCCTTTTACAAAGCAGCCCGTCAGGTCGGCGGTGATTTTTATGATTTTTTCTACCTGCCCAAATCGCCTAACCGCCTGGGTATGGTGATTGCTGATGTGTCGGATAAAGGGATTCCCGCCGCGATTTTTATGGCGCTCAGCCGCACCCTGATTCGCACGACCGCTCTGACTGGTCGCACGCCAGCCGCAGCGCTGATGCGTGCCAATGAACTGCTTTTAAAGGATAGCCAGTCCGACGCTTTTTTGACCGCCTTTTACGCAATTCTAAATACCAAAACCGGACGGTTGGACTGGACAAATGCGGGACATAACCCGCCCATCTGGTATGAGGCCGCCACCCAAACCTTTCACAAATTGACTCTGCCGGGCATTGTCCTGGGCATTTTTGAAACCATCTCCCTGCGCGAAAGTTCCACGCAGCTAGCGCCAGGAGATTTTGTTATCTTTTATACGGATGGAGTCACGGAGGCCATGAGTGCGGAGGGCGAAGGCTTTGGTGAGGTGCGATTTATTGACACCTTACGCCGTCATGCCCACCAGAATGCCGATGAAATTGTACGTGGGGTCATTGATGCCGTAAACGAATTTACCGCCAATACCCCTCAATCCGATGATTTCACCCTGTTCATTGTCAAACGGAAGGAAAAACAGCCGCTTTAGGGAAATTTCATGTCGGTTTTGTGAAGATTTTCCTCTGCACGGTAGAATCTGGCCGATGATTGAGGAGACAATGACCTTGAAGAAAGCAGCCCTGCTGGTTTTATTGATGATTTTAGGAATCGGACTGTTCCCCCCTGCTGCCGCCCAGGATACCGTCGAAATTACTTTTACGCATATTTTTACCGACGACTTGCGGAAAGCGGAAGTGCAAAAACTCGTTGATGCGTTTATGGCACAGAATCCCGGCATTGTCGTCAAGGTTCAGGCAGAAACGGACGACTATGGGCAGGTATTTGACGCCGCGCTGCTGGCCGCCAGCCAGAATAACGCGCCGCATGTGGTTCAGGTCGAAGATACCCTTTCGCAGTTAGCCATCGACTCGACCTATTTTGTAAAAATTAGCGATTATGCCACTGAGGAAGAACTTGCTTCTGTGGGTGATATTTTGCCCACCATTCGTAACTATTACGGCATTGATACAGGCGAATTTTGGGGTGTTCCCTGGAACTCATCCAACCCCCTGCTGTATTACAACCGGGAAATGTTTGAGCAGGCCGGTTTAGACCCGGACAATCCCCCGACCACTTTCGCGGAAATGCTGACCGCCTGTGAAGCCATCATGAACGCCAACATTGAAGGGCTGACCGCCTGTGCCAACTGGCCTCTCACAAGCTGGTTTACGGAACAGTGGCTTTCGATGGAAGGGGTGCTGTTTGCCAATAACGACAATGGACGTACTGGCCGCGTCACCGAAATGCTGTGGAATACGCCTGAAATGCTGAATATTTTTACGTGGTGGAAGGAAATGGCGGACAAGGGCTATTATACCTACACGGGCAGCACCGAATCCTATACCGGAGAAGCCATCACCTTTTTGAGTAAAGGCACGGCCATGCACATCACCAGCACCGCCGGACTGTCCAATCTGCTGGCCTTCAGTCAGGCACAGGAGTTTACCCTGGGGATTGCCCCATTAATTAAACCCGACGAAGAAGCCAATAATGGCGTTACGGCGGGCGGCGCGGCGCTCTTTGTAACTGCCGGACATCCCGAAGAAGAAATTCAGGCCGCCGTGGATTTTGTGTTTTTTATGACCAGCACAGACAGCATTGTGGCGTGGCACAAAGGGACGGGGTATCTGCCAAACCGACAGACCGCCGTGGATGCCCTGGAAGCGGAAGGCTGGTTTGAAGCCAATCCGCCGTTCCGCATCGCCCTTGACCAGTTGTTGAGTGTCCCCGAAACCAATCCGGCCAACGCGGGCGCGATTATGGGGCCATACGGTCAGGTGCGGGATGTGCATAATGAGGCGGTGCAGTCGATGATTGATGGCGGGGTTTCACCGGAAGAAGCCTTAGAAGCGGCTAAAGTTCGTGCCGACCAGTTACTCCGTGATTACAACAGTGTCATCGGCGAATAACAGATAAATTTTCGTGGTGAATGGGATGGGTGAAAGCACTCATCCCATTTTTTTATGGAGGGGAAATAGATGCGCTCATACAAATTGGAAGCCACCTATCAAAATTTGCTGCTGCTGGTCAGTGCGGCCATTATCCTTTATTTTTTTGCAGTGGAGTTTGAAGGGCTGGTCAAACTCTGGAATTTTTTAAGCCATGCCATCACGTCTTTTCCTGATTTTATTGAAAAGCTCAAAAATTATTTTGAAGTGCTGCCCTTTGGACGGCTGTGGCGTTCCCTGCTGGTCGGTGCGATTTTTGGCGCAGTGATGACCACCATCGTTACCCTGTCTGCGGGGGGATGGCTGCGTTTTTCTCGCCGTTTTTTTAGCCTGAATTTGAACAGTCGCCCCGCCCTGAACATGCTCATAACATCGCTGGTAGTTGGAAGCATTGTGGGGGCAGCAGGCAGCCAGATTTTGATGTACCCCATCCAACACTGCACCTACGGCTCAAAAGCCAGCCCGTTTGAATATCGAATAGGCGTCGCGGTCACGGCGGCAGGTACGCTATTTTTGCTCATCCCTCTATGGACATGGATGACTCGCCGTTTTAATCTGGCTGCCTATCGCAGCACCGCCGGATATTTTCGCAATCGTGGGCTGCCTTATCTGCTGCTGCTGCCGACGGTGCTGCTGCTGAGTATATTTTTGTACTATCCTGCCTCTCAAATGATCACCCTGTCATTAAAAGCCAGGATTTTTCCCCTGCCGCAGGAACGATTCGTTTGCCTGCAAAATTACACCACCCTGAAAGACGACATCATTTATCGAAACAGTTTCACAACTACTCTCTTGATCACCGCCGCTATCGTGATTTTGAGCATCGCGCTGTCGCTGGCGGTGGCGGTGCTGGCGTCGCAAAAGGTCAAAGGGGCGGATTTTTACCGAACACTGCTGGTCTGGCCGTATGCAATTTCACCTGTGGTCACAGGGGTGATTTTCCTATCGCTGTTCCGCGAAGGGGAGGCGGGGGTCATTAACTGGGTCTTAAATAACACACTGGGAATACAAACAAAATGGATACGCAGCCAGGAACTTGCCCCCTGGGTGATTGTGCTGGCATCGGTCTGGAACGTGATGGGCTTTAATATTTTGTTTTATGTGGCTGGATTGCAAAATATCCCGCAGGATTTGCTGGAAGCCGCCGCGCTGGATGGGGCGAATCGGGTGCAGCGCTTTGTGCGGATTACGTTTCCCCTGTTAGCGCCGTTTACCTTCTTTTTGCTCGTTACGAATGTGACCTTTTCTTTTTATGGCATCTACGGCGTCGTGGATACCCTGACACAGGGCGGGCCGCCGCTTGGTCCGGCGGGTTCGGAAGGCGGCGCGACCAACGTCCTGATTCACAAGCTGTATCAGGATGGTTTCCAGTCGGGCGCTCCTATTGGACAGGCTGCTGCCCAATCCCTGATTTTATTTTTGCTGGTGGGACTCATGACGCTGGTACAGTTCCGTTATATTGAACGTCGGGTGACCTACGGGGAATAAAACATGCAAAAAACGCGCTACTGGACTCACCTTGCCCTGATTGCCGTATGTATTTTGATGGCGTGTCCCGCGCTGTATGCCTTGCAGGTCGCCACCTTAAGCGTGGAACAGGCTTTTTATGTGCCGCCGCGTCTGTTCCCCCCCGGCAGCGACCTGCTGGACAATGCAAAAACCCTGTTTAATACCCAGGATTTTGACAGGCTGCTGTGGAATACCGTTACCGTTGCAGTGGTGACGGTCATTGTCAAAACGGCGCTGGCGATGCTGGCAGGGCTGGCCTTTGTGTATTACCACTTTCCGGGCAAAATTTTCCTGTTTTTCTTTGTGCTGCTGACCCTGCTCATGCCGACGGAAATTATCCTTGTGCCACTTTTTAATCTGGTAGCCAGACTGGAATGGGGCGCAAAATACCCAAAATTAGCGTTGACCGTGCCTTTTTTAGCTACTGCCACCGGCGTCTTTTTGTTTCGCCAGCATTTTAACAACATCCCGCGCGAATTGGCGGAAGCGGCTCAAATGGACGGCGCAACCCCGTTACGATTTTTGTTTTCGGTGCTGCTGCCGATGTCTTGGAACGTCATCGGGGCGCATGTGGTGATTCAATTTATCTACATGTGGCATCAATACGCCTGGCCGTTGTTTGTGGTCGAGCCGGAGCAGCAGTTGATTCAGGTGGGGGTGCGGAACGCGGCCACCTCTGGCGCACAAACCGATTTTGGTCTGCTGATGACCGCCGGAATCATCGCATCTTTGCCCCCATTGATTTTATTTCTGCTGCTCCAGCGCCAGTTTATGAATGGGTTTGCCCTGACGCGAGATAAGTAGACCGGATGTAATTTAGCACCACCCGCACCGCCTCCTGGGGATACTCCGGTAGGCGGTGCTGAAATTCGCGCTCAAACAGCGTCAGCAGTTCTTCGGCGGCCTGCGGCGGTTCAAGCAGCAGAATCGCATTCAGTTCAGCTCCAATATCCGGCAGCACAAATTCAAAACGGCGGAACGGATCAAGGTTATCCAGACGGGAGGTATCCGGCTGGTATTTTTCCATCAGGGAAAGCAGGTCATCAACGGCATAGTGTTTGATGAAAATATGCCCGCTAAGTTTTTCCCCGCGTGCGTAGCGCCCAACCCCCACCTGCAAATGACCCAGAAGCTGCCCAATATAATACCTGTCCGGTCGGGGGGTGCTGCGCGAAGCCAGGCGAATTTTTTCTAAATCTCCGGTGATATTCCGGCGGTCAAGCAGCACGCGGTAGCTGTTCACCCTTGCCAGATACAATTCTTCATTGTCAAACACGGCAAATTCAATCAGATGCCCGCTTCGGTATAACACTTTTAAACCGTGTGTGGTTTCCAGATGGGAAAAAACAATGTTTTCCGAGTCGGGCAGCCAGTTCAAATGCTGGCGAAAGTCGTCCTGCTGACCGGAGTCCACGATAACCGCAAAATCATGGTCCGACCATTCATCCGGCTGGTGGTCGGTTTGTGCCATCGACCCAAACGCGACCAGCCCGACTACCCGGTCATCTTTTTCCAAATTTTTTCGCAGCTGTTCGGTGAATTGTTGATAAGCATCAGGGTTCATGAATAAGTTTCCTGTATAAGTTAATCTGTCGCTGCCGGGCGTGGAACAGAGCTTCTGCCTGTTCGGGCTGCGGCAGCAGGGTCACTTCTATCTGAGGTAAAAATTGGGTTAAATGGATGCCGTTCAGGGCATGAAGCACCAGAATCGCCATGCCGCGTGCGGTAATTTCCGGTTCATTCAGCACATGAAGCGGCTGATTCAGCGCATTGGCGAAAATCTGCGCCCAGACCCGTGATTTTTTGACCGCGCCGCCGCTGACCATGATATTCACGGCGCTGCCTGTAAGAGGGCGTAACTGGTCGGCAATCAGGGCAAGCCGCAGGGCAACCCCTTCCAGCGCCGCCTGCAAAATATCAACGGGCGCGGTGCTGAGCCGCAGCCCCACCACCGCCCCGCTTGCCTGAATCGACCAGCCGGGGCTGCGTTCCCCTGCCAGCAGGGGTAAAAAGGTCAGCCCGTGACAGTCCGCCGGACGGTGAGTGATTTCAGCTTCCAGCGCGGAAATATCCGCCAGATTCAGGGTATCACGCACCCAGCTAAAAATATTTCCGCCTTCGGTAGTTGCCCCGCCGATTAAATGTAGCTGACCATTCACCCGATAGCTCCACAATCCGGCTGGCACGACCGGAAGTTTATCATCAGAAATCATGCGTAAGGCGGCGGTTGTGCCGACTGTCAGCGCCAGATGGGAAGGAGTCACCGCGCCCGACCCCACATTCGCCGCCGCACCATCTCCCACAGGCAAATAAAATGGGATGTTTTTTAAGGCAGGCCATCGGCGGGCGTATTCAGGCCGCAGCCCGCTTTGAAAATGGGTGTAATCCATGAGGGGGGGCAGCTTGGTGTCGTCCATCTCCAGCACGTTAAGCCATTCAGCATCCCAACTTAAAGTGAATCGGTTCAACAGCCCATTCCATGATGCAACTGAATAAGTCGTCGCGGTTGTACCAAACCATCGGGTATATAAATATGCGCCAAAATCGAGCCATTGCTCGACCCGGTAAAAGAGTTCGGGCTGGGTACGGCGCAGCCAGTGGAGTCGTGCTGGCAGATAAGCCGTATGATGAATACAGCCCGTGCGCTGATGAACGGCCTGCGGGTCTATTTTTTCGCGCAGCAAAGCCACATCATCGGTGCTGCGGGTATCGGCGTAACTATAAATTGGCGTGACGGGCAGCCCACTGGCCTCTACCCCTAAAATGTTTCCCACAAACGTGGTCATGCCTGCCGCTTGAATCACATAGGGAAACTGCACGATTTCATCCATGCAGTTTTCAACCAGTCTTTGCAGCATCTGAGGGTCAATGGTAGCGCTGCCGGGGGGCAGGGTTTCAAATTCGTATCGTTTGGAGATGACTGTACCGGGAATCACCTGTGCCTGCTCATCCAGCAGCAGCGCCCGCACCGACGAACTGCCAATATCCAGAATCAGAATCGCGCTCATTTTTTCCACCGGTAGAGCATTTCACCCGCTTTAGGGACGTACAGACTCCCTTCCTGGTTTTGCCAGGCGGCAGGATTGATGGTGCGATAATCCTGATACCCCAGATTCAGCCGTTCACAATCCTCCCGCGAAATACGAGAAGCCAGTGTTACCTGAATACGCGGGTGTTCGATTCCCTGTTCAAAAGTGCCGCTACCCTTCAGATGGGTACTGTGGGCTAACACCCCAGACGGAATTTCCTTAAACTGTTCCCACTGTTTGAGGAAATAATCTCGCACATGGTAGCCAATCTGATAGAGATAGTGACCGTGAACGTCGCTCACTTTTTCCAGATGCGGCGCATAAACGATGAGTTCTCCCCCGTCCGCAACGGCGGGTTCAAGTTTGTACATGGCTTTAGCGGCTGTCCACAATTCATCATACATAGGCGGGGCAGCCGACAGTACCCGTCGATAGGGCTGGTCGACCCACGTAATTTGTAACTGAGAGGAAAGCTGTGCCGCTTCATGAAAAGCCGTCTGCAAATCCCCGATGAACATGCCCGCCAGTCCATCCTTGTGTACCACCATGCTGACCAGCGTCACCGGAACAGGCACAAGCGCCGCCGCCGCATGAATCATCTCACGCACAGGGGTCTGTTCGATGCCAATGGTATCTAAAATCGTCATCAGCGCCCCCAGCCAGTGAGTCACATTAATCATGTCTGGACCGGAAATGCCGGGAAAAAGATATTTTGCCCCGCCGGAAAACCCCACCACCTCATGCGGAAAAGTTGGCCCCAGAATAATAATATGGTTGTAAGCCATGGCAAGCTGGTTGATTCGTACTGGAACATCCCCGCCCAGGGACGGATGCCAGTATTGCCCTGCAATGGCCTGAATTTGTTCCACAGGCAGCACCCCCAACTGCATCAGCATTTGCGGGTCATCCCAGGCATGGTTGAGCAGCCCAATATGAGCATAATCCTTCTCGTATTCCTCATGAGAAAGCCCGACCAGCTTCAGCAGGTGTTCAAAGGAAAGCGGTGGGTGTGTTCCCAGCGCCACCATAAAATCAAGCTGTGCTGTGTCCCGCAGCACATCGACCATCAGCCGAAAAAGCTGCGGTAGGGGCATTGTGCGGGTGTGGTCGGGAATCAGCACCAGCACCCGCGCTTTTTGAAACTGCAATCCTGTGTGCAGCATTTCCCGAATGACGGTTTCTTCCAACACAGGATGAGGGTTGGCAATCGCTTTGGCGAGTAATGCCATACAAAAAACCTTTCTTGCAGGCTATTATTTTACCCATTCACGATGAGAAAATATAAGCATGAACTATTTACTTGGGATTGACGGCGGCGCAACAGGAACAGTAGCGGTTTTAGCCAGCTTAGAAGGTGAAATAAAATCCATCGCACACGGGGCAGCCTCTAACTATCTGGTAGTGGGCCAACAGGGAGCAAAAGCCGCTTTTGAAAGTGTCATTGGGACGGTTTTAGCGGAAACAGGCTTCACACTGGCGGACTGTGAACAGGCAACCTTTGGACTCTCTGGTTTAAACCATCCCGACGACCAGTTGGCCTATCAGGAAATCACCGATGCAATGGGCTTAAAAGGCAAAGCGCTGATTGAAAATGATATTTTGATTGCGTGGGCAGGCGCAACGCTGGCGCAGCCCGGCATGGTGGTGATTGCTGGCACAGGGTCATCCTGTTTTGGGGTCAACGCGGCGGGAAAATCCCTGAAAACGCTGGGCTGGGATTATATGCTGGCTGACCAGGGCAGCGGTTATTGGATTGGAAAACAGGGATTATTGACTGCTTTTAAAGTTTTTGATGGCCGCATTACCGACTCACTGTTGATGCAGGCCATGGTGGAGCATTATGGGCTGGAAAAACCCTCCGACATGCAGATTATGGCGCACCAGCCGGATTTTGATAAAGGCAAAATCGCCAGTTTTGCCCGACGGGTGACTCAATGTGCGGAACAGGGTGATTCCCACGCCCTGCATATCCTTCAGCAGGCGGCTGAGGAACTCAGTCAGGCGGTGCTGGCAACCGCCCGCCAGTTAGCCATGAAAGATGACTCTTTCCCCTTAGGTTTAATTGGCGGTGTCTTTAAATCAAATTTTGTCACCGAAGCCTTTAGCCGCCTGGTGCTGGCGGAAATCTCCGGCGCTCGTATCGCTCCCGCCCGTTATCCCGCCCCGATTGGCGCGTTGATTCTGGGAGAATATCGGCGGCAGCGCCTGACTCCTGAATTTTTGCAAACTGTCGCTGTCAGCAGCGCTGCCTTTGTAGAAAAATCCCGGTGGAAACTATAAAATTTGTGAGAGGAACAGCTTGGTGCGGTCATGTTTGGGGTTGGAGAAAAATTCCTCCGGCTCAGCGACCTCCACAATACGCCCCCCATCCATGAACACAACCCGGCTGGCAACTTCGCGGGCGAATCCCATTTCATGTGTCACGCAGAGCATGGTCATGCCGCCGTAAGCCAGTTCGAGCATCACGTCCAGCACTTCTTTAATCATCTCCGGGTCAAGGGCGGAAGTGGGTTCGTCAAACAGCATGATTTTGGGGTCCATTGCCAGCGCCCGTGCAATCGCCACACGCTGCTGCTGCCCACCGGAAAGCTGCCCCGGATATTTGTTCGATTGTTCTGGAATCCCCACCCGCGCCAGCAGTTCCATCGTGCGCTCCTCCGATTCTTTGCGGGGACGATGCCGCACGTATCGCTGTGCCAGCGTGATATTTTGCATCACGGTTAAATGGGGGAATAAATTGAACTGCTGAAAGACCATGCCCACTTCCCGCCGGATTTCGGCAATATTGCGGGTGTCGTTGGACAGTTCGATGCCATCCACCACAATCTGCCCTTCCTGATGTTCTTCCAGACGGTTGAGGCAGCGAATAAACGTGGATTTCCCCGACCCCGACGGGCCGCAAATGACCACCACTTCGCCTTCCATCACATCCAGACTCAAATCTTTCAGCACATGAAAATCGCCATACCATTTATTGACATTCCGGCAGGAAATAATCGGCTGGCCGGAACGGTCAATCTGGGGTTTTTCTCGTTTAGGTTTTTCCGTCATACACTTTCCTATCCAACTAACGGCGTGCTGCCCCCGCGCCCGTTTCTTCCAGACGGCGGCTTACTTCTGCCAGCACATAACACAATATGAAGTATACAATACCGATATAAATGTACCCTTCACGCTGGAACAAAGTATAACCCGTCTGGGTATCGGAAAGCAGACGCCGCATCGTGCCTGTGATTTCAAACAGCCCCACCAGTGCTACCAGCGACGTATCCTTCAGCAGACTCACAAACTGCCCCATAATCGCCGGAATGACTGCCCGCAGCGCCTGCGGCAGCACAATCAGCGTGGTGATATAAACTTCACTGAGTCCGAGCGCTCTGGCGGCTTCCGTCTGGCCTTTGGGGATAATCTGTAAGCCGCCGCGTATCACTTCCGCGAGATAGGCGGCAGTAAACAGCGTCAGAACGATAGAGATACGAATCACCAGATCGGCCGTTTCCAGCGCGTCGGCCACAAAAGGCAGAATCAGGCGTCCCATAAACAGCAGCGTAATTAACGGCACACCGCGCACCACCTCAATAAACACTGTACACAGCAGGCTCACCACAGGTAAATCGCTCTGGCGTCCCAGCGCCAGGATGATTCCAATCGGGAAGGAAGCCACAATGCTAATCATGGACAGGAGAATCGTCAGGTATACCCCGCCCAGGTCGGTAGTGCTGAGCAGGGGGAGAAAATCGTCTACCCCAATACCGCGCACGACGATAAAATGTACCGGAATAGAAGCCAGCCATAACCCGACTACAATCCGGGACATCAACTTTTTATCCAGATAATATTTACCGACTTGCCCAAAACCGTACCCTGCCATGCTAACGACCACACTGACGAAATAAAACATACGAATTTCAATCAGATAGGGGGTAAGCTGCAAACTGAACCACTGCCACAGCGAACGTTCGCCGTTAAAGCGTAAATCGGTGCGGTTGGTGCTGATGGCACAACCTTCACAGTTGAGTTTAGGAGGGTCGCCAAAACGGTCTAAACGTTTGCGGGTTTCGGTGCGGGTGCTGTAAAAAACCTCTAAATCGTCAATTTTAAGCCAGGCGATGCCGCTGTCCCCAGGGTTTTCTGGCGCTCGAACTACGGTGACGGTATACCAGTCCTCTGCTGGCGCTTCCCATTCCAGCACCGATGACTCGGTTGACCCCTCAGAAAAATCTGTCTGAGCGATGACCTGCCCCTTCCGGTCCCAGATTTGAATTGCTACATTCAGGTTATAATTTGCAGGGTCAATCGCTCCCCGGTTGACTTCGCCAATGGTAGCCGCAAAAGCGTCCATCGCCGGATTCGGCAGTTTTTCGTTGCCAAAATATCCCTGCAATTTTTCGCCGTTAAATTCCGATTTTTCCGTCACCGGATCAAGGGTAAAGGTCAGCTTTTCGCCTTCGTCCGCTACAAAATTCACCTGGCGAATGTTGTATCGCGCATCCACATAATAATGGATGGTCGGTTCTTCAACGGGTTCGCTCAGGATGGGGATAACCACTGTTGCAAGCGCAATCAGAGCCAGGATGACAAACACAAACGCCCGCAGCCGCCCCCAGAATCCGACGGATAACATCGCCAGGAAAAACAGCAGGTACATCGACATTTCAATGCGGGCAACTTCTTCCGGCGGAAATTCCGGCCCCGACCCTAAATGCCGCAAGTTCAGGAACACAACTTCCCACTGCGCTTTAAAAATCGCCCAATCAAGGAAGGAATACACCGCCAGCCCAAGCAACGTCAGCATGACCAGCGTGCTGATGGTATCCACCCCATTACTAAATAGATTCCGCCGTGTCCAGCCAATCAGACCGGAACTGCGAATAGGAGGATGACGGGAAGGCGGGGGTTCTTTGGGCGCAGTATAGTGAACCAGAAATTTTTGTTCGTCGGTCATCAGCGTGTCCTCAGGCGGGTCGTCATGTTTAGGAGGTTGGTCAGCAGCGAGAATAAGAGGCTGAGGGTCAGATAAATAATCATCATGCCGACAAACAACGGCACGGCCTGACCACTTTCATTGTTGACCAACTGTACAGCCTGATACGTATCCGCATAGCCTACCGCCAGCCCCAGACTGGAGTTTTTACCCACGTTCACATACTGGTTGCCCAATGGAGGAATAATGAGCCGGAGCGCCTGTGGCAGCACCACCATTCCAAGCACCTGTGCGCCAGTTAAACCCAGTGAACGGGCGGCTTCGACCTGCCCTTTGGGAACGGATTGAATCCCCGCCCGTACAATATCCGCGATAAAAGCGGCGGTATAAAGAGTTAAGGCAGAAAATAGCGACATAAAAGGCGTGGAAATTTGTGACCCACCTTCAATATTAAACCGCCCAAACTGGGGATATTCAACGTCAAACGGTCTGCCCGCTATCAGCCAGCCTGCCGCGACACAGGCGATAAAAAGCGGAATCACAAACTGCCAGGTGCGGGACGGTGAGCCGGTTACTTCCTGCACCCGAAGCCGCCAGCGCCGCACGCCATACCCCACGACCAGTCCGGCGAGTATTCCCAGATACAACCAGCCCGCAGTTTCTGTAGAATTTAATTTCGGGTACGAAAAACCCCGTACATTAATAATGTAAAAATCCTCATAAAATTTAAATGAGCCGATTTTTTCCGGTGAGGTAATGGAATTAGCGACAATGGGCAGCACAATGAGCGCGGCCTGATAAATCAGCACCAGTTGTACCAGCAGGGGCGTGTTGCGGAAAATTTCAACGTACACATGGGAAACGCTGCGTATTAGATAATTGGTTGAAAGCAGACCAATCCCCACCAGCACCCCCAGAATCGTTGATGCCACCACTGACAGCAGCACGACCCGCAGTGTATTGACAATCCCGCTAATAATGGCACGGGTGTTGGAACGTGGAAAAAGATAGGGTGCAGTAAGTTTATCCAGTTCAGCAGCAATCGTCGGGTGCAGGACAATCGACAGCACCATCAAAACAGCAACCATCACCGCCATTTGAGGATTACGCTGGCGAAGCCGTGTGTAAACAAAATAGGTAAAAGCCAGCCAGACCGCAATCCATACCGGAAAAAGAGGTGATTTGATCAGGTCAACATCGCCCACCCACCCCCATTCCGAATCAAAAGCGATTCCTTCCGGTAGTCCGGCGGCAAAACTCCGTTTGTAGACGCCAAAATCCAGCGCAATCTGGGAGTCGGCTAAATTGTTGGTCAGGCTGATCCAGGTGATTGCCAGCGTGCCGATGAAAAACACAGCAAAAATGATTTGTGCCACCAGCCGCAGCACCCGTATATCACGGTAAAAAGGAATCCCTGGTGTAAATAATTGATAAACCTGCCGCCGTTTGGGGGGCGGACGATTTCCCACCGGTTCGTCGTAAACAGTCATACCAGTCCTTGTAACAAAAATATAAAAAACTGCCTCACTTTTGCGTGAGGCAGAAGCAAATTTAATCTACAGTGGCTTTAACGCCAGGCGGGAGCGTAAATCAGACCGCCATTGGTGTAAAGCTGGTTAATGCCGTTGGAGCTATCACGCGGAATCCCCACCGGCGCGACGTTACGTTCGTAAATCTCGCCATAGTTACCCACTGCACGAATAATATCGGCGGCAAAGGTATTGGAGAGTCCCAGCAGCGCCCCCAGGCCAGATTCATCCTGACCCAGGAAACGGGCAATCACGATGTCGTCTGTTCCGGCAAATTCATCAATGTTCTGGCTGGTGATGCCCAGTTCTTCGGCGGTGAAGGTGGCGTACACGGCCCAGTCCACAATATCCCCAAACTGCGGGTCATCATCCAGATACATCGGGCCAAGCGGTTCTTTGGACAGGGTATCGTTTAAAATGACCAAATTCGACGGATTGGTGGAGGCAGAACGCAGGCCCGCCAACTGGCTTTTGTCGGAGGTCAGCACGTCGCAAGCACCGCTTTCAAAATCACGCAGGGTCGCGTCAGAGGTTTCGGCCAGCACCAGAGTCGGGTCCGCACCAAAAATCTGGCGGTAGCCATCCACCATATTTTTCTCGGTGGTCGTTCCACTCTGGCTGCAAAAACTTGCGCCTTCAAGGTCGGCCAGTGACTGCACACCGGAGTCCACCAGTTCCTGTTTGACCATCAGCCCCTGGCTGTCATAGAACGTAGTGGGGCCAAAGTCGGAGTTCAAACTGGCATCCCTCGTAAGTGTCCACGTGGTATTCCGAATGAGCAAATCCACCTGTCCCGCCTGAAGCGCGTTAAAACGTTCATTAGCGGTCAGCGGCACAAAGTTGACTTTGCTATCTACGTCATCGGGGCCAAAGATGGCAGCAGCAATGACGCGGCAAAAGTCAGCGTCAATTCCCTCCATCCGGTTAGTATCGGGATTAACAGAGGAAAAACCGGGCAAAGCGCCCCCCACACCGCAGTTTAAAACGCCCCGTTCACGGATTTCCGTCAGTTTGGGGCCGGGTTCGGCCTGCCGGGCCGAAGTCATGGAAAAACTTGCGGTGACTAATAATAATAAAGTTAGTACGACCAAAATACGGCGCATTGTAAAAATACTCCTTTATCTCTTAGCTGTTTTAGCGTAGTGCCTGTTTTTAACACATGAAAAGCAAACAGGCAAATAAATATGTGAAGAATGTTACAAAGGATTGGTAAAACTCCCAGAATTAAGGGATAATCAAGTTCCCTTCGGAGAGGGTAATATGATTCATAAAGATAGCAAACTGCTGAATCCCATCAATACCACACTCCCCTTCGACAGGTTCAACCACATTATCCCCATCAATATCCATACCAGGGCCAAGCGGCACAATTTCATCATGCCATGTTTGAATCTCATCGACCAGATTAGTAACTTCAGCATCCTGAATGTTGGCGAACTGCCGCGCCTGCTCAAGCAAAGGCTCAAGCGCGAACAGCGCATTTTCCGCACAGGTTTGCACAGTTACAATCTGTGCCTGCTGCTCCGGGCTGATGCCCTGTGCGTTCAGGGCGGCAATCAGCAGTTCATCCATGGCTGTTAACGCGGGCTGCAAGCCAATTTTCAGATTGCTGGGGTTGTTTCCAGAAGAATTATCACCATTTATATCTTCAGTCGTGCCGTTGAGGATGTTATACACATGCTCCCCATGCACACGGGTATTTGGCCCCGAACCGCGTGCTGCACCGCTTAAGGCACGTCCCGCGTGGTCAGCCGCAAACCCGTATTCGCTGCTGGCAATGTCTACCAGGCTGAGTTCCTGGGGATTCTGGGCAGGGTCGTCTGGAATCCACTTCACCAGAATTTGCTGCAACGCGCTGCTAATTTCCGGCAGCAGCACCCCACTATAGCGAATTTGACTGGGGGCAGCAGGCGCAGTTCCGGCAGGTTCTAGCGAAATAGCGATTCCATCGTATAGGGTATAAAGATTTTCTCCATCCGGCGAAGTAAAAGTCAGCACCCCTTTTCCAAAAATATCAACAGGCAGCGTTCCCAATGCCAACCAGCGATTTTCCTGGCTGCTGTGCAGCCAGCCCTGATAAGATTCATTGGCTGCGGGCTGCTGAAGTTCGCGGGTGTTGATGACTACCGTATCCCCGATAACATTGGTCGTGTTAAATTGTACCTGTCCAAAATTGGCTGCGGCCGGAACAGGGGTTTCATTCTGGGTGGGAATCTGGGTTGCTGCTGGATTGTTTTTGGCGGTTTTTCCCTCCTCATCCTCCTGATTGAAAACCAGAAACCCGATGACGGCAAGCGCGGCAATCAGCACTAGCGCCAGCGCACCTATGAGCCAGCCGCCCCGTCTTTTTTCTTGCGGCGCGGGATAATACTGGGTTGGGGGAATGGTTGGGTCGGCAGGCGGAACGGCCTGTGTTGGCTTTTTTGCTCCTGTAGAGGTATCCATCACAAGCAGCGTTTCCAGATTTTCGCCATCCATAGCGGCGGTAGCGACCCCAACGGCGGTGTCTATGTGGCCGGTCAGGGCTGTGCTGAGTGCTTTTGAAAAATCGGCGGCCGTCTGGTAACGGGATTCACGGTCTTTTGCCAGCGCACGCTGCAACACCGAATCAACT
>CAZKZS010000004.1:0-4167 GCA_964557285.1 uncultured Anaerolineae bacterium | reverse complement strand
GCGATTTCCAACAGCGATGGTACAGGGTCGCTCACATGTTTAAACATGACCATCATCGGCGTTTCGGCGGAATAAGGGTGGCGTCCGGTCAGCATTTCAAAGACTAGCACCCCAAGCGCGTAAATATCGGCACGGCCATCAATATCTTTTACGCCGCGTCCCTGTTCTGGCGCCATATAAGCGGGTGTTCCCAGGAATCCACCGGATGCCGTAAACTGGACGTTGCTTTCCAGCAGTTTGGCGATGCCAAAATCCGTTAAAATCGGATGCCCTTCTTTATCCAGCAGGATATTATCCGGTTTAATATCCCGATGAATGACTCCCTGCCGATGGGCATAATCCACCGCAGATGCTACCGCCGTCAGAATTTCGATGATTCGCTGCGGGGGCAGTCGACGCCCCTGCATTAAATTTTTTAACGACCCACCGCCCACATAAGGCATGACCAGATAAAGAATCCCATTTTCCACGCCAAAATCAAAAACGGGTAAAATATGTGGGTGCTGCAAACGGGCAATTGTGCGGGCTTCCTGCTGAAACCGTTCCATGAACTGCGGGTCTTGTCCGGGGTGCGGGGGTAATACCTTCACGGCCACTTCCCGATCAATATCGGACTGATAGGCCAGGTAGACCGTTGCCATGCCGCCCTGCCCCAGCAGCGAACGAATTTCATATTTGCCCAATTTTGAAGGGAACGTATTACCCGTTGTCACGCAGCCTAACTCCTTAAACGCAGCCTGTCCCTTTATGATACTGAGAAGAAGGAAACTCCGAAAGTTTTAGTCCCATGAAATCAACTTTTGTCCCTGTATTCTATAGTCCAAACCATCACCATCACGCGCCCGTTACAGAATATCTGCATGGTAAAACCATTCCTTATGCGGAACAGCCGCAGCGTATCGAAAATATCCGTGCCGTGCTGGAAAAAAGTGGCCTGGTCAGACTGGAAACGGCTGTCCCTGCCCTGCCCCACAGCGCGATTCTGAAGGCACATGAGGCCGGAATGGTGGATTTTCTGGAAAAGGCGGGCAGTTTGCTGGAACGGGTGATGAGCAGCGAGGCCGCCGCTTACCAGACCGACCCCAACCAGCACTACTGGTATCCGTCCGTGTTTCCGGTGCGGCCTCTCATGAATCGCCTGCATGACAATGCGCGCGGGCCGCATGGTTTTTATTTTTTTGATACGGAAGCGCCTATCGGTAAAAACACCTGGGCGGCAGCGCTGGAGTCCGCGTCGCTGGCCTATGCGGGGGCAGAAGCTCTGCTTTCGGGGCAGGTATCGCTGGCTTATGCGCTTTGCCGCCCGCCCGGACATCATGCAGGGACTGATTTTATGGGGGGATACTGCTACCTGAACAATGCGGCCATTGCCGCCCATCACTTGCGGTCAAAAGGACGAGTCGCCCTGATAGATATTGATTATCATCATGGCAACGGCACACAGTCCATTTTTTGGGGTGTGCCGGATGTGCTGTTTGTGTCCCTGCACGCCGATCCGGACACCGATTATCCCTACTATTCCGGTTACGCCGATGAAACAGGCACACACAACACGATTGTGAATGTTCCTCTGCCCTCAGGCATCAATGGGATGGATTATCTGGCGGCCTTTGAAAGCGTGCTTCCCCGGATTCGAGCATTTCAACCCGCTTCCCTGGTCATTTCTCTGGGATTTGATACTTATGAAAAAGACCCCTTAGGCACATTTCGGCTGACTCTCGATACCTACCGCCAGCTTGCCCGGCATATTGCTGCTGTTGCCCTGCCGACTCTGCTCATTCAGGAAGGCGGCTACGCGGTAGACTCTTTAGGGGAACTGAGTCTCAGTTTTCTCACCGGACTGATTGCATAAAAGCATCTACTTCGGCACGGGTCGGCAGGGCAGGAATCGCACCGCGCTGAGTCGTGGTTAATGCGCCTACCGCACAGGCACGCTGTAACACAGGCAGCAAATCAGCCTGATGCCAGTCCGTGCCAAGTTCCAGAATACCGGACAGCAGTCCTGCCACAAATCCATCTCCCGCCCCGATGGTATCTTCCACTTTGACCTTATACCCTGGCACGATCCACTGGTTATTTTCCGTGTACGCCTCACAGCCTTCTGCGCCGCGTGTCACCACCATCAGCTTTGTTTTTTTCGTCCATAGATACCGCACGCCTGTTTCAATTTCCTGTGTATCCGTCAAAAAATCGAGTTCTTCTTCGCTGAGCTTGACCACCTCCGCAAATTCAAATCCTATTTTTAAGCCTGTGCGGGCTACCTCTAAATCCGGCCAGAGGGGTTCGCGTAAATTGGGATCATAGCTGATGAGCGCCCCATGTTTTTGAGCGTGTTTTACGGCGGCCAGCGTGGTTTTGCGAACGGGATTGTCAATCAGGGTAATCGAGCCAAAATGAAACAATTTTGCAGAGGCCAGTAAATTTTTATCTAAATCTGTTTCCCGCATCAGCATGTCGGCGCTTGGTTTACGGTAAAATACAAAACTGCGTTCCCCACTTGCTTCTACAGAAACAAAGGCCAGAGGGGTGAGGGCTTCTTCAGAAAAACGCAGCGCATCAATATGAACGTTTTGGGTTCGCAGGACGTTCGCCAGATATTGCCCAAATGGATCGTTCCCTACCTGCCCCATAAAAGCCACTGGAATCCCCAATTTTGCCAGCCCCACAGCGACATTGGCGGGCGCTCCCCCCGGCGCTTTTACGAATCCTGGGGCTTCCCCCACACTGACATCACGCTGCGTAGAGACAAAATCAATTAAGAGTTCGCCAAAACATACGGCGGTCATTTCGCCAGCCTTTCTTTTAACTTAATTGAGTGTACTCTGCAAACGCAAAAAATACGATTTGCCTATTGTCTGAGGATAACAGTTTCAGGTTCACTTCTTTCCGTTATAATGCGTGCAATTTAGAGAATACTCAGGCTGCGATGGGACAATGGTTTTGGCGATGGTTATGTTTTTTTGCGGGTGTGCTTCTCACGGCTGCCTGCGGTCAAAGCCCCGCCGCCCGTTCCGAAACCGCCCCGCCGACCCTGCTGCGTTTTACCCCCTCTGCTGCTAATCTGCCTATTGGCTCGTTCGTCCGCCCTGCTATAACCTCAACCCCTTCTCATACCCTGCCTGCCTTACTTTTAACCGGGCCGCTGTGTTATGAAACTCCCGTCCAATCCCTTGTTTGTCTCGGGTGGATACACAATCCTCTTGAAACTGCTCAGGAAAATATCCTGCTGAACTTAAAACTTATGAGCGATAATGGCGAGATTGTGGCGGTACAAACTGTCACCCCTGCCCGCGAATGGCTGCCTTCCCAGTCAGGCGCTCCCTATCGTTTTGTCATTGCCAGCCTGCCCGATGCTCCTGTGACCCCCCTCCTCAGTTTACTCACTGCCAGTCCTATAGAGGAAAACAATCGGGTCGCATTAGAAGTAGACATAGTTAACATCTATCATGAGGGGATAGTGTGCAAAATTGCCGGAGAAATACATAATAAAAGTCCGGTAGCCGTTAGAGACATCCAAATTGTGGTAACGGTCAAAAACGCGGCAGGCAGCGTTATGGGTTTCCGCACTCTGATTCAAACACAACCATCCGATTTTGAAACGACGTTGATTTTAGTAGAACCCTATGCCGACACTTTTCAGGTTTTTGTGACGGCGGACGGAATACAGGGAGAGTAAATTTTGCGTGTTTGTTATGTCGCGCATGAAGCGGTGAGCAAAGCGGGCTGGGGACGCTACACGGTTGAAGTGGTATCAGGAGTACGCCAGTTTGGAATCGAGCCTGTGCTGGTCACGGCCGATTCCCAAAAAGACCCGTCGTTGGCTGAGGTTGAACATCACCCGATTCTCCCCCCCGTCCTGACCCGTCGGCTGGAAACCCCACGAAGTTTACTTAAAATTCCACAGCTTCGCCGCATTTTGCAAACCTGCGACGCGGTTCACTGTATTGTTGAACTGTATGCTCCTCTGGTCGCGCTGGCCCTGCCTAAAAATATGCCCTTTATGCTTTCCGTATTTGGCACATGGGCGATTCGCCCACTTGAAAATCCGGTGCAGCGTTTATTTTTCGCGCCAGCATTCCGCAAAGCCAGCAAAATCATCAGCATCAGCGCCTTCACCCGCGACTGGATGGCAAAACTCATGACCCTGCCGCCAGTGGAAGTCCTGGC
>CAZKZS010000003.1:10153-49231 GCA_964557285.1 uncultured Anaerolineae bacterium | reverse complement strand
ATCACGACTCTGGCACAGGCTTCATCCAGCAAATCCAGCGCTTTGTCCGGCAGGCGGCGGTCAGCCATATATCGCACGGAGAGTTTAACGGCGGCTTCCCGTGCTTCCGGTAGAATGGTCACATGATGATGCTGCTCATACCGTTTATACACCTGTTCCAGAATCATCAGGGATTCAGTTTCCCCGGGTTCGCGGATTTCAATGGTACGGAAACGGCGGTCTAAGGCCGGGTCTTTGGCAACCGCCTTCCGGTATTCTTCAAAAGTGGTCGCGCCAATACAGGCGATTTCGCCGCGTGCCAGCGCTGGTTTTAGAATATTTGCTGCATCCAGATTGCTATCAATCGTATCGCCTGCCCCCACGATAGTATGGATTTCATCAATGAATAAAATCACATGGTTGGCGAGTCGGGTTTCTTCCACAATGCCAATTAAGCGCTCCTCAAACTGCCCGCGCAGACTCGTTCCCGCCACCAGTGAGCCAATCTCAATCTGCACAATGCGTTTGCCCTTCAGGGGAGCAGGCGCTTTATCGTGGGCAATTTGCCAGGCCAGCCCTTCCACTACAGCCGTTTTCCCAACGCCCGCATCCCCTACCAGGAGAGGGTTATTTTTTTTGTTACGGGTCAGCGTGCGTGCCACCTGCCGAATCTCCATATCCCGGCCAATGGCTTCATGGATTTTGCCCAACCGCGCCTGTTCCGTCAGGTCACGCCCGTATTTATTGAGCAGGGGAGTCGGCATAGTGGGGTAGGAAGCGTCAAAATCATCATCCAGATCATCATCTCGATGAAAAGGCAGGTTGACTTCGGGATAATACATGTCGTCTGAAAAACTGGGGGCGTCGTCTGCGGCATCATCCAGATTCAAACGACGGTTTAAAAATTCAATCCAGTATTCAACATCGACATCAAATTCAAGCAGGGCGCGAACCGGAACTCCCTGCCCTTCTTGCAGCAAAGACAGCAGCAGTTGTTCTTCTGTGACCTGCTGGTCGCCCATATCATCGGCCAGATACACAGCCTGCGCCAGCACCCGGTAGGCACGCGGGGTAAACGGTGGATTTTCCGAAACAATATCATCCCCCATGCCTACTTCGCGGCGGATACGATTTCGGACTTCTCGTGGGTCTAACCCCGATTCCCGCAGCATCCGGGAGGTAAAACCGCCGGGAATACGAGTCAGGCCGTTAAAAATGTGTTCTGCCCCGATGTAATTGTGCCGCAGCCGTGAGGCTTCTTCTTTGCTATCACGCAGCAGGGGTTCACAAAATCGGCGAATGTCGGTTTCGCTCAGGTCTAAGGGTGAATTTGGCATGGTTACGACCTCCATTCAAATTATAGCCGACCCTCCCCTCTGACCGCATAGGAAAGTTTTGTGAAATCATTACCAATCGCCGTAGGAAAAGGATATACTGATAGCAATTGGTTTCATGCGGTAAGGGCTTTTATGACGCTGCCAGACCCCCTGATTGGCAAAAAGTTAGGCGACTATACTATCCAGAGTTTACTTGGACGCGGCGGTATGGCGCGTGTTTATAAAGGGTATGATTCGAATCTGGACCGTTACGCGGCCATTAAAGTAATTAGCGGCGAATTTGCGACCACCGATGAAGCCGAATATACCGAACGCTTCCAAAAAGAAGCCCGCGCCATTGCCCGCCTGAGTCATCCCAATATCGTGGGAATTTACCAGTTCGGCCACGCCGAAGGCATCTATTATATGGCGATGCACTTTCTGGAAGGCAACGATATGCGTAGCCGCTTGAAATATTATGCCGAACGCGGCCAGCATATGCCCCCGCAGGAAATTCTGACGATTGCCAAAGACATTACTCAGGCGCTGGATTATGCCCACAGCCAGGGAGTCATTCACCGCGACATTAAACCCTCCAACATCATGATTAGCGCCAGAGACAAACGGGCGATTCTGATGGATTTTGGACTGGCCTTGAGTGTTCCCGAAGGCACACTGGGCGATACCTTTGGCACGGCTCATTACATTGCACCCGAACAGGCCATTTCATCGGCCAAAGCCGTTCCCCAGAGCGATTTATACTCGCTAGGCGTGGTCTTTTATGAAGCCTTTGCGGGTAAAGTTCCTTTTGATGAACCCTCTGCCATGAGCGTAGCACTCAAACATTTAAATGACCAGCCGCCCCCGCCCAGCCTGTACAATCCTAAAATTCCCGTTAAGGTGGAACGGGTTCTGCTAAAAACCCTGAATAAAGAGGTCAAAGACCGATACGCTAGCGGCCATGAGATGTACAAAGCCTTGGAAGCGGCCGTGAATCAGGAAAATGAGGAGGATACGGCAGAAATCCGCGTGATAACAGCGCCGCCCCCGCCTTCGCCTACCTCCACCCAGCCGCCTTCGGGTGCGCTGGCGGCGTATCTTCGATCCATGCAGGAGACAGGCAACCAGCCTTATTATCCACCTACTCCTACCACACCGGAACGCCCTTCCCGGATGCAGTATCCGCCGGATTTTACTCCGCCATCGGGAAGTTCGCTGCCCTATCCCCCGTCGCTGCCCTACCCGCCGCAACAGGCCAACAATAGTAATACCCTGCTTTTAGTGATTATTGTGCTGCTCCTGATTTTTATGGGAGGGGTGCTGTTTTTTGTTTTTACAGAACTGAATAATGAAAACGACAGGGGGGTATCTCAGGCCGAAAGTGATGGGACAGCCGCCGCTATTGCCGCCAATTTGCTATCAACCGAACGGGCAGAAAATACCGCCCATACACAAACGGCGATTGCCCTTTTTACGGATACCTCTACCCCGACCAGTACGCCCACCAGTACCAATACGCTAACCCCGACAGAAACTCCGACCCGTACCCCCTCACCGACGCTTACTGACGAGCCGACCCGCACCCTTTCGCCAACCGAAACTCCGACCGCTACCCTGACACAAACGTTGCAGCCGGGCGCGATTGCCCCAACCACACTCCCGCCGGAGATTCGTCTGGTGTATAACGAGGACTGGCTTTTAATTGTCAATATAAGCGACAGGGGGGTGGATATTCAGGATTTACATTTTGAACTGACCACCGACCAGCGGACCTACGAATTTGACACAGCACGGGGATTAGGTACAGTCACAACGACTCGTAATTTGTCGAGTTTAGCGCCGCGTGACTGCTTTCAACTGGTCACTTCGCTGGCGGCAGCCGATGAAGAAATTCCCCGTGAAGTCTGCGAAGATGTGCTGAACTGGGTCGCGCCCAGTCGGGCATCCATTTTCTGGACAACCCAGGACTCGGGTGCTGAAGCGTTCACCGTGTATGATGACGGCCGTCAGGTGGCCTCCTGTTCACTGGATGAGATATTCTGTGAATTTTCGCTTCAGCGACTGCCGCTTTTCCCCACCACCACCTCCAGTGTCGCCGCTACCCCCACTGTTATTCCATCCCCAACGGTGACTCCTTCTCCCGTGACTTCGGCGCAGGGAGAAGAACTTGTCCTCGTTTATGATAAAAATTCCATTTATCTCCTCAACATAGGCACACAGTCTCAGGATATAAGCGATCTGGAATTTGTCCAAGCCCTTAGCAATGGCAGCAGCCGGACATTTTCGGCGCGTGAATGGCTCAATGATCGTTTTCCGCGTGGACAGGGGTCAATTTTTGCGCTGTCCCCGGGGGGCTGCTACCAGTTATTTTCAGATACGGCCAGTACCAACCTCAAACCCACTGCCTGTCAGACCCGCTTCGGATGGACATGGCGGAGTGACATCTATCATTTCTGGCTGGCTGCGGATAACGATTCGGAGGTATTCACTGTATACTTAGAAGATGAAGTTATAGCGCAGTGTCAAATTGATGCGGGAACTTGCGAATTCTCTTTGCCTTAATATGGATACTAAAAAAAACTACGAAGAACAAAATAATGGTCTGCTGAAACGGCGCACCGAAGAACTTCGCGCCGTCGTGCGGGTTGCTCAACTGATTAACATCATTGATCTGGATGGTGTACTGGCACAAACCTTAAAAGTCACAATGGAAGTGGTGGGGGCTTCTAAAGGCAGTTTTTTCCTGCTGGATACCAGTGGGATGCCTATTCAGCGTTTTATCACCCAGCGCGATATGCCGCCAGAAATGACCCGCGAAGTCGCCCGGGATGTGCTGCAAAAAGGGTTGGCGGGCTGGTGTATCCGTCACAAACAGGGCGCGATTGTCGCCGATGTGGATAGGGATGAACGCTGGTATGTGTTTGCCGACGACTATCAGGATGATGTTCATTCGGCTATCTGTATTCCGGTGATGTATGAAGGTGAACCGCGCGGCGTCATGACTCTAGTCAGCCCAGACTACAATGCCTTTGACGAGTACGACTTGCAGCTTCTAACGACGGTTGCTCACCAGTCCAGCACCGCGATTCGGAACGCGCAGTTGTTTGATGACCTGCAAACCAAACAACGCCAGCTTGAATTGGTGCTGCAAAACACAGGGGAAGCCCTCATCACAGTAGATTCAGAATTTAAAATTGTGCTGGCAAACCCGGAAGCCTATGCCGTCATGAACATCGGCAGAAATGACTCGATTGTCGGCCATCTCCTGCTGGAAGTCGCTCAAAACAGCATTTTCCAGACCATTGTGAGCAACATTCAGGAAGCCCACCTGCTGCGGGGGTCACAGTCCTTTGAAATCCGCGATGAAATGAATAAGCAGGATTTTGTCGTGACGGTTTCAGCCCTCATCAGCGACAGCATGATGCAGGGGTATGTGATTGCCTTACACGATGTCACTTCGTTCAAAAATTTCGCCCGCCTCAAAACGCAAATGCTCCGCATGATGACCCACGACTTAAAAAATCCCATCAACATTATCTGGGGATACATTGACCTGCTGCGGGTAGATAGTTTACAAAATCTGCCCGCCGACCAGCGTTTTATTGATGGGATTCTGCGGGCGGTGCAGCGTATGGATAACCTGATTGAGGACACGCTGAAAACCGAAAAATTTATGAGTTCCGATGGGCAAATGCAGCGCCGTCAAAATATTCTCCCTGCCGAACTCATCCAGCAAATTCTGGATGATATGCACGAGTTCGTAGTGGAAAAACATCTGAATATCGTCAAAGCCTATTCGTCCACGGCTGAGAAAGTGCTGGGAGATCGCCTTCAGATTCAGGAAGCCATTGCTAATTTGGTCAGCAACGCTATCAAATACACGCCGGACGGCGGCACAATTACTCTTTATTCCTCCATTGAGGACAACCGTTTTTATTTTTCGGTAGAGGATACCGGATTAGGCATCCCCAAAGAGTTGCAGGGGCAGTTATTTAAGCAGTTTTATCGCGCGACCCGTCCTCAAATTGATGGCATTGTGGGCAGCGGGTTGGGCTTGAGTCTGGTCAAAACCGCCGTTGAAAATCATCAGGGGCAGGTCTGGTTCAAAAGCGAAGAAAATGTCGGCAGCACCTTCGGATTCTGGATTCCGGTTGAACCCCCGAAAAAAGCCTGATGTATCGCTATCGTAAAATGATTTTGCAGGATATTGACCGTCTGGTAGAAATCCGGCCAACTTTTACGGCGCATACGGTCATCAAAGTGATACCTCAGGGGAAAGCTCCTTTTGGCGGCTGGGTGCTGCGCGAAGAATCGTTGGCTGTCCCCTTTCACAAAGGCCGTGCTTACGACTTTAACCCCCTTGAACGGCAGAATATCCGTGAGCGTTACATGCAATCCGAAACCACCCTGTTGGAGGTGGTGGAGAATGCCCAAACGGGGCGGCTGGTGGGGCTGCTGGATGTTGAAGAAGAGCAGTGGCGGCATACCGCCTGGGTCTGGAATTTGATGCTGGATGTCGATGTACGCCGTCAGGGAATCGGGCGTAAGCTGATTGAAAGAACGATTACCTGGGCGAAACAGCGCCATTTACGTGCTGTGCTGCTGGAAACCCAGAGCAACAATACCCCTGCCTGCCATTTTTATGCCCGTATGGGGTTTACGTTGATTGGGGTGAACACGCTTTTTTACTCCAACCATGACCTTGAAGATGATGAGGTGGCGCTGTTCTGGGGCTACACCCTGTAAGTCAGCCTTGAAAATCCAGCAGAATTTTGTAAATATTGATTTACTTTATTCCTTGTATTTGTCTCGCAGTTACCGGAGAATCCGTTGCCCAACTCACCTGAGTCACCCACAACGATTATGCAGGACTACCTGGCTGAAATTTATCGGATTGCCGCTTATCAGCAGGAAGCCTATGTCAGCACCTCTGAACTGGCTGATCGGATGCGAAAAACGGCGCCGGCAGTGGTGCGGATGGCAAGCCGTCTGGATGAAGCCGGATTCATTGAGCATGAACGCTATCAGGGCATCCGGCTGACGCAGCGTGGGGAGCGTGAAGCGCTGGCAAGTATTCGCCGTCATCGGATTGTCGAGTCCTTTCTGGTGAAAGTCATGGGGTTGGGCTGGCATGAAGTCCATGATGAATCCGACCAATTAGCCGGAGCAGTCAGTGAGAAACTGCTGGCGCATATGGAAAAAATGGCAGGTTATCCGACTCGCTGCCCGCACGGTGAACCGATTCCCACCCGTGAAGGTATCATGCCTCAGGTGGATGATGTGCCGCTGGCCGAATTAGAGCCGGAACAAAAACTGGTCATTAGCCGCGTGAATACGCACGATCCAGAAAAACTCATTTATTTGCAGGAAATTCGACTCGTTCCCGGTCAGGCGATTGACCTGGTAGCACGGGCGCCCTTTAACGGCCCGCTGCGGCTGCGAATCGAACGGGATGAGCAGGTGATTGGGGTAGAACTGGCGCGGGCGCTGCGCGTTTGCCAGCGCCCGTAAAAAGTTATTGCAATACAGGCACACTCTCCAGATTGCCCTGCGTGATGGTGTACCAGCGCCGGGATGTCCAGCCCTGTACGCCGTTCGCTTCCACAAAAATCCATTCCCCATCGGCGGAACGCCCCAGAATATTCACCGTTTGCCCCCAGTTAACGCCGCCTACCCGGTCCGACCGGATATTCGGGGCAGAACGCAGCCGCATATTGCCAAGTGCCTGCCCCTGAACTCCGGTAAAAACAGGCGTTGCAGGGGTGGCGGTTACGGCGGCAGAAGGTGTTCCGGTAGGCTGTGAACCATCCGTTATAGCCAGGCTGTTAATGTCGCCAGACAGGGTAAGAAATTCGGTCATTGCCCAGCCTTTTGTCCCACTAATATCCAGCTGCACCCAGATATTATCAGCAGAACGTCCCACCGCCGTATATTGTTCGCCACGATGCAGCATTTTAATGCGGCCGGAACTTTTATTCGGGCTGGGGCGGAAATTGAGCGGGCCAGCCCGAACCGTCGCCGTCAGGGTAATGTTGGGGCCGGTAACAGATGGGCAGGGCGGCGCGCTGCCATTGATGCCTGCGGTTTCCCCGTTGCAGCCATCCACCCGCAGCGTCGTTCCTACGGCGGGTTCCCAGGTCAGGAAAAGATTGGCATCAAGCTGCTCATCAAAATGGTTGACCACAATCGTATGCTGTCCGGCGGTCAGGTCAATTTTGCCTGTGAAGGTTTGTCCAAAGGAAAAGGTTGCCTGATTAAACAGCACGACTCCATCCACCGTTACCGTCATGCCATCATCTGCCCGCCCGCTAAAGGTATACGTTCCCGCCGGAAAATCGACCATCCGTGTCCAGCGTGCCGACCAGCCATCGGCAGGAATGCCCGATGCAGGCGAATTGGTCTGGTAATTGCGGCTGATGCCATTGGCAGGCGCAGTAGCGGTAGCCACTGCCGGGGCTGTCCATGTCAGATTGTTAAAATATTCAATCGTCCATTCAAAACCGCCGCCTGTGGTGGGGAGCGATGCACCCGTCACCCCCGGTGGTGTCGTTCCGCCTGTGGTAAGCGACCAGTTGAGTTTTATTTGCGCGTTGCCGTCATAGTTATTCATTTCCAGGGTCATGAACACGGCTGCCCCCGCCGAAGTGACTTCGTAGGGGGTACTCAGGGTACGCGGCCCGGGGGAATCTTGCATCGAATTAATCAGGGGATTGCCATTGATGTACAGCCGCACCCCATCTTCGACGGTTACGGTAAAAAGATACGTTCCGGCGGTGGGGAAAACCTGGGTGCTTGTCCACCGCACCGAAAAGTTATCCGCGTTTACCCCGCCCGCAGGCGAGCCAATGCCCCAGTTAAAATCAATGAGCGAACTGCAAATAGTTTGCACGGGCGCACCGGACAAATCTACGTTATTAAAATAGCGGCCTTCCCAGTTAGGCGACCCGCACGTTTGAGCCGTAACAAATTGGGGGACAAAAGGGGTAACGGCTAAAACAACCAGTACAATTCCGATAAGAGACTTACTCATGCGCTCTCCTCTGTCCTATCATCCACCGCCCATTATAGGGGATTTTAGAATTTCAGGGGATTTTAGTCAGGCACAAGCAAGCCAAAAACACAAAAGCGGCTGCCTTTGTGAAAAGTATCAATTCAATGGACAGGTATTAATCTGTATATTCACCAATCACACGCAGCAAGTCCGGTGTGCTGATGGGTTTCGGCAGATAATCATCACATCCAGCCGCCAGAAAGCGCTCCCGATCTCCCCGCATCGCGTTGGCTGTTAAAGCCACAATGGGAATAGCGTTTGTTTCGGGGTTTTCTTTAATCAGGCGGGTCGCTTCAATCCCGTCAATCCCCGGAATACTGATATCCATCAGAATCAGGTCGGGTTTTTCCTGAAACGCTAACGACACCCCAGCTTCACCATTATCCGCTTCCAAAACCTCGTAGCCTTTGGCGGTTAAGATTTTGCGGACTAACCGCTTGTTCTGAAAATTATCTTCCACATACAAGATACGTTTCGGCATCCAGAAGAACCTTTCGCCATCATCCATTTATCATGCTATCAATGTTCTTCAAAAGTTCCTGACGATCCAATTCGCCTTTTTTCCAGATAGGAACATTCCGGTCATGGAAAAAGCGGTTTTCCGCGTCGTTTAAGTTTTTCGCTGTGAACACAATCACAGGGAGATTGGCGTAATCAGGTAGGGATCGAATTTCTTCCAGCAGCGACTCACCGGGGGCATCCGGCAGCAGCAAATCCAAAATCAGCAGTTCCGGCCCCACTTCGTCTATTGCATCCAGCGCTTCCTGTGCGGAGTAGGATTCGTAAACCGTAAAGGTCTGATTCGATTCCAGGATTCGTTTCATCAGGCGGGCATCCCGACGGTTATCATCCACCACCAGCACCCGACGGCGATTCCCCCGTTTGGGAACTTCTGCTGTTACTGGCGGCGCCACCCGGATAGTTTGGGTAATTTCAGCGTCCGTTTGTTCCGTCCCCAGGGCATCTACCACCCGGTCAACCAGTTCGCGGGTGTTAAAGTTGCCTTTTTGCCAGATAGAATGAGCTTTGCTCAGACGTTCGCGGTCACTTGCCGTCAGGGTCTTGGCTGAAATCACCATCACCGGAATATCAGCCGTATCCGGGTCGGTTTTCAGCGCATTCAGCATGTTAAACCCATCCATTTCAGGCATGGTCAGGTCCATCACAATCATATCCGGCTTGCGGTGGCGGACTAAATCCAGCCCATCAATTGGATTGTTGGCCTCAAAAACTCGATAATTTTTGTGGCTTTGCAGCAAACGGCGAATCAGGCGGCTGTCGTGCGGATTGTCATCAATAACCACAATCGTAGTGACCTGCTCATCCAGCCGTTCTAAAGCTGCGCCTAATCCTTCTTCTATCTGGGTTGCCGGAGCTGTGGACGGGGCAAGATTCTGTTCGCCCAGTTCAAGGTCAAGCACATACTGGTCTTCCAGAATGTGTTTTTCTGCTGGAAAGGTATGGCCGGAACAGTTGACAACGACGATTTCATCCGGGTGGATATACCCTTCCTGAACCAGTTTTTCCAGCCCTGCAAACGCGACGGCGGCGGCTGGCTCCATGCTAATACCTTCCGTCCGTGCCATCCGTCGCATGGCGCGGAAGGCTTCCCCGTCGCTAACCGCGACCATGGTCCCACCATCTTCTTTGCAGGCCGCCCGCAAAATCTTATAGCCAACTCCAGGATCGCCTGTTGCCAGCACGGTAATGCGGGTACGCGGGGTGATGACTTCGGCTTCTTCCCTGTCCTGTTCCCATGCTGTAACCATCGGCGAACAGCCATCCACCTGAATCAGCCCCAGTTTAGGCATCCGGTCTATCAAACCGGCCTGATAAAGCTGGTAAAAGCCACTGCGAATCGCAATCGGGCCAATCCCGCCGCTAACCGCCTGAATATACCAGTCTGGAACTGTCCACTTGCCGTTTTCTAACGGAAAATGGCGAGAAAGCTGCTCTGCTAACTCAAATGCAATGGTTTTTAAACCTTCGCGCCCCGGAATCCCCGCGATTCCGGCGTCATAATACAGATTGCGGCGTTTGGCAAAATCATGAGCGATTTTTTTGGCCTGCTCATACGTTCCGGCAATTTTGACCACTTCCGCGCCATAGAGCGCCAGTTCGCGCAGTTTTTCATTGGGGACCATGCTGGTCAGGAAAATCCACAGACGAATATCGGCTCTGGCACAGTAAGCTGCATAGGCCGCTGCTTTGTTGCCTGTCGAAGCCAGCACACACTCGTTAATGTTCTGCTGAAGCATGATATTGACCGCCAGCGCACCCTGACGATCTTTGAAACTGCCCGTTGGCGACTGCCGTTCATCTTTAATAAAAACATGGGAGAGGCCCAAATCTCGCTGAAGCTTTTGCGCCCGTATCAGAGGGGTGTAACCCTCTCCCATCGAAAGATGCTCCCCCCGAATCGGGAGGAGTTCTTCATATCGCCACAGGTCGGCGTCGCGTTCTTTGACCGCCTGCGGCCAGCGCTGCGCGACCCCTGCATAATCGTAGATCGCGTTCAGCCATTTACTGCCGCAGTTGGTACACCGGACGCGAGTCAGGTCGGGCGGCATCTCATTGCCGCAGTCCTGGCAGACAATTTGTTGGAATAAACTTGCCATGCCCCGTTATTCCTTGTGTTTGGGAGTCAGATTCACGGGAACAGTAAAGGCAAATGTCGAACCCCTGCCAATTTGACTTTCCACCCAGATTTTGCCCCCATGCATTTCAATTAACTGGCGGGTAATTGCCAGCCCCAGTCCTGTGCCTCCAGCGCGGCGGGTTGAGGATTGGTCGGCCTGACGGAAGCGTTCAAAAATCAGGTCAAGTTTATCAGCAGGAATGCCCATTCCCGTATCCACAACCTTAAACAGGGTGATTCCATCCTGTCGGCTGGCACAGACGCTAATTTGACCCTGTTCGGTAAATTTGACGGCGTTTGAAATCAGGTTATTCATAATCTGCTGCAAACGAATACGGTCAGCTACAATTGTATCGAGCTGTGGGTCAAATTCCAGCACTAAATCAACCTGCTTATCCTTCACCAGAATACGCGAGCTTTCCACAATTTCGCTGAGGAAAGGTCCAAGTTCCAGCGGACCCAGATCAAGTTCAAGCTGGTTCGATTCAATTTTTGCCAGGTCAAGAATATCGTTAATCAGGCTTAGCAGGAGTTTCCCCGAACTGTAAATTGCGGAGACATCTTCTTCCATGTCCTCGCTAATCGGGCCGTCAATTCCATCCAGAATCACTTCGGCATACCCGATGATAGAGTTCAACGGGGTGCGGAGTTCATGCGACATGCTGGCAAGGAATTCACTCTTTAAGCGGTCAACTTCGCGGAGCTGTTCCGCCGTTTGCACCTGTTCGGCGTAGAGACGGGCATTTTGTACCGCTACCGCCACCTGAGAGGCCAGCGTTGACTGCACACGTACATCTTCATCGGTGAAGCGGTTGGTATATTCGGCCTGCACATCCAGCACCCCGATGAGTTCATCCCCCACAATCATGGGGAGCGCCATTTCAGACCGGGTATAGGGCAGGAAAGGATTGGGCAAAAAGGTGGGATTCCGCGCTACGTCGTTCGCCACCACGCCGCGACGTTCGCGGGCAGCCGTCGCTACAATACTGTTCGGGTTGTCTACCGTGATGGCATGTCCCTGTTCCACCATCTGGCTTCCCACTTCGCCAGCGCCAGCCGCCAGCACCAGCACGTCTTCATCAGCGTCCATTAGATAAATATGGGCGTGATATAGGCCAAACCGTTCTTTGGTCAGGTCGCTTACACTTTGCAGCAGACGGGTAACATCCAGCGAAGTTGACGCCTGGGCGCTCACTTCGGCCACGGTTTCCATTTCTACCGCGCGGCGGCGAATTTCTTTTTCGGCTTCTTCCACTTCATGGAAGGTGCGGGCATTTTGAATAGCCGTTGCAATCTGGTTTGCCAGGGTGGTCATCACCTGCACATCGGTTTCCACAAAACGGTCACGAACGTCCGCCTGCACATCTAGCACCCCAATCAACTGGTCGCTCGCAATCAACGGAATGGCGAGTTCGGACTGGGTAAACGGCAGCAGAGGATTGGGCAGGAAGTTGGGTGTCAAACTCACATCGTTAGAAATAACCGCCGAACGTGACCGCGCCGCCTGTGCCACAATACTAAACGGGCTGTCCTGGCTGATAGCGTGTCCCAGATCGACCATCTGACGGCCAACATTTCCCGCACCCCCTGCCAGTACCAGACTCCGGCGGCCTTCATCCAGCAGGTAGATATGAGCATGGTACAAACCAAACCGTTCTTTGGTCAGGTTCGATACGTCGTTCACCATACTATCTACATCCAGCAGCGAAGTCGCCTGGGTACTCACTTCGGCCACCGTTTGAAGCTCAATCGCACGGCGGCGAATTTCTTCTTCAGAACGTTTACGTTCCGTCACGTCAATTAACGCGCCATCCAGCCAGAGTATTTTTCCATCCTCATCAAAGGTAGCCTGCCCCTGTTCCAGCACCCAGCGCAGGCTGCCATCGGTGTGGCAGATGCGATACTCCACACTGTACGGGCTGCCCGCTAAAACCGCTTCGGTGATGGTGCGTGTGACCAGTTCAATATCTTCATTGAGGATGAGGCTGCTGTAACTGCGAACCCCATTGTCGATAAAATCAGCAGCCGGATAACCTGTCAGGTTGGTTACACTGTCGCTAAGGAATTTCATCGTCCAGTGTTCATCATACAGCGCACGGTAAATTGTCCCCGGAACATTGGACACCAGCGAACGGAAGCGGTTTTCACTTTCGCGCAGGGCTTCTTCTGCACGCGCTCTTTCTACGCTCACCGCGATCAGGTTTGCCAGCGAACGGGCTAACTCCGTTTCGTCACGGGTAAATCGGCGGGCTTTGGTCGTGTAATTCAGGAAAATCACGCCTAATGCTTCCTGCTCAGCGACCAACGGCAGCGTCATGACCGACTTGACTCCCGCATCCAAAAATTCCGGTGGAAAGTCAGCATACGTAGAGGCATCTTCTACCGTGATCACCCTTCCGGCGGTAATGGCCTGATAAGCATGAGGATAGCAATCAGCAGGCTCAACAAAAGTTTTGGCAAGGTGGGTACTCATACCTGACCCAACCCCCACCAGCCCATTCCATTGCTGTTTTTCGTGGGAAAACACCGACATGAAGGCGTTTTCCGCCTCAAAAGCTTCACACAGTTTTTCCAGAATCTTTTCCAGCAGGTCTTCCTGTTCCCCACCGTGACGAATCAGGTCGGAAATCTGGCTGCCGATGGAAAGGTCGCGCAGTTGGCGCTGTGTTACAGCAAACTGACGGGCATTTTGGACGGCTACCGCAATCTGGTTTGCCAGCGTCGATTGAATTTGCATATCCTTTTCGGTAAATCGTCCTACCGTTTCCGACTGCACATCCAGCACGCCCAGCAGTTGATTCCCAACCATGATCGGGATAGCCATTTCTGCGTGTGTTTGCGGCAGCAGCGGGTTGGGCAAAAAGGTGGTAGCCTCCGTAATATCATTCACCACAACGGCAGAACGGCTGCGGGCCGCCTGTGCCACAATACTGTATTCACTGGCGGCGGGAATCGCGTGTCCAAATTCCACCATCTGATCACCGGCTTCTCCTGCACCCCCTGCCAGCACCAGCAGGTCGCCATCTTCATCCAGCAGATAAATGTGGGCGTGGTAGAGGTTAAAACGCTGTTTTACCAGGTCAGAAACATTTTTAACCAGCTTATCAATCTCAAGTGTGGAACTGATTTCCGTACTCAGTTCTGCCACGGTTTGTAATTCGATAGCACGCAGGGCGACTTCGTTAAGCGCCGATTGGGTTTCATCAAATGCACGCATCTGATCCAGAGTACGCGCTACCGTGTCGGCCACATCTTCAATCAGCCGAATTTCTTCTTCGCCCCAGTCACGCGGGTGATCTTCTTCAATGAGCAGCGCCCCAATTTTTTGACCGCGCACATGAATAGGCTGTTTGACCTGCTTATTTGTATCCACCTGCTCGTCGCTGACCAGCGACACATTAGGCGGAAGGGGCCGCGGCGATTCGAGGTTATACTGATACCCTACGCGCCCCTGCTGGTCGAGTTGATACATATAACTCTGCCAGCCAGCTTCCGTCAGACGGCGGTTCATCAAATTCATACGTTCAACGGCGGCTCTGGTTTCTTCCAGCGCACGCGCCCCCCGGATAACCCCGGCAACCTGAGTCGCCATCGCTTGAAATGCAGGCAGGTTATCGTAGTTAAATTTGCCGGGGGAAGTGGATTGCATATCCAGCACCCCCAACAGTTCGTTTTGAACCAGCAGGGGAATAGCCACTTCGGAACGAGTATCTGGCAGCAGAGGATTGGGTTTATGAATGGTGCTGTCCAGCGTATCCACCACCAGCACCGGACGCAGCAGTTGAACGGTCTGCGCCACAATTGACGTTTCATTCAGGTTCAACCGATGTCCACGATCCAGCAGCATCCGTCCGGCGTCGCCCGTACCTGCCCGCAGCACTGCATACCGTTTGGCTTCATCCAGCAGGTAGATTTGTACATAATAAAGACCGAATCGCTCACGAATAAACTCAGCCGTCTGGGTTAGCAGTTCCGCCTGACCAAAAAGAGTCGTGGTGATACGCCCGACTTCCAGCGTGGCTTCAAGGTCTTTAGTACGTTCAATAACACGCACTTCCAGATTTTCAACCAGCCCCTGAATTTCAGCGCTCATCTGGTTGAAAGTTTCTGCCAGCGTATTCATCTCACCTGCGCCGATGCGCGGCACCCGTTCGCCAAAATTTCCGGCGGCGATACGTTTGGCGGTGTTCGTCAGCGTCATCACCGGACGGACAACGGTCATAGTTGCAAAAATCGCTACAGCAAAGGCAACTGCCAGACTAATTCCGGTAACAGGCAGCACGCTTTGGATAAGTTCCTGTGGCGTGGGCAGAACTTCTTCCGCATCCACTTCTGCGATTACTGCTGCCTGTATTTCAGGAATCCAGTGATACGCGCCTAAAACATCTACTCCGGCATGACTCAGGTAACGAGAACTACCCGATTCGCCTTCCAAAACATGCTCGATGGCGGTGCTGATGGCAGGCGCAGTTTGTTCAGCGACGAGCTGATCATGGGCATCCGTTAAAAAATAGCCTTCACGGGAAACCAGGAAGATATGTTCGCTTTCCCCCAGTCCCAGGTTTTCCCGCAGCAAAATGTTCAGGTCAGTCAGGTCGGCCACTCCCAGCAGAATCGCGCGGGTATCTGACAATTCATCTAAAACCGGAATGGCAACATACAGTTCGGCGCGGGCTTCATCATCAGCATCAAAAAAAGGAGGGCTGACGGAAATCCCACTGACAGCACTGATAAACGTATCTACTTCCTGAAGTTCTGCCGGATTTTCAAAATTATCATTCCCCACGCCGGCCAGCAGTTGACCGTCAAGGCTGTAAACCCCAATGCTGTCAAAGGAGCGTCCCGGCCCACCGTAAACCTCAAGAATATCGTTCACCTGCCTGATAAAAAAGGTGCTGCGGGGGCTTTCCACCAGTACCAGCGTTGACTCGCGTAATTCGGCTGAACTTGCCGCCAGCGCAAATGTTTTTTGCAGGTTTTCCACGTAACTGGTCACACTGGTTTGCTGAGCAGCCGCCAGTGCATTCAGCGTATCCAGTGAATTGTCCTGTGCCTGATTCCGGTTACGTACATAGATAACAGCAGATAAAAGGATAACGGGCAGCAGCACCACCATAAAGGTGGTGATAATCTGCCGCCGCCCAAGTGGGCTGCGAAAAACGGTTACAATACTTTTCCAGAATCGGGAAAAAATAGTCTCCCTCATAGATTGTTCCTTGCTCTAGTCCTGCTTCAAATACTCCGTTGTGTAGAGCGTGTCTAATTCGGGCGCCTGGGTCAGCATTCCCGTTTGCAGCATCAAATCAACCATTGATTGCATCACATTTTCATCTACCCGCAGCAGCCCCTTCCCATCATCAAACAGGGGAATAGAGGCTTCCCAGGTGCGTTGCGTGATGTCTTTATCCAGCGAAGGCGCATATTCCAGCACCAGGTCAAGCGCTTTATCGGGATTCTGAATCACATATTCCCACCCGCGCAGAGTCGCCCGCATAAATCGTTCAGCGATGTCCGGTTTGACCTTTTCAGTGTTCATGTAAATTAAATCCGAATAGGTCAACACCCCGTAATCCTCAGGGCGGAAAAGCTGCAATTCATAACCTTCGGCCTCAAGAGTCAGTACCTCATTGGTTCTGAAAATGCCGCGCACATCCATCACACCTTCGATGAATTGGTTCAGCGCAAACTCCGCATTAGTGACCAGTTCGACATCTTCAACCGTCAGGTCAAAACTGTTTAAAATTCCAGCCAGAATGATGACATCCTCAAAGGGCGCAATTTTACGTCCG
Organism: uncultured Anaerolineae bacterium; assembly: GCA_964557285.1. GTDB lineage: Bacteria > Chloroflexota > Anaerolineae > Aggregatilineales > J027 > SB15. The sequence goes on along the minus strand of CAZKZS010000003.1, from coordinate 32,458 downwards.
CGCCAGTCATCGGCCGTTTCCAGACGGGCATTGTCTTCATTAATAATGCGGGCATACACAAAGGGATTCACCTGATAGGTTGCCCCAATAATTTTGAAGGGCTTCTTATTTTCAGCGATTTCCCGAATGACCGCATCGCCCGCCGCGACTCCAAAATGAGCATCGCCCGCCGCCACCGGAGCAATCACATCAACCGTTGGGCCGCCGGGCAAAAAGCTTACCTTAAGATCTTCCTGGGTGTAATATCCCAGGCGGTCAGCCGCGTAAAAACCTGCGAACTGCGGGTTATGCAGCCATTTTAACTGCACCGACACATCATCAAAACGCTGCACATTTTCTTGTTTATCATTATCTGAGTCGCAGGCTGAAAGTATCAGCGCAATAATCAGCACAAAAATCAAATACACATACAATTTTCGGTTCATTTGGATTCCACCCCTTAATTTGGACTGCCTTCTTGTGTGGTTACATCTAATTGAATTGCGGTATGGGGTACACGCAGCGCTTTGCCCAGTTCCCGCACAGCCACCTGAAGCACTTCATCAACATTGGCCGCGCCCTGCAACTGCTGGGTAATTGCGCTTAAAGCATGTTCGTGTCGGCTGGTGCGCTCAGCAATCTGGTAAAGTGTTGCGTTGCTAATGGCAACCCCAATCTGATTCCCCAGCGTTTCCAGAATGGTGAGCGTTTGTCCGGTGAAATACCCTACCTGGTCACTTTGTACATCCAGCACCCCCACCAGACGCCCACGCGCCAGCAGAGGCACAGCCAGTTCAGATCGGGTATCTGGTAGCAGGGGATGGGGCAAAAAGGTTTCAGCCAGTTCTACATCATTAATGACCACACTTTTACGGGCGCGGCCTGCCGTTGCTACTACACTGACCAGATTTTGCAGGGCAATACGGCGTTTCTCAGAAACCATCTGCCGCCCTACATGCCCCGCACCCGCAACCAGGCTCAGGGTTTCACCATCTTCATCCAGTAGATAAATGTGAACATGGTAAAGTCTGAACCGTTCTTTGGTCAGGTCTACAATGTCTTGCAGCAGGCGATTTGCATCGAGTAGATTAGAAATCTGGTTACTTACATCAATAACGGCTTGCAGGTCACGGGTTTGCTCACGAATACGTGTGTCCATTTCATCCACAAACCCCTGAAGCTGTCCGGCCATCACATTAAAAGTATAGGCCAGTTCGCCCAGCTCATTACGCTCCCGAACTTCAACCCGCGTATCCCACTTCTGGTTAATCAACTGCTGCGCCGCCTGCCGCAGACGGGTCAGAGGACGGGTTAAACGACGTGCTAGCAGAAAACTGAGCAGCATCAGCACGCCAATAATAGCAAAGATAGGGATAATAATTGCATTTAAAGATTCAGTGACTGGAGCAAGGGCTTCTTTTTCGGTTTCCACAACAACCACGTACCAGCCCAAAGTATTAACAACCGACTGCCGTCCTTCAAACCCGATAGGCACAAACCGGGCAAAAGATTTGCGCCCCTGTTCGTCGTTCATGGAGATTAATTCATTCTTTTCGGCCGCGCCGCTAGCAAGCAGTTCTGGAAATTCTTCCAGAATCCGTTCTCTTTCAGACAACTGCGGGTCAGTGATGATCCCGCCGCTGGAATTCACCAGGATGATATGACCGGTGTCGCCAAACCGCGAATTATTGATCAGAGTTTCAATGATTTGTAAGGAATAAGTGGCGCGAAGCACCCCCACCACACCATCCTCATCTTCAATGGGAACGGCGATAATAAGTCCGTCTGTGCCTGCACTCTCATCAAACCGGAAGCGGTTATCTATGAAAATCGCGCCCCGGCCATTATTCCAGGCGCGCTGCCACCATTCTTCGGCAGATTGGTCGTAATTGGAAGCGCGTCCGGTAGCGGCAATCAGCGCACCATAGGCATCTGTCGCAAAAACTTCAATATGCCCCGGAAAATTCATTTGAAATTCACGGAGCGAATTGCTGGCATCACGATTAAGAATCCCTTGCACCAGAGGCGAATTATCGGTCGAAGTCAGCCATTCGTTGTCAATTCTAGCAATTTGATCTCGTGCGGCGTCCAGATCGCTCCCGTAACTTTCAGACTGCTGACGGGCACGTAATTCCAGCCCACGATTGTTCGTCAGCACCTGAAGGAGGCTAACCTGTTCTTCAAGCAGGTTACTAATCGCTACAGAACCGGCATTGGCAAGTGCATTCAGGTCGTCGTTGGTCGCATCCTCAACTTCATTTTGGGTGGTGGAAATAGTTACAAATTGAGTCACCAGCACCGCGATAATAACGGCAAAAATGGAAACCGTGACTATTTGCGTGCGAACCGAACTCAAAAGGGAAATTTTAGGTTGTGTAATTGCTTGCATGTTTTAAGCCTTGCCAGTGAGGAGGAAATAAATTATCACCCTCTATAACTACAACTATAATAAAACACAGTCCGGGGGTCGGGTCAACCTAAAATAAATTCATAAATTGTCCATTCTGCCATATTCACACTTTATTCATACTTACGACAAATTTTTCAGGAGTAGGGACACGGCAGTGCCGTATCCCTACTTTCCGTCATAACCATATTTCACCCAAAACGGCCTACAATTTATTTTTTTGTCCGCCACCACACCCGCAGGGCGGCATCCAACAGCACCAGATACATCGTTCCGGCCTGAACCAGATACATCCCCTCCTGAGCAATCATAGCGGGTCTGCGGAAATCACCTTCACCTTCAGGATATTGCTGGAAAAACCAGCGAGCAAACATATACACCAGCCCGATGATCCCTAAAATCGCGCACAGAGGTTTAGCACGCCTGATTTTGGTCTGCGTGGTGATCACCAGAGGAAAAGCAAACATGATGACACGGGCCGCATACGTCAAAAAAGATTCTTTGGTGTGGAAGGCCACGGCCTGCTCAATGGTAGTCGCCCCGCCTTCTACAAAACCGAACAGGTAGATTTTATCTGCGATGGCAGCCAGCACAGAGGCGGCCATCAGCAGGACATCCCGCAGGCTGCCCAGAAAAAGCAGCGCCAGCAGAATGACCTGCATAGCAATAATGATATAGAGAACAAAATCCCAAACCCCGTCCTGGGGTCTTAAAACCTCTGACAGGGAAATGTTTTTCATCGCTTCTGAGTTCATAGGCGCTCCTCTCGAATTATTCTCCTATGGTATCCCTATTTAACGCATGTTAAAAGCGATTTGGGGTACGAGTTAAACCACGTTTTACAACCAGCATAAGTTTTAGTTTAACGTGAAGGCTTGTGACCTGCTTTTTGAGGCTGGTATTGTTTAGGACGTTATTCCAGAAAAGGAAAAAACGTATGAGACTTGCTCGATTTGTGCTGCTTTTTGCAGCTATCTTTGGGCTGGCAATTCCGCAGTTCAGCCGCGCCCAGGACACCACCCTGACCATTTATTCAGGCCGCAACGAAGAACTGGTCGGCCCGATTATTGAACAATTTGAAAAAGACACTGGCATTGACGTTGAGGTTCGTTACGATAACACGACTACGCTGGCGCTGGCGCTGGTTGAAGAAGGGGAAAACACCCCCGCCGATGTTTTTTTCGCTCAAGATGCCGGAGCGCTTGGGCTGCTGGAAAAAAATGACCTGCTGCTGGAACTGCCGACCTACATTCTGGACAGCGTGGAACCCCGTTTCCATTCTCAGGATGGCTACTGGGTCGGGATTACCGGACGCGCCCGCGTTGTAACCTACAATACAGACAACGTAAATCCAGATGACCTGCCGGAAAGCCTGCTTGGTTTCACGGATCCAGTATGGAAAGGCCGCATCGGGTTTGCCCCCACGAACGCCTCCTTCCATTCTCATCTGACCGCCCTGCGAGTCGAGTTGGGGGATGAAGCCATGCAGGAATTTGTACAGGGGCTGGTGGATAATGAAGCTGTTCCCTACGAAGGCAACTCGGCGGCAGTCGCAGCAGTGGCAGCCGGAGAAGTGGATGTCGCACTGGTGAACCATTATTATATGTTTGCCGCCCTGAAGGAAAATCCTGAAGCGCCTCTTGCCAACTATTACTTCCCCGGCGATGACGTGGGTAATCTGGTCAACGTGGCAGGGGCAGCGATTTTAAAATCGTCGGAAAATGTGCCGTTAGCGCAGCAGTTTATCGCCTATATGCTGTCCCGCACGGCACAGGACTATTTTTCAGAAAACACCTTTGAATATCCCCTGCTGGTAGGGATGGAAGCTGACTCGCGTCTGGTGCCACTGGCCGATATTCAAACACCAGAGGTTGACCTGACTGATTTAGACGATCTGGAAACCACGCTGGCGCTTCTGGACGAAATTATCAATCAATAAGGGGGTAGGGGCGTGGTCTTAAGCGCAGCGTGACCCGCCCTGTCTCCGTATTGAAAATTTAAACTGTCCAGACTTGCTTTGTGAAAGTTAATCTATGCAGCTAACCCGTCAAACCATCAGTACCGAAAAACTGCTGCTGGCAATATCGCTCCCATTGGCGGTATTGCTGCTTTTCCCGCTGCTTTATCTTTTTTTGCGTGCCAGCGAGATCGAGCCACAGGTAGCGGCGGACTATCTGCTGCGCGGCAGCACCTTAAAAATTATTGGCCGCAGCGTTTTGCTGGTGGTATCGGTGTCACTGGCCTCATGTGTGATTGGGATTCCGGCGGCGTGGCTGACCGCCCGCACCGATTTGATGGGAAAAAATCTCTGGGCGGTGGTGCTAACGCTGCCTCTGGTGATTCCTTCTTATGTAGGTGCATTTGCTCTGATAGGGGCGTTTGGGCCGCGTGGGATTTTTCAGGGCTGGCTGGAAACGCTTTTTGGCATTGAACGCCTGCCCTCCATTTATGGATTCTGGGGCGCGTGGTTTTCCGTCACCCTTTTTTCCTATCCCTATGTGTTTCTCAGCGTGCGGGCGGGGCTGCGTGGCATCGACCCCGCGCTGGAAGAAGCCTCCCGCACGCTGGGCAAGTCCGCGCTGGAAACCTTCTGGCGGGTGACTCTGCCCCAACTGCGCCCTTTTATTTCGGCGGGGGTACTGCTGGTCGCGCTTTATACTCTGAGTGATTTTGGCGCGGTAGCTATGATGCAATACAACGTATTCACCCGTGCCATCTATTTGCAGTTGGGGGTTAATCTCAATTTTGCGGCGCTGCTATCGCTGGTGCTGGTCGTGTTTACCGTACTGCTAATGCTGTTTTCGATCTGGATGGAAGGACGCGGGCAGTATTACACGCAGCACGTTCACCGCAAAACCCGACTCATCCCTCTGGGACGCTGGCAACTGGCCGCCCAACTGTACTGCATTTTCATTTTTGGAATCGCGCTGGTCGGCCCGATGAGTGTGATTGCCTACTGGCTGTACAACGGCTACATTGTGCAGGGGGAAGCACTGCGCGATATTGTGCGCCCCCTGCAAAGTTCGATACGTGTGGCGGCGCTGGCGGCGAGCGCGTGTGGAATCGCCGCGATTCCTCTGGTTTTTTTGCAGGTGCGCTACCCCAAATCTTTCAACCAGTGGATTGCCCGCAGCGCGTATTTAGGCTATGCCCTGCCGGGGGTGGTGGTAGCGCTGGCACTGGTGTTTATTGGAGCGCGGTACTTCAGCACCACACTTTACCAGACTCTGCCCATGCTGATTTTTGCCTATGTAATTCGCTTTTTGCCGCAGGCACTGGGGCCAGCCCGCGCCAGTTTGATGCAGGTGAGTCCGCAGATTGAAGAATGTGGACTGACTCTGGGCAAAAGCCGCCGCAAAGTATTCTGGGGCATTACCCTCCCACTCATGCGGCCTGGCTGGATTGCGGGCATGGCGCTGGTATTTTTAACCACGCTCAAGGAACTGCCTCTCACTTTACTTCTTGCGCCAATCGGTTATGATACGCTTGCTGTGCGAATCTGGTCGGCCACCGCAGAATCATTTTATGCGCGTGCTGCCGCCCCCGCCCTGGTGATGGTAATCATTTCAGCCTTATCGTTAGTGTTTGTTCTGGATAGTGATGACCGCCGTTGAGTGTGTAAAAGTGGCTAAATATTTCGGGAAAAGCTGCGCGGTCTATTCCGCCTCCTTTTCCCTGCCCGAAGGTGAATTTATGGCGCTGCTGGGGCCAAGTGGCTGCGGCAAAACCACTATGCTCCGCATGATTGCCGGACTGGAAAAACCAGACAGAGGCGAAATTTATCTCGACAGCCATCTCGTAGCGGGAGAGGGCATTTTTGTGCCTGCCAACCGCCGACGAGTCGGCATGGTGTTTCAGGATTATGCGTTGTTCCCCCATATGACCGTCGAAAAAAATATCGCTTACGGCCTGCCGCGCCACAGCGACCAGCAAACCATCGTCGATTTAATGCTGGAACTGGTCGGGTTGGCCGGATTAAAAAACCGCTATCCACGTGAACTTTCTGGCGGGCAGCAGCAGCGAGTCGCGCTGGCACGGGCATTAGCCCCGCAGCCCCATATCCTGCTGCTGGATGAGCCATTTTCCAATCTGGATACGGCGCTGCGGGTGCAGGTGCGGGAAGAAGTCCGGCGGATTATTAAGGAAGCAGGCGTTTCTACGATTCTTGTCACCCACGATCAGGATGAGGCCATGAGCATGGCAGATACCATCGGAGTCATGTTGCGCGGCACGATAGAGCAAATCGGCACCCCGCGCACCCTATATGAACAGCCAAAATCGCTGGCAATTGCTAATTTTTTGGGCGAAACCAATCATATCCCCGGCACGGCACAGGGAGAAAGCGTATTAACGTCATTAGGAGAACTGCCTCTGCAAACCCCCATGCAGGGAAACGTTGAAGTGCTGCTCCGCCCGACGGATTTAACTTTTTCTCAAAATGGGTATGGCGTTCCCGCCGTTGTCAGCCACACCACCTATTACGGCCACCGCCAGACCGTCTGGGTAAAAACGGCTGATGATACCCTGCTTAAAATGACCAGTGATGCTCATGAGGACTACCGTACAGGCGATACCGTAAAAGTTGCCGTCAAACATGCAGTGGTGGCGTTTCCCCGGTATTCCTAAATGCGGCTGGCACTCGTTCACGATTGGCTCAATCAATTGGGCGGCGCAGAAGATGTCTTGGATCATCTGCTCCGGCTTTACCCCGACGCGCCTCTGTATACCAGCATCTACGACCGCGAAAAAATGCCTGCTCACTGGCAAAATCATGATATTCGCACGCTCTGGATGGATAAACTGCCGGATATTTACCGCAAACATCAGCGCTACTTACCCCTTTACCCGTTGGCGTGGGGTGGTCTGGATTTATCCGATTATGACGTGATTTTGAGTAACAAAAGTGGCTTCTGTCATGGCGTATCGTATGGCGAAAAAACGCTGCATATTTGTTACTGCCTTGCCCCAACCCGCTACGTCTGGCAGTTTGATACTTATGCCGCCCGCGAGAATCTGGCTGCCCCTGTCCGATGGGCGGTTAAAAGTCAGCTTCCCTGGATGCGTTATTGGGATAAAAAAGCGGCGCAACGGGTTCACCACTTTCTTGCCATCAGCACCGATATTCAGCAGCGCATCCAAACCTTCTACGGGCGCGAGTCACAGATTATTTACCCGCCTGTGGAAGTGAAGGAACGGTTTAGACCAGCCGCCTCTCATGACTCCTATTTTCTGAGTCTGGGGCGGCTGATTCCTTATAAACGGGTTGATTTAATTATAGAAGCCTGTACCCGCCTGAATCTCCCCCTGAAAGTCGGTGGCACAGGACGGGATAGAGAACGGCTGGAAAGCCTGGCCGGGCCAACCGTTGAATTTTTGGGGTACGTACCGGAGTCTGACCTGCCGGAACTGTTTGCCCACTGCCGGGCATTTGTGTTCCCCGGCCTGGAAGATTTTGGCATCACGCCCGTACAGGCACAGGCGGCAGGCCGCCCCGTGATTGCCTATGGGGCGGGCGGCGCGCTGGATACCGTGATTCCGGGCAAAACAGGACTGCTGTTTTATGAGCAGAGCGTTGAAGCGCTCATGAACGTGCTGCAAAATTTTGACGACAGCCTGTTTAACCCCGAAGAAATCCGGCGGCACGCGCTCCGGTTTGACAGCCGTGTTTTTGAACAGCAAATCACGGATTTTGTGGCGCGATTTTCTACAGGTAAATAGTCCCTTCGCCCACGTAAACAGACCTTCCGCCGATTCGCACGCCGGAAATCGCTCCTGCTTGCCCATCAATTTCAATGGAAATCAGGCTGGGGCGGCCCATCTCAAATCCCTGTTCGCTGATAATGTGTTGGGCATCGGCGGGGCTGACAAGGCCATACTGAACCAGATAACACCCCAGGGGGCCGCAGGCTGCTCCGGTGGCCGGATCTTCGGGGATGCCAAGCGCGGGCGCAAACATCCGTGCATGAACCGTCGAATCGGGCAGGGCTGTTTCGGGCGTGAACACAAAAATATGCTTATCCCGAATCACATTTCCCCAGATGTCCTGCCGCAGCTTGGTCTGCTGAATCGTTTTTAAATCCTTCACCACCACATACACAAACGGCATACCCGCCGATACTGCTTGAATCGGATAGGTAGGGTGCAAGCCGGATTCCTTAATGGAAAGCATCTCAGCAACAGTTTTCCTATCTTCGTATACCATGCCAAATTGAGGAACGGGCTGGGTCATTTTTACGACCCCGTTTTCATCAATACTAACCGGAATCACGCCAACGCCTTCTTCCAGCCGCCAGTTCCCCACCTGAATTTTATGTTGCCGGTACAGCAGGTAGGTTGTGCCTACGGTAGGATGCCCCGCGATGGGAACTTCCTGTAGAGGGGTAAAAATCCGCAGTTTAAAATGGTTGTTTTTGTCCTCCGGCGGCAGCACAAATACGGTTTCGGAGAGATTCAATTCTCTGGCAATCGTCTGCATCAGGTTTTCCGGGACATCCTGCCCATCCAGAAAAACCGCCAGTTGGTTGCCGCCAAATTTTTTATCTGTGAACACATCTAGCAGATGATACGGGTGTCGGGTCATTTTTATTTTTCCTCCAGTATGCCTTTTCATCGTAGGGGCATCTGCCCATCTTGATAACACACCAACCAAGCCAGGTGTTTTGAAACCTTAAAATTTTGAGGATTTTCCGGTTTCTTAATAGGAAAAACATAGAAATTGATTATCTTTTTGAAGAATCGTGTTGGATTCGCTACCATTGAGTCATGCTAGTGTTGAAGAAAGGATTTTTGCCTTGTTAAAAAAACTTGGTGTACTCGCTGTAGTCCTTCTCGTGGTGGTGGCTGCCCTTCCCGGCGTCAGCGCTCAGGAAGAAGGAAAGACTTTCGTTTTTGGTTCAGAAGGCAACCCCATAAATCTCGACCCGGCGGTGGTGACGGATGGGATTTCCTTCCGTGTCGCCCGTCAGGGCTGCGAGAACCTGCTGGAATTTGAACCCGGCACCACGACCCCCGGCCCCGGCCTGGCGCAGAGTTGGGAAGTTTCCGAAGACGGTCTGACCTGGACGCTGCAACTGGTCGAAGGCGCGACCTTCCATGATGGCACGCCCTTCAATGCGGAAGCGGTCGTGTGGAACTTTGATCGCTGGCGTCTGACCAGCCACCCGCAGCATTTCCCCGAAGCGGTGTTTGAATATTACGAAGCTCAGTTTGGCGGTTTTGACGATGCCTCCATTATCACCAGTGTGGAAGCCACCGGTGAATATGAAGTCAAGATCAACCTGCGTGAACCGATGGGCGCGTTTTTGAACAACCTGTCGATGGATATGTTTGCGATTGCCAGCCCCGCCGCCGTTGAAGCCGCTGGCCCCGCCTACGGCACACCGGAAGTCGGATATGTCTGCACTGGCCCATACAAATTTGTGGAATGGGTCAATGATGATCATGTCACCCTGGAACTGAATGAAAACTACTGGGGTGAAATTCCGGGCAACGTCAGCACCATCATCCTGCGCATCATCCCCGACACGGCTGCACGTCTGGCCGCGCTTCAGGCGGGTGAAATTGACGCTTACGAACGCCCCGCGCTGGAAGATATTGATGTGATTAACTCCACCGAAGGTCTGCGCGTGGAAATGCGTCCGTCCTTTAACACCCAGTATCTGGCCTTCAACTACCGCATTAAAGAATTCCGTGATCCCCTGGTACGGAAAGCCATCTCGCTGGCAATTAATCGTCAGGAAATCGTAGATGCCTTCTTCCTGGAAGGAACGAACGTTGCCAACACCATGAATCCGCCCACGATTGCCATCGGCTTTAACCCCGATGTAGTCACACCTTACGACCCCGAACAGGCCAAAGCGCTGCTGGCGGAAGCCGGTTATCCCGATGGGCTGAGCGAAGTCACCGTCCTGGGTGTGGATGAAAACGGCAACGTGACCGAAGAAGAAGTCGAAAAGATTCCGGTGCGCCTGTATTACATGCCCGTCACCCGTCCGTACAACCCCAATCCCGAAGCGATTGGCACGGCTCAGGTGAGCTACCTGCAAGAAATTGGCGTTGATGCTCAGTTGGAAACCATTGGCGACTGGGCGGCCTACCTGGAAGCCCGTTCCAACGGCGAACTGCTGGGTCTGTATCAGCTTGGCTGGACAGGCGACAACGGCGACCCCGATAACTTCATTGGGTACTTCTTCACCTCCGCAGACACCCCGCTTGCCCGCGAAGGTTTCTATCAGAATGAAGAAGTAGCCGCCCTGTTGCAGCGTGCGCGTGTTTCCACCATCCCCGAAGAACGTGATGCCATCTACAAACAGGTGGAGCAGATGATGGCCGACAACGCTGACCGTGTTTACATTGCTCATGGCCCTGTGCCGTTGGCCTTCCGTGATACGGTGGTCACATACATTGCCAGCCCCACTGCATCCGAACGCTTCAAAGAAGTGGTTATGAAGTAAATACCCACCCGCTTTTATTCCGGCTGGTGGTAAGTAAAATGACCCTGTGCCAGTCACAGGGTCATTTTTTAAAAAGGCTTATCTATGACGCAGTATTTTGTAAGACGACTTTTGGAATCGATTCCTGTGCTGGTAGGGGTGAGTATGCTGGTGTTCCTGCTGCTGCATCTGATTCCGGGGGATCCGGCGGTTGCGCTGCTGGGGGAACGTGCCACACCGGAACGAATTGATGAAGTGCGCGACCAGCTTGGCCTGAATCGTCCTCTGTATGAACAATATTTCATCTGGGTTGGCAAAGTGATTCAGGGAGATCTTGGCGAAACCATCAACGGGCGGATTCCGGTTTCTAAAGAACTTCGCAACCGCTTTCCGGCCACGATTGAACTGGCGGTAGCAGCGCTGATTTTTGCAGTGGTGATGGGCGTTCCTATCGGTATTATTTCGGCCATTCGCCGCAACTCCTTGATTGATACGATGAGCATGTTTGGGGCGCTGTTTGGGGTTTCTATCCCGATATTTGTGTTGGGGCTGCTGCTCATTTTTTTTGTGGGGGTCAAGCTCAAATTGCTACCGTTTATCGGGCGGCTCGACCCGGATATTGAACTGGAAAAAATCACGGGCATGTACGTGGTCGATTCCATTTTGACGGGCAACACAAAAGCGCTTAAAAATTCGCTGGAACATCTGGTCATGCCCGCCTTTGCCCTTTCCACGATTCCCCTCTCCATTATTGCGCGTATCACCCGTTCGGCGATGCTGGAAGTGCTGAATCAGGATTATATTCGGACTGCACGGGCGAAGGGGCTGCGGTCTTATCGAGTCGTGATGACTCATGCCTTCCGTAATGCTATGCTGCCTGTTATTACTATTATTGGGCTGCAATTGGGGGCGCTGCTTTCCGGCGCGGTGCTAACGGAAACCATTTTCTCCTGGCCGGGGATAGGCAAGTGGCTGTTTGAAGCCATCAGCAGGCGCGATTATCCGATTATCCAGGCCACGACCTTGCTGATTGCCGTGATTTACGTAGGGGTTAACCTGGGGGTTGACCTGTTATACGCGCTCATTGACCCCCGTATCCGGTATAGTGGAGCAGAATAATATGGATACAGCAGCCAAACCTATCTCGCTTCGGCCTACCTTTCGGGAAATGTCCTCACGCCGATGGGAAATGACCAAAGATTTTCTAAAACGGCTGTGGCGCAGCCCAAGCGCTCGTCTTGGCGGCCTGCTGGTGATTCTGACCGTCAGCCTGTCGATTGCCGTCCCGCTTTTTGATGATTACGACGCCACCCGGGACAACAATTTGAGCGCCAAGTACAAATCGCCGGACTGTGTATATCAATGGGTGGCCGCCAAATTCAGCGACACCAAAGAAGATGATGTCTCCTGGAATAACGTCCCCTGTGATTATCCGTTTGGCGCAGACATCAACGGGCGGGATATTTTCCGCCGTGTAGGACATGGGATGTCCGTATCGCTGCGGGCAGGGGTATTTTCTGTCGCTATTGCGCTCAGCATTGGGGCAACCATCGGTTTGGTTGCCGGATTTATCGGCGGAGTTTTAGATAGCGTCCTCATGCGAATCATGGATATTGTGCTGGCCTTTCCGTCGCTGCTGCTGGCAATTGCGCTGGTTTCTATTTTTAGAGAAGGCGGGCTGGAAAAAGGCATGTTTGCCATTGCTGTCACGCAGATTCCACGTTACGCCCGTCTTGCCCGTTCCATGTCCATCTCGATTCGGAATCAGGAATATGTCACGGCAGCTCGCAGTATTGGCACAGGCAATACCTACATGCTGCTGCATCATGTCCTGCCGAACAGCCTGGCGCCGCTGATTGTGCAGGCCAGCCTGGGCTTAGGCACAGCAGTGATTGAAACGGCAGCGCTTGGCTTTTTAGGGCTGGGGCAGCGGCCGCCGCACCCGGAACTCGGCAAAATGCTGGCGGAAAGTCAGGTAGGGCTGGCCTCCGGCAAATGGTGGCTGATGTTTTTCCCCGGCATGACCATCATCATGATTGTGCTGGGCTTTAATCTGCTGGGGGATGGCCTGCGGGACGTGATGGATCCCCGATTGAAAAAATAACAGGCAGCGAAGTGAATATCATGCACAACCTTCTACAAATTCCGTAGAAGGTTTTTTGTTGTACTATTAAAGCACGAACGATGGAATTCATGGATGGATAAACACCCCCTGACCGGACAAATGCTGGATGGGTATCGGATTGGCCGACTTGTAGGCGGTGGCGCGATGGGTGAAGTGTATGAGGCATTTCATTCCGGCTGGCTCGACCCCATTGCCATTAAAATTTTACGCGAGGAATTTGCCAGCAATGAGAACTTCCGGCTGCGTTTTGAACGCGAAATCCGCCTCATGAAATCGCTGGTGCATCCCAATATTATCCCCATCTATCATCATGGCAGGTCAGGCGACCACCTGTACTTCACCATGAAATTTATCCAGGGGCCTACCCTGTTTAATATGATGCGTCATCAGTATTTTAGCCCCCTAACCGCCTGGGATATTTTGCGTCCGGTGGCCGAAGGGCTGGATTACGGTCATAGCAAAGGCATCCTTCACCGCGACGTAAAACCAAGCAATATTTTTGTGGAGTATAAAGAAGGCAAATTGCATGTCTATCTGGGTGACTACGGTCTGGGGAAAGCGCCGGAAGTGGATGAGACCCTGACTCATTTTGGTGTCCCTATTGGCACACCGGAATATATGGCGCCGGAAGCAGCTTTAGGGGATAAACCCGACTACCGCGCGGATATTTACAGCCTGTGCGTGGTAGCTTATGAAATGCTGCTTGGACGGCTGCCGTTTGCCCTGGAAGAAAACCAGTCAAAGCTGCTGGCACATGTCAACTTTGCCCCGATTCCACCAACGGTTTTTCGTTCCGATTTTCCGCGCAGCCTGGAACAGGTCATCATGCGCGGGCTGGAAAAATATAAAGAAAATCGCCATCCGTCGGTGATGGTTTTTGGCAACGATTATTATCGGGTGCTGCTGGAACTTTCTGAGGATGAGCGCACCAGCCTGTACAGTGTGAACCTTTAGGGAGCATCACTAGAAAAATCCGCCTGCAAACGCAGCACCGCGCTGTCATCGCTGCGAATCATGTTACTGTCCCACTGCATATTGTGATACGCTACTGTCCGCCACAGGTCAATCATATCGGCATAATGTTCGCTGGCCGGATGCCCGCTTTGTCCGGTGGTATGCACGCTCCGGCTGTTATCAAAATCACTCAGGTCAATAATCATGCGGTAGCTGGGCAGGGTAATCACTTCGTAGTCGTTGGCCGCGCTCCAAATCGTCGCGTTCAGCGTATCAATGCTGCCGCCCGTTCCTACCGGCCCCCGATTGACCACTTCTTCAATCCCCACAATGCCAATGTTCCCCACAGGCAGGCTGACAAACCGCGCCTGATGAAGGGCATCCCAGCGCCAGCTTTCACGGGGAAGATCTAATTCCTCCTCTGCGTTCTGGATAGCATTTTCAAAGGCTTCGCGCAGAATTTCATCACGGGTTTCGATGACTTGCGGCGTGCTGGTTTTATCCCACCAGGGATTTTCAGGAGTTTCTAAAAGCTCCCGCAGGGCAAAACGCTGAACGGCCGTTCCGCCTGCTTTGCTGCCGAACTGGTCATTAAAAACCAGATCGGTCAGGGCTGCCCACCACATGGCGGCCAGTACCGCCTGCGGGCTATCCATATCGTGCCGAAAATTCCATTCGGCCAGCCAGCTTTGATAACTTTGTAAGCGGGGGTCGTCCGAAAAATCGAGCCTGAGCAAATAGGCTACAACTTCGGCCGCAAACCTGTTTTCCGTATCGGCCTGCATCTGGGCAAAGGTATCGGTATTGTGAGGGGTGAGCATCGCCAGCAGTTCAATCACCCGCGCTGCCTGTTTGGTCGGCGGCCAGTACGGAGCAAAGTTATAGACCGCGTTCGCTCCAAATTCGGATTCAAGTTCCTGTTGCAGCCAGCGACTGTAGGACGGCGGCACGGCGGGCTGACTGGACGCCGAAATCCAGCCGGGGTTATACACGCTGGGTAAATACTCAAACGGCACGACTCCGCGCCATAGATAAGTATCTACCCAGCCGGGAACAGGACTCTGCCCACTGTGGTCAGCAGCACGGACAGGAATCGTTCCCGCCAGTTGATACCCAATATTATTTTGTGTATCCGCATAGAGAAAATGAAGTGGTGTACCACCATAGCTTTGCAGCGCCGCCCGAAATTCATCCCAGGTAGTAGCCCGATTCAGGTGCAGCAGCATATGAATCCAGTCGCCCTGCAACCCCGGCCAGTGGAGTGCCATTGCATACTGCGATTCCGTCCCCCTATCACTAATCAGCGGCCCCCATCGGGTCATATACACAGGCCATGCTAACGGCTTTTCATCATTCACTTCGATGATTTCTGTCCGAACTTCAATAGTCTGCCATTCGCCGTTATATTCATACTGCTGCTTCTCGTTGACCTTCACCAGATACACATCCTGCGTATCAATGCCCGCGTTGGCGATTCCCCAGGCGATATGCGAGTTGTGTCCAGCCACAATGAGAGGCAAACCGGGGGCGCTGAATCCTACCGTGTCGTAAGGGCAGGCGGGGGTGACATCAATGCAGTGTAACCCGACTTCATACCACTGTGACGGGATAGAAATGATGGTTTGTGGCGCGTTCGCCAGCAGGGGCAGCCCCGACGCGCTAAATTCTCCACTCACTGCCCACAGGGTTGACCCCGGGCCGGCCTGCAAGCCCATAAAAAGCGGGTCTTGAAGGTCAATATCTTCAATCAGGCGGGTATTCACCAGACTGTAATCGACACCAGAAGGATAAGCAGGAGGAACATCAGCACCGGAAAATGCAGCAGGCTCAAAGGGCAAATCTTCGGGCTGAATAATGGAAGTTTCCCAGAGCGCTTCCGGGAAATAGGCGTCGGCTAAATTTTGATCCAGCGTGCCGTAAATATGGGCGCGTTCAATTTCCTGGCTCAGGTTGCCGTCCCAATGCCAGTTCATGACGGTTGCCCACGCCAGGCTGTCTATGGGCTGCCAGGGAATGACCTCAAAACCACCGCCTGTCAGCCCCAGCACCGTGTACTGCATGGCAAGATCGCCTTTGCTGCGTCCAGTAATGTAATGATTAATCCCTGCTGCATAGGCCCGCAGGGTGCGTTTGCTTTCCGGTGAGGTATTTTCCCACTGCTGTTCCGCGATATGCGGCCAGCCCACCGTCCGAATCAGCTTGTCAGTGGTGAGGGCAGTTTCATTATTCCCCAGAATCAGGCTGATTTGCCCTTTACCCAGATGACGGTTGATTTCCATCTGCCACCATCTATCCTGAGCATGGACATATCCCTGAGCAAAAAATAAATCTTCCGGAGTGGCCGCGTAAATGTGAGGAACACCCCATTCATCGCGGTAAATGCTGACGGTTTCGCGCAGCCCTTCTACCCCTACTGCCCCTTCAGTCTGCGGCAGGGGACGGCGGTAGAGATAATAACTTATCGCGCTGGTGGCAGAGCCGCACACCAGCAGCCCAACCACAAACACAAACAACAGGCGGCGCAGTCTCATAATCCATGATACTATCACGGATTCCGGCGAAAACCAGACAGCCTTATCAACTGCTGATAAAGCCACTGAAACCCTAATCCGGCACACATACTATAGGGAATCATGATGGTCATTTTGTGCTGAATCCACTGCGTCGGCCATACCATCAAAAAAACCGTTCCGATAACCAGCCACCAGGCGAAGTAGGATTTTTGCCATGCTCCCACCCCCACCCCGATCACCGCCAGGAAAAAAATCACCACAGCCACCCCACGCCATGCAGGATGCCGGATTTCCTTAAGCAAATAATTGTTGGGGCGGGTTAGCTGTTCAAACGGGTTAGTATAGGAATGGGTTTCTACCTGATTTTCAGCGTAATCTTCATGATACGTAAATTGATATTTCAGGCGTTCCGGCGGGTTCGGCCACAGGTAGGGGTTAAAAATAAAAAAGACGACTACCGCCAGCAGTCCCCACACAAAAATGTCCTTTAACTTCCAGTGGCGATAAATCAGCGCGTGCAGCACCAGTGCCACCCCCGCCCACGTATACGGATATTTACATGCTACCGCCAGCCCAAAAAATACCGCCGAAAGCAAAAGATACTTTTTTTGTTGGAGGAAAAGGCTTATACGATTTAAAAAATGAGGAAGGGAACTTTTTACCCCCTCTCCCTTTGTGGGCTGAGGGGCGGACCGTAGGGGCAGGAACAAGCGAACGAAGTGAGCGATGCCTGCCCTTTTTCGGGCGGGAATCGTCCCCGCCTCTGAACCAGAAAGGGGGGAGGGGTTTTGACTGCGAAGGTAAAAAAATGCCATCAGCGCTGTAAACAGCACAGGCAGCGCTTCCAGATAGGCCACGCTGGTAAAATGCACATGAATCGGGGTGACGGCCAGCGCCGCCCCCGCAAATGGATTCATCAGCGACACCACCACCAGACTCAGCCCGCCAAACAAAACCGACTGCCAGCGTGAATTTCTCAGGCTGTCGGGCGGCAGAGGCGACTTTCGGCTGCGATAGGTTTGCAGAGGAATCTCCTCCAATTCCTCCTCATCCAGCGTGACACTGTACAGCAGCTTGACCAGAGGCGGGTGTTCGCGGTTTTGCTGCACGTTGGGAATTTCCGAAAACTTGCCTTCGTCGATGAGTTCACGCATGGCGCGGGCGGGTGAAAGATAATCATCCTCATCCCAATCAACGGCGGAGACATCGGCGGTGTACAGCCGCAGGCCAACACCCAGAAGGACCACTGCCGCAATAAAAAAAATCCGTAAGCGCATGTTTAGGAGAATCTCGTTTGATACAGGAGTCGTAACTGCTGCCAGAGCCACTGTAAACCCGTCGCAGCAGCCAGGGTATACGGAACTACAATCATCATATTATGCTGAATCCACTGCGTCGGCCACACCATCAAAAACAGCAGCCCCAGCACCAGCCACCAGCCGTAAAATGATTTTTGCCACAGCAGCACGGCTGTTCCCGGTACCGCCAGCGCAAACACGGCCTGTCCCAGGGGATTCCAGACATCATGTTTGACTTTGCTTGGCAGATAATAGCGGGGTTCGGTAAGCTGGTCAATGGGCTTGAGCAGGGAATGATTGTCTTTTTCTAGCTGGGTATCTGCGTATTCCTCATGAAAAGTCAGCTGGTCATACACCCGCCCGATGGGATTTTTCCAGATGTACGGGTTCAGCAGATAAAACACCGCCAGCGCCAGCACCCCCCATAGGAAAATGGGCTGAAGGCTAAAATGCCGATAAACCAGTAGATGCAGTACCAGAATCACCCCCACCCACGCATACGGATATTTAGCGGCGGTGGCTACCCCCAGGCACACACCGGACAACAAAAAGTCACGAACTTTGTGCTGTTCGCCGTTGAGAGCGCGGATATAAAAGTAGGCCATCAGCGCGGTAAACAGCGCTGGCACGGCATCTATATAAGCGGTGCTGCCGAACTGGAAATGAATCGGGTCAACCGCCAGCAGCAGCGCGGCCAGTGGATTCGTTAGCGCCACCGTCAGCAGAGTAAGCAGGCTGACCATAACCGTTTGCAGACGCGAATTTCTGAGGCTGTTTTCGGGCATGGCCGTGGTGCGCCCTGGCACAATTTCCGTCGGAATTTCGTCCATGTCATCCGAATCAAGGGTCACGCTGAACATAAGTTTGACAAGCTGCGGGTGTTCCCAGGTCACATCCACCTCAGGGATTTTTTCCCATTCGCCCGCCTGAAAATGTTCGCGCATGACCCGCGCCGGCCCAAGATAAGCATCTTCATCCGGTCGCGTTGGCACATGGTAGACAAAATACAGCCGCAGTACCGCGCCCACCACCAGCGCTGTTATGATCAAAAGAAGGGTCTTATACGATTTCATCTGTTCCAGCCTAAAAATCCGGTTCATTATCGGCTTCTCAGGGCTGTCGTCAATACACTTCTGAGAGCTTTATAGGCTTAGCCTGAGAGCTTTTGATAGACTCGGACTGCTAAAATTGACTTGTAATGTGGAGTTTTTCATGTCTCGCACCTCACGAATCCCCGGATTCTACAAAAAAAGTCTGGTAGATCGAGTCGCGGCTGTTGCGGAGTGGGCAAATTTATCTCAGGATGAGCAGGCCGTTTTTTTTGGCTTAACGGGACTGACCATCCATGACGCCGACCATATGATTGAAAATGCAGTAGGCACATATCCCCTGCCGATGGGAATCGCGGTTAATTTTCTGGTCAATGACCGGGATTATCTGATTCCGATGGTGGTGGAAGAACCCAGTGTTTTAGCGGCTGTATCTAACGCGGCCCGACTCATCCGGGAAGGTGGCGGGTTTTACGCGGGTAGTGATGACCCGATCATGATTGGGCAGATTCAAATTCTGGACGTGCCGGATGTGTGGGCGGCGGCAGCGCAGGTCATGGCACACCGCGAACGCCTGTTACAAACGGCGAACGACCCCTCTTTTACCATCGTCAAACGCGGCGGCGGGGTGCGGGATATTGAAACCCGTCCTTTTGAAGATACCCCCATAGGCGCGATGCTGGTTGTGCATGTGCTGGTGGATGTGCGCGACGCGATGGGCGCGAATGTGGTCAATACCATTTGCGAACGGCTGGCGTCACCGCTTGAAAATATCACGGGCGGGCGGGTGAATTTGCGAATTTTGAGCAACTATTCCGACCAGCGGCTTGCTCATGCACGCTGTATGATTCCGCCCCATGCTCTGGCAACGGATGGATTTAGCGGGGCGGAAGTTATCAAATTGATGATCGAAGCTGCTGTTTTTGCGGAAATTGACCCCTATCGTGCAGCCACGCATAACAAAGGAGTCATGAATGGCATCGACGCCGTAGCCATTGCGACGGGCAACGACTGGCGGGCGATAGAAGCAGGCGCTCATACCTATGTCTGCCGTGATGGGCGTTACACCAGCATGACTCAATGGTGGCAGGATGAGGAGGGCAATTTACGCGGCTCAATTCAACTTCCGATGGCAGTGGGTATCGTGGGCGGCGCTACCAAATCACACCCAACCGCGCGAGTCGCCCTGAAAATTTTAGGGGTGCAAACAGCAAAAGAACTGGCGGAAATCATGGTTTCCGTTGGATTAGCCCAGAACTTTGCCGCGATTCGGGCGCTGGCAACCGAAGGTATCCAGCAGGGGCATATGACGCTGCACGCCCGACAGTTGGCGATGGCAGCAGGCGCAACAGGCAGCCTCATCAATCAGATTGTAGAAATTATGCTGCGAGAGAACAATATTCGCCTGGAACGTGCGAAGGAACTGATGAAAACCATCAATAGCAGGAGTGAGGAATGAGCAATTTAACTAATGCACGTCGTCTTTTAAAATCAGAACGTCCGGTAGGCATTGTCGGCTACGGGGCGTATGTCCCGATTTATCGTCTGCCCGCCCGCGAAGTGGCGCGAGTCTGGACCAATGGACTGGGCGGCACCCCTATCACCGAAAAAGCCGTCGCTGGACCGGATGAAGATGTGATTACGATGTCGATTGAGGCGGCGCGCAATGCCCTTAAGCGGGCGCAAATTGACCCAACGCTGATTCGGGCGGTCTGGGTCGGCAGCGAATCGCACCCCTACGCGGTCAAGCCGACCTCTACTATCGTCGCGGAAAGCATTGGCGCTTCAGGGGATATTCAGGCGGCGGACTGGGAATTTGCCTGTAAAGCGGGGACAGAAGCAATGCAGGCCGGCATTGGTTTTGTGGGCAGCCAGATGGCGCAGTATGCGCTCAGTATTGGCATGGATACGGCGCAGGGACGCCCCGGCGATGCCCTGGAATATACCGCAGCCGCAGGGGGCGCGGCCTATATTCTGGGGCCGGAAGCGGAAAGTCTGGCCGTGTTCCAGGGGTCATACAGTTTTGTGACCGATACACCGGATTTCTGGCGGCGGGCAAACGTCGAATATCCTTCACATGGGGATCGTTTTACGGGTGAACCCGCTTATTTCCGCCATACCTTGCAGGCGGGCAGCACCTTGATGGAATTGATGGGAACAACCGCCAAAGATTACACCTATGCGATATTCCATCAACCCAATGTCAAGTTTCCACAGCGTGCAGGCAAAATGCTTGGCTTCAACGATGAACAGATTAAGTATGGCCTGCTGTCCGATAAAGTCGGAAATGTGTATGCGGGCAGCAGTATGCTTGGTCTGACAGCCACCCTTGACCATGCCCAGCCCGGTGATCGTATCCTGCTGGTTTCTTATGGAAGCGGCGCGGGGTCAGATGCGTTTGACCTGCAAGTAACAGACCGCATTCTTGAACGAATCCATCTTGCCCCCACCACCCAGAGTTACATTGACCGCCGTCGGGAGGTTGATTATGCGCTCTATACACGCTACCGGGGCAAGCTGCTGATGGGATAGCGCATGGAATCCCTGGTTTACTGGTGTGTGAGTTCCTGTTTGTTTGTGCTGGGTGGGGTGCTGCTGGTGTTTGCCCTGTTGCGATACAGCAACAGCAAACGGTACAAAAACCGCCGTTATGCTGAACTCATGTGGCAGGCTCAGCACCGGGATACCGACTGGTGGCTGGATTTATAACGAATAAAGGACATAAAAATGCGAGATGTTTCGATTGTCGGAATTGGCATGACTCCAGTGGCGGAACACTGGGATTTAGGGCTGCGTGAACTTTCTCAGCAGGCGATTCAAAGTGCGCTGGTTGATGCAGGCATTCATCTGGAAGATGTAGATGCGCTGGTGGTAGGGAATGCGCTTGGCACATACATTAACAATCAGAGCCTTGTCGCCGCGCTGGTTGCGGATTATGCAGGGCTGCACGGAGTAGAAGCCTTCCGCGTGGAAGCCATGGATGCTTCGGGCGGGATGGCCTTACGTCAGGGATTGCAAATGGTGGCAAGTGGCGCTGCCGAAATTGTGCTGGTCGTGGGTGTTGAAAATGTGACCGATGTCGTAGGAGCAGCGCGGCATAATGCGCTGGCAACCGCGCTGGATGCCGAATTTGAAGCCGCACATGGCGCGACGCCGGTCGCTATGGCCGGGCTGATGATGCGCCGCTATATGTACGAATATGGGGTAGAACTCAGCCAGTTTGAGGGTTTTAGCATCAATGCCCATCTCAACGGCAGCAAAAACCCGAACGCCATGTATCGTAACAAAATTAAACCGGGGGCATTTGCCGCCGCGCCTGCGCTGGCCGATCCGGTGACGCTGTTTGACAGCGCTCCCGATGCGGACGGCGCGTGTGCGCTGGTGCTGGCACGCACCGAACGGGCAAAAGATATGATTCCTGTGCCTGTTCGGATTAAAAGCAGCGCGGCGGCAACCGATACCCTGGCCGTTCAAACAAAATCAAATTCAACAAGAGAGGGAAAAGTTATCAAATATCAGTGAAGAGGTAAAAACAGCTCAAAAAGATA
>CAZKZS010000003.1:0-10143 GCA_964557285.1 uncultured Anaerolineae bacterium | reverse complement strand
GCGAATCTCGCGGCGGGTCGTGCCTACCAGCAGGCGGGCATTGCTCCAAATGATATTCATCTGCTGGAACTGCATGACGCCTACACCGTTTTGTCTGCCCTACAACTGGAAGCGGTCGGGTTTGCCGAACGTGGTCAGGGCTGGCGTCTGGCGGCTGATAACAAAATCGGGCTGACGGGTGAACTCCCTCTCTGTACCTTTGGCGGTTTAAAAGCACGCGGCAATCCTCTGGGGGCGACAGGCGTGTATCAGGCGGCGGAAGTCGCGCTGCAACTGCGGGGAGCAGCAGGTGAAAATCAAGTCTCCAATGCCCGGCTGGGTATGGCTTTAAATCTGGGTGGGTTAGGCGCAAGTGCCGTCGCTCACATTCTGGAACGGGTGGATTAAGCCCTCTCAAAGGCTCTCTGATAGGACATTTGAGAGCAATTGAGAGTTCTTTACTGCTAAGATGTGAGCAATCAAACACCTTTTGTGAAAGGAAGAGCAAGGCAATGCGCGTAAGTGAAAACTGGCGTTTGAAAAAACAGCGTTATACCCTGGAAGGCACAATCAATGACGGTAAGGTGTCTTTCCCACCCCGTCCGGTTGAACCGCGCCAGGTGGAAACCTACGATTTTAATAAACCTGAACAGCCCTATGTGTGGCCTGTCAATCTCTATGAAAAGGTAGGCTCATAGTGGTGCTTCGTGTACCCGGCAAACAGGCTTTGTCCAGCACCTACGGATTTAGCGGCCTGGGTGAGATTTATAGTTTCACGACGGTGATGGATGCGCCAGAGGGGTTTGAAGAAAGCGCCCCTTATGTTTTAGCGTTGGTGAAGCTGGATGAAGGCCCAATGCTCACTGCTCAACTTACGGACATCTCCAGTCCTGAGCAGGTTCAAATAGGCTTACGTGTGGAAATGGTCACCCGGCGCATCCGCACCCAGGGCCCTGATGGGATTATCGAATACGGATACAAATTCCGTCCGGTTCATAGCTAGATGCTCGCGCCCGTCGTCCTAACGGGCGTTTTTTATTTTATACAGCCGATACCATTCCGGCACTTCCCCCTCCCATACCCGCACCAGTTCATACTGCTCCTGGATAAATGTTTGTTCTTCGGTGGAAAGCCACGACCACCACTCCTGAGTCACCAGCAGAGAGTCAAACCCCGCTTCTGCCAGAAACTGGGGCTGTTTGGTTTCGCGCCACTGGCTGAGTGCTGTTTGTTGTGCTGAGGTCAGATTTAACTCACTTTCAAATTGCATAGCTTCCAGAACCGCCATTAATTCCCGCAATGGTTTTTGCGCGGCCGCGTCTGAGGGAACAGTCGCCTGAATCAGCCCGGCCAGTGACAGGGTGTATAAATCGCGTTGTGCCAGCGCTCCGGTTACAGGGATAAAAATTGCTCCTTCAATGCTGTCGGTGTAATTTGTATTGACCGCAAATTCCGACCACTCCAGCACAGGACTCACCACCTCATATAAAATTCCATCCTCCCATCTCTGTATTGGCTGGTAAATAGAGGGATTATTCAGCAAACGCTGTTGATAGAGGGGTAGGGCGTTATATGTTATCCGGTCAAAATAGACATAGCGAATCTCAAACTGCCGCAAATTGCCGGGTAAAAAATTGCCCCGCCAGCGTGTTAAAAATTGGGTTGTCTGCTCATCCAGCATGACCGGCCCATAAACCACTCCCTGCGGCCCGGCAGATGCAATCGGCTGCGGAGAAGTGCGCCACTGGAAGGAAAGGCCATTTTCATACGGATAAATTTCCCCGGGAGCGCCAAATTCTCCCCATCTCAAAACATACTGACGTACATAAGGCTGACCGTCAAAAACCTGTGTGCGGGACAGGAGTATCGTTTCATCCAGATTGATATGCTGATACAGGCGGTATTCATCATCGGATACGCCCCAGAAGCGCAGCACGTTATATTCTGGCACAACAGCCGATACGACAGGATAAACCACATGATTCCGTGTCCACAAACTTCCAGAGAGGATTTCTATCACTGCTATGGTCGCAAGGAGTCCGATGAGTAGAGGGCGTATATCCCTCACCTCCCACCCCCTCTCCCAGTAGCGGGAGAGGGGGTTCAAACGCGTCTCTCCCCGCGTGGACAGTAGGGGCAGGGACAAGCGAACATCGTGAGCGATGCTGCCCTTTCCGTAGGGGGCGGGAATCGGGTCTACCGCCCCTGAACCTTGACTAGGAGAGGGGGTGAGGATTATTTTATCCACACTATAAAAACATAGCAGCAGGATACTCAGCCGAATCATGAGATTATTCCCTACATGGTGACGGGCATGATAATGGTCGCCATACCAGGTAATAACGCTCATAGCCGTAAAAAGCAGCAGTACCACAAGAGGAACTGTCCACCGCCTGTCATATCCTTCCTGCCGCCAGATGAATATCATGAGCAAAAAGGTGATAAGTCCCAGAACAATAAAGGAAAATCCACCTGGATTGTAGAGGAGGGCGTTTTGCTGCCAATCCGCCAGAAAATGCTGGCTGTTGGTATAACCAAACATTTCCAGCAGCACCTCAGCATCCAGTACCTTTTGCCAGTTTTTGACCACTTCCCAGATGCGGGCAGGCGGATTCGACAGCAAAAATTCAAAATACGTCTGCCGCCCGTGTTCCTCAATCCATTCCTCAAAAACAGGCCGCCAGTCGCCGCCCCGATTGGCCGGAACATACCCCGCAAATTGCAGCGCTTCCGGTGTCACAGGCAGCCCGCGCTCCGCAAAAAATGCGCGTTTATCCGCATCCGGCAGCACCGACGCGGCGATGTTATTCATTATCGAATTTTTCCATGCAATGGGAGAGTCTGCGTTGTTCACGCTCCGGCTGCGAAGCGCATAAATGCCCACCAGAGTCAAAACGATAATGCTAATAAAGATAATGTAAAGGCGTAAGCGAAATCTAATCCCTATAACCAGCAAAAATCCCGCCAGCAGAATCGCGGTGTAATAATTGGGCGGGCGGGTAAATCCCCACACAATGAGCAGCCCAGCCAGTCCGATTCCTAAGCCAACCTGTACTTTCAGTTCCCGTTTTAAATGGCGAACAGCCAGCATCCACGCGGCAGCCAGCAGCACCGTCAGGCTATTGTTGAGACTTTCCGTGCTGATGATTCGATGCCAGATGAAAAAATCTGTCCCCAGGCTGAAAAACAGTACACTGGCATAACCGACGATTTTTAAAGCTGCATGTTGAAGTTGGGAAACCAGTACCAGCCCAACACTTATCCATGACAGGCAGGCCAAAAACAACTGAAAATAGGTGATAGAGGGGTCGTGATTCTGCAAAGCCTTATAAATCAGGGGAATCGTGAAGCCCCCGTGCCAGAACGACCAGAAATTCGGGTCGGTCAGGGACAGCCGCGCCGTTTCCTTATGCAGGGTCAAATCTCGAACGGCGGTATAGATCAAATGATCGAACAGGGCAACCGCTACTATCAGGTAAATCACCGTGATGGCAGCGAGGATTTTCCGGCACTTCAACAGGATTTGTTTCTCCACAACCAAACAAGGGGCGTCAAGCCCCTTGCAGTGTGATAGAAATGAGCAAAAATTTCTAGGGTAGTTCGATGCTGTTGGTCAAAATCAGCAGCAGCATACTCACCACCAGCACCACTCCGAAGAACCCAATCGACAAAAACATCCGTTCAACGGCGGTCATGCCAAACAATTTGTCTTCTTCGACCCGTTCCATCATGGCATCATGGCTGGTACGCAGGTCAAAATCCTGTTCCTGAGCGATTCGCCGCAGGTCGCTAATATCGACTTCCTGCCGTCGGCTTTTTTTTGGCGCTCCCTTATTCGTCATCTACTTACGCCCTCTCAGTCATTTTTAAAAAGCATACAATCTGTTGGTAGCAATAGCAACTGGATGCGTTATGATTAAGGGGCTGTAGGAGCAAAAATTTCCAGCAGCAGGTTTTTAAGGAGATAAATTACGTGATTGACCTGTCTATTCAAGAATCCATCCGGCAGAAAAATATCCATCTGGCGCGGGAGCGAAAAATTTTCCTGCCGACCTTTGAAATGATGAGCGAACCGGAGAAACTGCCTTCTCAGGTACGGGAAGGACTGAAAAATGTGGGGCTGTGGGATATAAACCCCTTAAATCTGGCACGTATTACCTGGCGGAATGAACCGGTTGATAAAGGTGGCGGGTTTGGCAATGTGAATTATCTGGAAATCCCGCGTGCCATTACGGGCGTGCGAGCGCGAATTTTTACCCTGGTGGGCAAATGGTTTCCTACCGGAGCGCACAAAGTCGGGGCGACCTATGGCTGTTTGGTGCCGCGTCTGGTCACGGGACAGTTTGATGCTACCAAAGATAAGGCAGTCTGGCCTTCCACTGGAAATTACTGTCGCGGTGGGGCATACAATTCGGCGCTGCTGGGCTGCGGTTCAATTGCCATTCTGCCGGAGGGTATGAGTGCGGAACGGTTTGCCTGGCTCAAAACCGTTGCCGGAGAAATCATTGCCACCTATGGCACAGAAAGCAACGTCAAGGAAATTTTTGATAAAGTGAACGAACTGCGGGCGACCCGCGAAGGCATTTTTGTTTTTGACCAGTTTTCCGAACTGGGGAATCATCTCTGGCACTACGAAGTCACGGGCAGCGCCATTTTGCAGGTGCTGGAGCAGGTGATGGGGCCGGAAGATAATTTTGCGGGTTACGCTTCGGCGACGGGTTCCAGTGGTACGATTGGCGCGGGGGACAGACTCAAAAAGGTATTCCCGCAGAGCAAAATTGCCGCCAGCGAAGCCTTACAATGCCCAACGCTGCTTTATAACGGCTTTGGTGAACACCGCATTGAAGGCATTGGCGACAAACATATCCCCTGGATTCACAACATCAAAAATACGGATATGGCGGTGGGCGTGGATGACAACGCCACAATTCATATTATGCGGCTGTTTAACGAACCTGCCGGACGCGACTACCTCATTAAAATGGGAGTGCCGCAGGATTTCCTGTCTCAGCTTGCCCTGTTTGGCATTTCGGGCATCGGCAACATGCTGACGGCCGTCAAAATGGCGAAATATTACGAACTGGATGAACACGATATTCTGTTCACCATCAACACCGACTCAATGGACATGTACCAGAGTCGGCTTGGGGAAGAAAAGGTGCGTCACGGCGATTACACTTCCGAAAATGCGGCGGCGGATTATCACCGTTACCTGCTGGGGACGAATATCGAACATGTGCAGGAATTGGGTTACTATGACCGCAAGCGCATCCACAACCTGAAGTATTACACCTGGATCGAGCAGCAGGGCAAAAGTGTGGAAGAACTCAACGCCCAGTGGTATGACCGTACCTACTGGACGGGCTTGCACGCCCAGGCCGCAGAAATTGATGCCCTGATTCAGGAATTTAACGCGGAAGTGGGGCTATATTAAAAATGCATACGGGGCGCAGGTGGCGCTGTGCCTCGTTTCACCACTGCACCAGCATACTTTCCATCGTCAGCCCCGGCCCAAACGCCATCAATACCCCGTAATCGCCGGCGCGGGGCTGTCCATATTTTTGCATCCGTTCCAGCACAAACAGGATAGTTGCGGACGACATATTGCCGTAATCATGTAAAACCCCGTGCGAAAACCGCACCTGCTCATCGGCCAGCCGCAAGCGGGTTTGAATGTGGTCAACGATTTTTTTGCTGCCGGGATGGATTCCCCAGAATCGTACATCGTCAACGGCCAGATGATTACGCTGCAAAAGGGTTTCCACAAAATCCTCTATCTGGGCGGCCAGTAGGTCAGGCACATAGCTGGAGAGGCGCATCTGAAACCCGTAATTGGTCACTTCAAACGCCATATGTTCCAGCGTCTGATAATCGCAGTGAGTTAAAGAATCAATAATACGGGGGGAGCAGCCCGTTTGATAGGAGTCCCCCCCCACCAGCACCGCCGCCGCCCCATCTGAAAAGAGAGAATTGGAAACCATATTTTCGGCAGTGGGTTCGAGTTGAAAATGCAGCGAACACAATTCTACCGACAGTACCAGCGCCAGTTTATCCGGCTGGGCGGCGGCTTCTCTGGCACGTTGCAGCCCCGGAAACGCGCCGTAACACCCCATCCCCAGCACACAGGTACGCCGTAAGTTCGGACGCATTTTTAAACGGCCTGCCAGATGTAAATCCAGCCCTGGAATACTGAATCCGGTGCAGGACACCACAATAAAATCATCAATGTCCTGCGGTGAAAGGTCATTTTCTTCCAGCACCCGCTGAATCGCTTTTTCGCCTAATTCAACAGCCGCTTCCATATACACATCATTGCGGTCTTTGGTCGTTTGTTCATTATGATAAAACTGCCTGTCCAGAATCATATGGCGATACGCCACCCCTGACCGTTCAAACACGGCACGGATAGCCCGTTTGCGGGGCGACTCCCCAAGCAGCGACAGAATGTACTCTGCCACTTCCTCCTGACTGTATCGGGAGGGCGGCACTTCAGTAGACAGACCGACAATAGCAGGTGTATTCATTTAGATTTTTCCTGTGAGTTGATAATCACGAGTCCGAGTCAGGAAATACTGCCCTAAGGCAGGTAACACATTGAGCAAATGCAGGCCAGGGGTAAGCAGGTGGGGACGCAGCATGAAGGCTTGCAAAAAACGTCCCAGCCGCAGCCGCGCCTGAAACTGCTGCCGCCAGGCACGGGCATACTCCTGCCGCAGGGTAGCAGCATCGAGAGAATCCGCCAGATAGCGGTCAAGCGAATCCGCCGCCAGCTTTCCTGCCTGAAATGCCATGCCCATGCCGCTGCCCGCTACTGGAGCAATTAAACCCGCCGCATCACCCGCCATCAGCACATCGTTTTCGACGGCCTGTTTTTGAACAAATGGCACCTGCCCGATGCTTAACCAGCGCGGTAGAATCGGTTCGGCCTGGGAAAGCCATTGTTTCAGCCGCCCGTTTTGCTGCTGCATCCACTGAATAAAATTTTCCACGCTGGCGGGGGGGCCTCCGGCGGCCTGTTGAAAAACATCCTGCCGCACCAGCAGACACACATTGGTTTTGCCACCTTCCACCTCCGACATCCCGCAGTACCCACCGGGGAAAACATGCAGTTCGACCCGTCCGGGCAGGGGCGGGCCGTAAAAATGATTTTTTAGACCGACAAACGGCTGCGGGTGATTCAAAAAATCGCGCTGAAGGGCGCGGTCAAGCCCACTGCGTTTCCCATGCGCCGCAATCACCGTTCTGGCCTGAATCTGCTTTCGTGGGTCAAGGCTGAGACTAAAAAACTGTTCAAGGCTGCCCTGAATTTGCGTGACGGTGGTAGCTTCAAGGACTTCTACCCCACAGGCACGCGCCTGCTGAGCCAGCAAGTTATCCAGCGCATAACGACTGATTCCCGTGGCCGCGTGTGGAAAGGTTTCTGTCCACGATGTGCCATTCGGGGCGGTAATTTCTACCGTCTGGATGGAGACAGGTCGCAGCGCCCGCACCTGTGGACTCACACCCAACTCATCCAGCAGCACCGTACATTCAGGCGAAAGAAACTCCCCGCATACTTTATGATGGGGATAGGGCTTAGATTCAACAAGAATCACCTGCCGCCCGCATCGGGCAAGGTGTATCGCGGCGCAGCATCCGGCGATGCCTCCCCCAACCACCGCCGTATCAAACATAGGGTTCTTTTTCCGCGACTAAGGTCATGCGCCAGGGAAAATGAGTGTACACCTGAATATGGGATAGGCCGGCCATGTGCGCCAGTGTTTTTAATTCAGCAGGAGTATACGCCCGTCGAATCGACACCATCCCATCATGGCGGGTCAAAAAATTGCGGGCAAAAATGGGCTGAATCAGCTTAAACGCGGCCATTGGCAGCCAGCCGCGCACCAGGTCGCTCATGATAATGCCACGCCGTGCCAGATGAAATGTAGAGCGCAGCAGATGTACAAGTTGTTCCGGTTGGAGATGATGTAAAAAAAGCGATGAAATAAAATAATCAATCTGATTTTTTGCAAAAGGAAGCTGTCCTGCGTCCGCCAGAATAAAGTTAACGTGACCATTTTTTTGTACCGTTCCCAGATTGCGATGAGACACATCCAGCCCCAGAATGGTGAGCGAAATCTGTCGCTGCCGCGCCCATGCCGCCAGCAGATGGGGAATGTGTCCCGATCCCGTTCCCAGGTCGGCCAGAGTCATGTTTGGGTGCTGTAACCGGGGATACAGATGGGAAGTCAGCGCGGACAGCCCGCCCAGATAGCGGTTAATACGCCACATTTCCCGCAGATTGGTTGCCACATCTGCCTCTGTTCCCATCCCTAAATCCAGGAGTTCGGGGGTATCTACACGGGCGGGTATCAACACAAACGGCCTCCTCTTGTAAGTAACAATTCGCACAAATTTAGAGAATGACCAAAACCAGCGCTTCAAATACCGCCGTTGCCATCAGCAGCCCGATGCTGAAAAAAGCCAGTCGGGAATAATCGGCGGTGTCCGGCTTTTTTGCCACCAGCCCTATCAGATAAATCGCCAGAGGAGAGGGAAGGGCAGCCGCCAGCGCCACCTCCACAGGCAGTCCGGCTATGACCAGTAGAGGCAAAATTAAATAAGTTGTAACGAGCAACGTCATATAGAGGCGGGAAATTTTGGTTTTGCCAAACCGCACCACCAGCGTTTTTTTTCCAACAATGGCATCACTGTCTGCGTCCGGCAGATGCACGCTCAGCAGCATATTAAATTCAAGCAGCACCAGAGGTAAAACCGCCAGAAATAAAAGGTTGTTTAAACTTCCTGTTTGCACATAAAAACCCGTTAAAGGGGTAAAAACAGCCACAATCAGGCTGGCAGCCAGTTCCCCTAATCCATGCTGATGCAGCCGTAAAGGAGGCGAACTATATCCCCATGAAAGCACCAATGAAGTCAACAGCAAAGGGAACGTCAATGTGCCAGTGGGGGCGAGCAGAAGGGAAATCAGCAGCGAAATCAGGCCAAACGTGACTGCCGCCGCCAGCGCCACGGATACCGGAAGCTCTCCTCTGGGCAAAATCCGGCTGCCTCCCGACCAGGGCGTGTATTGGGTATTTAAAATGTCGGCGGCATAGTCAAAATAATCATTGCTGTAATGTACCATCAACTGCGTACTGGTCACAACAGCCTGCCCCCAGAAATACACTTCCCAATCCAGTGTATATCCCTGATAGCGGGCAACCGCCGCCCCCAGGTTGTACATGACAAAGCCGCCTAACAAAAATAAAAAACGCCCTAATTTAATGAAGGCGATAATCCGGGTCACTGGCGCTCCTCTGAACTGTGTAGATATTAGTACACAGTTCCCAAAGCACCCACAAAAATTTTATTCGCGCAGATAAAGGCGGTAGCCAACCCCCGGCTCAGTGATAATATACTGGGGGCGGTTGGGGTCAGGTTCAAGTTTGCGCCGTAGATTGCTCATATGCACCCGCAGCAGATGGTTATCGTTCTGGTAGCCTATCCCGCGAACCTCCCGCAAAAGATAGCTGTGTGTGACCACTTTTCCGGCATGAGTCACCAGCACCCGCAGCAGGTCGTATTCTGTCGGGGTAAGCTGCACTTCTTCCCCATTCAGTTTAACTATCCGGCTGGTTAAATCGACTTCCAGCATTCCGGTTTTAAAAACGGCATCCTGAGGCATCGGAGAGGCATGACGAAGCGCGACACGAATCCGTGCCATCAGTTCGCCAATGCCAAACGGTTTGGTTAGATAATCATCAGCGCCCATATCCAGCGCGGCAATTTTGTCATTTTCGCTTTCCCGAACCGATAAAATAACAATCGGGATTTTTGACCACTCGCGCAGCCGACGGGTCACTTCTATCCCGTTAATGTCTGGCAGCCCCAGGTCAAGGATAAGCAAATCCGGCTTGTTCTGAATCACTTCGCTGATGGCATCTTTGCCTGTAGCTGCTTCTAATACTTCATATCCCTGAGCGCCCAGCGACGTTTTTAAAAAGCGGCGGATCGGCCGTTCATCATCCACAATTAAAATCCGCGTCATAAATTTTCTCCGTGATAGCGGGGCAGGGTCAATGTAAATATTGTTCCTCCGCCGGAGCGATTCTGCGCCCGAATTTGCCCCCCGTGTGCTTCTACAAGCCCCTGACAGATGGATAACCCCAGGCCAATACCTGCGCC
>CAZKZS010000002.1:0-56688 GCA_964557285.1 uncultured Anaerolineae bacterium | reverse complement strand
GTGCTGCTGCTTCAGGTGCCCGATCTCGCGGCCTTCCGCCAGGAAATCGTCTTTCTGGCCGGCGCCGTGATCGGTGTCGTCGTGCTGGGGCTGTCCTGGGAGGACGCGGCAGCGGCGGCCTCGGCGCTCGCCAAAGAGCCGCCGAAAACGCCCGCCGACTATTTCCGCGACACCGTGAACCACGCCGTCGACGACCGCGCTAAAGTCATCGCCTCGCCGCCGGAACTCGCCACCCTCTCCCCGGAAGCCATTGACGCTTTGCGCCGGGCCGCGCAGCACCGTCCACCGAAATAACATGCGCCGCCCTGCCGCCTGGGCGCTCCTCAGCCTGGGGCTGCTGCTGGCCCGCCTGCTGTTTGGCGCCAGCCCGGCCCCCAGCGTCGAGGATCGGCTCAGCCATCTCGAAACCAGCGACGCCTGGCAGTCGACCCAGCTTGCCGCACTGGGCGTTCTCGCCTACACCCCCACACCGGAGGGGCTGCCGCCCCACCCGACCGCCACCGCGACCCTCGCACCGACGGCGACGCCTGACCCCTACCAGCGGGCCTGCGTCCGGCCGGGGATCAACCTCAACGTGCGTTCCTCACCGGGCGGGGCGGTCATTGACCAGCTGCCCGGCGGGACCTACGTGCGCTACCTTCCTCAAAGCGCGAAAGAAGCTCGCGGCTGGCGGTATGTGAAGCTGGATACCACCGGACTCCCCGGCCAGCCTGACCAGTGGGTTGCTATCGACTATCTGATTCATCTGGAGCCATCACAGCCATGCCCAACGGCCTGATCGTCATCGAAAACCCCGTCCTGCCGCCCCGCCAGGTGCGCGTGCTGTCGCCGACCTTCCATGCCGAGCGTCCCGCCGATTATATGGAACGACTGCTTGCGGAGTGGCGCCCCCGCGCTCTCAAAGGGATGACCGGCACCCAGCTGTCTCCCGCCTGGCTCCTGGAGCAGGTGCCCCGGATGCAGCCCGGCACCTATATTCACATGCGCGTCTACCGCGACGATTCTCAGGGAGCGCTGTTTGACAGCGACCACTTCCCAACGGGCCACACGCCCGCGTACATCGCCGACACCTTCATCAAGGCCCTGCACGCGCAGCTGACGCTGCTGCAAACCCGGCACGGCCACTGCATCCCCGTCATCGAAGCTTGGTGCGAACTGGGCGCCGAACGGGACGAACTCGCCGCGCTGGTCGCCATCGCGCAGAAGTTAAAAACCGACTTCCCCGATGTGCTGCTGGGCTGCCCCAACCAGTCCATCGGCACCTACAATGACGAGGCGTACTGGCGCCGCATCCATGAGTCCGGGCTGCTCCACCAGGAAAACGTCATTTTCCTGGTGCATGGGTACGCCGCCGTCGTGCCCTGGTCGGGCCACCTGCCCGGCTGGCAGGCGGTCGATGTGGCGGCCCGCTGGCCGAACCTCACCTGGGACGACCTCCCCTGGAACACCTACGCCATCTGGGACGGCGAGCATCTGCCTGAAACCTGGACGCTGTGCGGGCTGCTGCGCGGGCTGTATTTCCTTCAGCATGTCTTCGGGTATGACCTGTCCACGCTGCGCTTCGCCTGGTCGGAGATCAACCTGGACATGGCCGGGCCGAACGGCTTCCGCGACCGCTTCGGCAACGAGGCGTCGGAGCGCGGCTTCAAAGCCTACGCCCGATCCGGCGTGTGGGAGCGCCTTAAGCAGCCGGGCATGAGCGATGGGGAGTTCATGGGGCACCTGCTCCGCTGGGAATCCGTCCAGATGGAACTGCTCGCGCAGGCCCATCCCTGCCTCCAGTACATGACCGAGTTCGTCACGGCGGACAACCCGCCGCTCGGCTGGATGGACTTTGCGACCGAGGGTGAACCCGTTGACACCCGATTGAAGCTGGAAGGCCCGTTAACAGTGGACACCGAATGCACCCTCACCAACCTTCAGACCTTTGACATCAACATCCGGGTGCGCCCGGTCAGCGTGTTCCAGCCGGATACCGTCGTCGGACACCTGAAGCCCGGCGAGTCGGTGAAGCCTATCGGCCAATACACCCTGCCCGATACCGCGACCGTGTGGTACAAAGTCGGGGAAAACCGCTGGATTTCCGCAAAAGCGGCCGTCCTGGTGACCGGCCGCTGCGCCGCCCTGCCGACCGTCTCCCCGGACCCGGAGGACATTGAGGTGCTGAAGGCGCAGATCGCCCAGCTGAAGGCGGGGATTAAAGCGGCCAATGACCTCATCGCCCAAAAAGACACGATGCTGACCCAACAGAGCAACCAGATCAACCGGCTGGAAAACGCGCTGACCAAAATCCAGGCGGAGGCGCTGAGCGTGCTCGGCAGCGAGTTCTGGATTAACAACCCTAGCCTTTAGGACGCGGTTCAAGTCTACTGTCCCTGGCTTCATTGAAATGGGCTGCCATGCCCGCACTGCGCTGTTGCTGCCTCTCGGCAGCATTTTTATTTTAGTCTCCATAACAGGCTACGCCGTCTTTATCTGCATCACGCGCAGGGAAACAGCAGGCAGCATCACGGGCTGGGATGCCCATTGCAACAGCTTCGTCGCAGCTGCGGGGAGTGGAGTAATTATCACAGATCGCCGTTTCAAAGTCGGCACAGTTGACGGATGCTCCCCGTCGTCCACCATAGTCTTTCTTATTGATTCGTGCAGTGATGCGTGCGGTGCGGCCCGCACTAATGTTTACAGTCTGAGCATCAGGCGGCAGCCATCGAAAAGCCACGTCGCCGACAAGCTGAACGGTAACGGTGTGTTGCCCAGGGTCAATCACAAAATCCGCACGCTGGCCGGGTACAATGTCCCCCAAATAGGCTCCATCAGAAAACGCCTGGCAGACAATATTTTCACCCGCTACCAATTCACGAACGTTGCATGTCAAGGATAACGTGCCGCGAATGAACTGCTGACGCGGCCTGAGATTGTATGTGCGTGTCTGTCCAACTCTGACGTTCACCCTCACCGAAACTTCCTGATAGACAAAAAGCTGATTAAATCCGGGGGCCGCGACATCCTGAATATTCCGAATGACCAAAGTCTGCGGGCCGGGATCAACCACAAAAAAGGCGCGATTCTGGAACGCGCCCAGCGGGATTTCGTTCCAGAACACCTCCCCTGTCATGGTCTCTGAAGGAAACACCAATTCGGGACAGGCACGATCAGGTGGGCAGGCAAATCCTTCCTGCGCTTGCCCAATTTCAGAAAATCCTGCAATAAGCAGCATTGCTAAGATCGAGAGGATAAGCATACGTTTCATGATCTTCTCCTTTGACCGCTGGCTTATATTTTACATCACTCTTACAGCATAACGAAAAAAACGCGGGTTTGCGGGCCACGTCTTGTAGCTCCGGCTGGCTTATTAGTAAGGAAGATTCACCGTATAACGTTCTGCAATATCTTCAAGTACGACTCCTTTAGGATTATCACAGTTGATACGGGCGGCAGTCTCCGGCGCAAGAATCATCTCTACCGCTTCTACATAGACCTTATTTCCAAAGCTGTCTGTAACCGGTGCATCGGCTGAGAATTGAAAGGTCTGCGTGGTGAAGCCGTTCTTCCGCAGATTGCAGACCAGTAAGACAAAATCGGTATCTGCTTGGAGTTTATAGAAGAATGGGAGACCAGTCTCTCTCAGGTGGTAACGCAGGGTGACTACTCTATCATTTGCGATTACCATTTCCACATCACTATCGCGCAGTTCTGTGCCCACCGTGTTGCGGATAATTGAACTTGCAATTTCATCCAGTGACTGAGTTGCCTTGGCAGTAGGGACAACCGTTGGCTCAATGTGGAAAACCGTATCCCCGGTGGAGGGGTTCTGGGCAAACCAGATTTCATCATCGCTGCCCCAGGTCCATATCAGTTCGTCGCCGTCGTTAACGGTGAGCGCCACCCCTAAGTATGGATATGAGCCGTAGAATTCAAACAATACATTGCGGATGGCCTGACGGATTTCCGTGACCAATTGTTCGTCCTCATTGGCCCCGTCTTCGGCCTCAATCTTGAACCCTGTAAAATATCCATCCGGTCTGTCCCCGTCGTACATGACAGTGTGCTGCGACACGTTTATTACGCCATCCACCGCCCGGATTCTGGCGACCATCGCCGTCATCATGGCCTGAAAATCGTCTGGAACACGTCCTTGAGCATCAGCGGCGGGTTCGTAAAACACGGTGGCTGTTGGTGGCAAGGGGGTTGGCGTCTCAGTCGGTAAAGGGGTATTGGTCATGGTGGGAGTCCATGTAAGCGTGACCGTTGGTGTCAGGGCTATGATAGTCGCGGTGGCGTTCTGGGCAGCGATTTCGGTGGCGCTGTCCTCCGCTCTCTGTGTATCTCGCATTGCCCGTTCCTGTGCTTCTACGGTCTGCATCTCGGCAATCTCTTCATCGCTGGGTGCTACGAGCAAAGCGAAAACAGAAAATCCACCGCAGCAAAAAACGCAGCAAAAAACAAGAATGCCGATAAGAAGCCAGTTTGGACCCTTCCAAAAGGGTTTTTTCGTGGGAGGTGAAGATGCATCCGCCTGATGTTCAAAGGTCAGCAAAACTGTGCCATCCTGCTGCTGCTGGCTGATGAGTGTCCAGCCCTTTGATTTCCCCTGCTCGATAACTGCCTGCACCTTCTCTTTGGGAACTGTAAATTCACGACGTTCGGGTGGCATAAGATTACTCCCATAACATCTTATGCAAATATTATATATTTAATTTAACGAAATAAAAAAACGCGGGCTTGTCACCCGCGTCCTCGCTGCACCGATTTTCAGTTCTCTATACCCGCAGCACCAGCATTGCCGTGTGCGGCGCGGCAGCCTCCAACTGCTGCTCCAGGGCTTTCAGCGCCTCCTGTCCCAGCGGGGCGAGCAGCCGGCCCAGGAACTCCCCTTCCCACGACGCCCAGAAGCTCGTCGCGTAGGGAGAGACGTTCAGGCTCATGATGGCCCGCAGCACCGCCTGCTTCAGCTGCGGCAGAGGTACCATGCCGGGCTGTTTTTTCGCCACCATCACCAAATCCTGCGGCGCGAAATTCGATCCCACGTTCTGGTGATAGGCCGGCGCATCCGGCCAGACCTCGCGGATCCGTGCCAGATCGCGCTCCGGGATGGGGATTTTATGGGCGCTCACGTCAAACATCACATGATAGGGCCGTCCCTTCTGAGCCATTGCGTCTTCAGGATGGGCGACGGTTCGCACTTCGCCGACCGTCCCGATGGGGATTCCCCACCACATATCCTCGCGCACCAGCGCGACTTGATCGCCCGGCAAAAAGCGGGTTTCCCAATCATCCGGCAGCGACTCAAAAAAGCGCTGCCAGAACTCCTCCGGGGTAAATCGTGGTTTCATTGGTCACCTACCACTTTCTTGTTGATGTCCTCGATGCTGAGTCGATTTTCCGCCATCTGCATCAGGAAATGGGTGCCGCGCCGCTCCCCCTCCTGGGAAGCCGCTTTCCAGAAGCGGCGCAGGAAAATCACCAATTCCTCCAGCGCGGCGGCCTGATCCTCGGTCAGGAGCAGGAACAAGCGGTTGCTCCCTGTGTCCTCGTGGCCCGGATTAATGACGTGCCCCAGTTTGTAGCTGCGCTGCCACAACGCCGATTTTTCGGCCATCACATATTCGGTCTGCGCCAGCCGGGCCACCAGCCCCAGAAGGGTGACCGAGTCCTGCCGCTCATCCAGCGGGGGCAGCGGCGAGTAGCGCAGTTTGGTGTGGCGGTGTATGCCGTACACCTTTCGCAGCAAGGTGCCGCGTTCGGCGTCCTGCTGGATTTCCATCGTGCCGCGCTTGTGCGCCTTCCGGCAGTCCCAGCACACGTAATCCCAATCCGTCGTAGGCTCGCCGCACAGGACGCACGGCCGGGCCTTTTGTCGCGTTTTTGTCATCGAAGCACCTCATCAACCGCCTGCTCGACCCAGACGGCCATCGCTTCCAGGTATGGCCGCATTCGCTTTTTGATCGGCCGGCGAAACTGGCGGTACAGCCACTCGCCTTCCCAGGTGAGGTGGTACCAGCCCTTCCCGTTCCGGCGGTACAGCCGGGTATGGGCGGGCCATCCTGCCGCCCGCAGGTTCGTGGCCCGGATGCGGGCGATCATGTCCAGCGTCAGGGCGCTCGGCCGGGTGTCCCGCCAGCACGCCAGCGGGATAAAGACCCCATCCCGGTACTCGTGGATTGACCCGTCATCCAGGAAGCGCACCCCGATGTGATAGCGCCCCCGGTAGTACAGGACGATGCACGGTGCCTCGACCCGCGTTTCGCCGTCTTCAATATGTCCAACTGCCCCCAGCGGGGGCAGCTGCGCG
This sequence comes from uncultured Anaerolineae bacterium, assembly GCA_964557285.1. GTDB lineage: Bacteria > Chloroflexota > Anaerolineae > Aggregatilineales > J027 > SB15. The sequence continues at coordinate 50,396 of CAZKZS010000002.1, read as the reverse complement.
TCGTGTGCTTTCAGCATGGTGACCTTCTCCCCAAGTGATCCGAACCGTTCGGTTTGCGCGGCTTGTAGGCCCTGTGGAGCAGGTAGCGCTTCCAGCGGCGGCGGGCGACCTCAAAGTACGTCCCGCCGTCCTGCCGGTGCCAGCCGTTGTACACAAAGGCCATGTACTGGTGGTACAGGGCTTCCGCTTCCGCCAGTTCCTGGCGCCAGGTGCGGACCGCCACCCGCTCGCTCACCAGCCGGGTTCGCTGGTACGCCGCCAGGTGATGGCGGATTTTCTGCCGGGCGCGGTTCATGCGATTCCGCGCCTGATCGCATTGGTCGTCCCAGCCATGCGGGCAGAACGGGCGCGAGTCCAGCACCCCGGCGGGAATCCGCTCTACGCCGGCAGCGCGGCGGCGCTGAATGCCCAGCAGCAGGATGTCAATCGCAGGTTCATTTACCCGGTTCATGCCTTCAACCCTTTCCATCCGTAGGTCATGAGGTACTGCATCGCTTCGTGGTAGGTCACGCCGGCCAAAATGCAGACCGGCTCGCCCCACTCGTTTTTGGCGCTGTTGTCGAAAATCGAATACGAGTTGTCGTGGACTTCCGAGGGTCGGACGCTCCAGGGCAGGCGCGGGTCCGGTACGTCACGTTTCAGCGCCAGCACCCCGAAAAACTGTGCCCGCGCATACTCACGCGCAGAATAAGGGACACTGCCTTCTACAGCACCCCGCATCGCCAGATACCGCGCACGCTTGCCCAGCACCTTCATCAGCCGAAAACCACGCGCCGGGTTCTTCAGCTGGAGATGTGCCCTCGGCTCGCCGTCGACAAAGACGGTCACCAGGCCATCTTTGGTTGTGATCCGCGCCTTGCGGCCGCAGCCCCAGTCGAAATACGCCACCAGCGCCTTGATACTCCCAAATTCCTTATTCATGCCTCAAGCTCCTTTCTGAAAGCGGCCATACCCTCATGCAGGCGGGTCAGCGGCTCGTCCACGTGGCAGTGCTGGAAGTGGGGACGTGGGTCGCGCAGGGTGCGCCGCAGCGCCAGCACCCCGAAAAACCGGGCACGCCTTAACTCCCAGGGGAAGCCCTCTCCCCAGCCGTTCCGCATCTTGCCGTACCATCGCTGGCGGGTCAGGGCTTTCTGTGCCCGCTGCGCCCGTATTGTGTTCTTCAGCTGGATGTAGGCCAGCGTCGACTGGTACGACCGCACTTCCAGCCAGCCGTCCATGCCAACATGGACGTATCCGCCCGACCAGCGCGTGTATTCCGCGAACTCCTTGAGACTCGTAAACTGCAAAATCATGTCAGCACCACCTGTTCGACTGGATGAACCACGACGCGGCCGGGCGCGACCTGCACCAGCGCCAGCTGCACCGGCGCGTCGTCCTCAAATGCCTGGAGGGTGCCCAGGTAATCGCCCTGGGCGACGACCTGCGCTCCCTCAACCAGGCTCACGACCGAAAAGAGGGGAAAGTCCTCGTGGGTAATCACAGCAGCGACCCCACGAAATCCGCGACCGCCTCCCAGAGGGTGCGCTGCGCGGCTTCCTCGTCTTCCTGCACGCCCTCCGCATACAACGTCCAGAGGTCGAGGGCAGCCTCTTCGTTGACCAGGGTTTCGACCGGCTCATACTCGCCGTCTGCGGTGACCTGGCAGATGTGCCACACCCACTCATCAAGGTCGTCGATGTATTCCGTCGCCAGTGCGTAGCGCGTGTCGTCGCTTGTGTCCAGCACCTCAAAGGGCTGAACCTCGCCTTCGATGTGGTTCAAAAACATGTCACGTAAAACAGTCATGAGTTCCTTCTTTCTTCTCCACGCGGGCGGTGTGCTGGTCGCCGCGTGTGGGGGTCGATTGTTAATGTATATACATCTTACACTGTTGTGTAGTGTGTGTCAAGGAGTAAAATAGGGGAATTTTCAAGTTTGCCCGCATTTTACCTGGGCCAGCACCTCGACAATCGCGCCGAGCGCTTCCCGGCGTTTGGCGTCCGTCTCATGCAGCGCCAGCAGCGCCAGCAACACCTCAATCGCATGGGCGACCGCCTCCTGCACCTCCAGCTGACTCTGCGCCTCCCACAGGGCGATGCTGGCCGGATCATCCAGCACCCCGGTTCGCACCGGCTCGGCTTCGTCCCCGGTCAGGACACCAACCCCGTTTTCGCCGGGGACAAACAGGGCGGTTTCGCCGATTTGCATATCCAGCAGTTGTGCCGGATACATCTGGGCCGCGTCTTCCTGCACGCCGTTGACGGTGACCGGATAGTACAGATAGACGAACTGTTCGACCCGACGGCTGCCGGCAAAAACCAGCTTCACTTTATTCATCTTCAGCCTCCCCTTTCACGGTTTTGCTGCCCGCCCGCGTAGACCGACAGCAGCGCCGGCTCACCCATCTGGGAGAACTCCACGTCCAGCGTAAAATCGCCGCCCGCCGCATATTCTTCAACGGTGAAGATAAACACCTCCACCAGGTCGCCCCGGTTGCGCTGGATGAAGACCACCCGCTCGCCGTCCTCAGTAACCATCAGGGCATTCGGCGCCGGTAGGCGTTCCAGCACCGCCTCGACATGCTTCGCGTGGACCTGCTCATAAAAGTCACGCAGATAATCGATCTCGATTTTCCTTGCGCCCTCGCTCATCTGCACGGGCGCCAGTGTCAGCACCAGAACCTGGGATTCCATCAGAACTTCTCTCCTTCGCTTGATATTCCACAATCGTGCGTTTCTCGCGGCGGCGGCGTTTGATTTCCCCGCGCAGATACATCCCATGCAGCCTGCGGGCGATATGCTCAACATCCGTCTGTGGCGCGTTCACCGCGTCTGCGAGGCTGCTGGCGGTATGCCAGTCCTGGGGATGCTCCAGCACATACGCCGCCGCTTTTTCCATGTTCTTAACGGTCTGCTTCCAACTCATGACATCCTCCTAAATCAGTACCGGCGTGGCTTCTGTTTTCATCACGTCCCGTCTGGTCCGTTGATCCGGGCGTAGCAGGTCGGGGGACAGATCGGCCAACCAGCGCCCATTCTGGAAGCTGTAGCCGCTTTCAAGCTCCAGATCGACCAGGTGGCGATACAGCGCAGGATTGTGCGCGGCCCCGTTGCGGTGGTCGTTCCGGTTCGCTAAGACGCACAGCATACAGCTGACCCGCTGGTTGCCGTAGGCATAGGCTGGGTGCCAGGTCCAGCCCAGCGCGTCGGGTGTCTGCCCGTCCCGCACCTGCTGGCGCACCCATGCCAGATATGCCATCGACACCCCCAGCTGTGCCCACACCTCCGGCTCGGTCCAATGGTGGATCGGCAGCCAGTCGTTGACCTGGCGACCATAGGACGGCGCACACGAGTTCCGACTCACGACCACTGCCCGCCGTTTCCGAGCCGCGCTCTCCTCGGCACGCAGGCCAATCGCGTTGATGACCTCGGCGTCACGAGGCCACTGCTGGCGTATCCAGCGGTCCGTCACATCGCGCTTCCAATCGCTCGTGCAGTAGCGCGACCGCGCATCCGGCCAGAACGGGCCACTTTTGCCATCGGCCCGCATCTTGTCCCGCCGCCGCTCTATGCCTTCCAGCAGGTCAAACTCGCGCCGCAGGACGACCATTTCCGCGCCGACGGCTGCCGCCATTTGCTCGGTATGAGGAAGGCTCTGCGGCCATTCCATGCGACCGAGGTCGCAGTGAACCACCAGAAAGCGGCCCGGCCAGCCGCAGCGAGCGCGTGCCGCCGACACTGCCAGCAGCATCGCGTCAGAGTCTTTGCCGCCGGAACAATGCACCAGCAGCGGTGCCCCGCGCTGCAACGCGCCGGCGACTGCTTCCGGGAGTAGAATGTTGTTCATAGCCGCCCCTCACAGCAGCACTGGCTGTAAGGCGGACATCCGCACGCGGGATCGCGGCGGCGTGGTCACGCCCATTCCCAGGTACCGACGCAGCTGCTCCGGGTCTTTCACCGTCGATTCGTCCAGCACCAGCAGTGGATACCCCGCGCTCGTGATCAACGCCTGCCGCCAGGCATCCCGCTCGGCATGGAACTGGTGTGCCCAGGTGCCGTCGACTTCAATCGCGGCCGCGCCGCCCACCAAAAAATCGACCAGGACCACCTTCCCGGTATCCTGGTCTTCTAACCAGTATTCCCGCTCGTAAGAAACGCCCAGCGTATTCAGCGCCCGCATCACCCGCTGCTCCAGGCTGGAGGGGTTGCGGAGCGCCCACGCACGCCGTTTTTCAACCGCAAATTTCGTGCCATACAGGAGGGCGGTTTTGGCCCAGCCTTTCGCGGCGATCCGCCGCATATGGCAGCGCTGGCAGCGCGTCACTTTATGCAGGTCACGCGCCCGGATGTTTCGCCATTCCTGGCAGTCAGGGCATTGAACAGAGATATATTCGGCCATACGCTTGTGCCCTTCTTTCTTGGTGTGTGTGCTAATATCATCCTACACTTTTGTGTAGCTTGTGTAAAGGGTTAAGCGTTAGAATTTGGCATGAAAAGACCCATTTCCGAACGGTTCGGACTCTCGTCTCCCGTAGAACCTGTGTTCTAGTCCACTTGAGGTTTGACGCCCATGCGGTTTAGCTTTAAAATGAAATTGTGCTGGCGCTTGGCGGTTTACCGCCGTCGGGCGTGCGAAATACAGCGGTGAGGCTTCCTTCTTTCATCCTCACCGCTTTCGCTTATGGGAGCCAAACCAATGACCATCCAATCCCCCGCGACGGCGCCGTCCGCGCTGTCCGCATTCCTCAACAAACTTTTGCTACCTCGGACAGCGGCCTTCTCCGTGAATCTAGGGATGACTATCGCCCTATATTCCGGCCCGGCGACCGAGGTCACCGATCTGATCCACACCCTCACGCTGGGCCTGGTGACCAAACAGGGCGTTGGCCTGATGTTCCTGCTGGCGACCTTCGCCATGTTCCTGACTTCGCAGCCGCGCCCGCTTCAGTTTGTCCTCATTAACCTGCCGCTGACCCTCTACATTCTGACCAACTTCGCCGTTGTAGGGAACAACTGGCTGCTGGCGGCGCTGAATGACTACCAGGCAGCTGTCATCTCCGGCGGCCTGCTGTGGCTGCTCGCCTCCTCTTTCCGGGCGCAGTATCTCTTTGATCTGCGAACCTCGGAAGTGGCCGATCTGCGGCGTCGATTGGAAGGGGTGTATGAAAAACTCCAACCTTGAAGCCCTGCTGGCCGCGCTGGGGGTCTTCGCCGGCACCTTCCTGGGCGCCTGGCAGGCGGTCAACCGGGCCGATTCCTGGGTGCCGACCGCGCTGAAACTGGCTCAGGAACTCGCTGAACGTCTGGGAAAACCGGGGGATACCCACACCGAGGAAATTCACCGGCTGGCCGAAACCGATGCGGCGCTGACTCAGGAACTCGACGCCCTGCGGGCCAAACTGCTGAAGCTGGAAACCCTGCTCCAGGAGCGCCAGCAGCCCGCTGGCGAGTGAGCGGAACAGGCGGCTTGGAATCTCAGCCGCCCGCTTTTTTTCTCACCCGGATCTGGATTTCGACTTCTTCCCCTTCATAACGCCCAAAGACCTCCAGCAGCACCGGGCTGAGGTCAGCCACCACCAGCTGCCCATGGACGCGGGTCAACCGTCCTCGCCCCATCCGCTGTTCCCACTTCTCCTCCATCGCCTCGATGATATGGTGCCGCTGGCGCTCCTTCACGAAGACCTGCAAATCTCGCTCGTTCGCCATCGACAGGGGCACGGCCCAGCCGTCCCCGTTCAGCGCCCCGTCTTCCACCAGGTCGTCCCAGGTCGTGCGCGGCTGTTTGTGGTGCCGCGTCCGCTCCCGGTCAAACCATGCCTGCGCCAGATACCGCACCACAGCGGCGTCACTGACCCGCTGCTGTAAACAGAAGCGGCGGACCACTGGCGGCAGCCCTTTGTGGTTCAGTGCCTCCACCAGCGCTTTGGCCTGCTGCTTGGGAAGTTCGCCGTTGAAATACCGCCGCCGTGTGTCCGGGTCTGCATGGGAGAGGATATAGGCTTCGTCTTTATCGACCCGGAACCCCTGGCTGGCACGATTCACGGCGGCCTGCCGCGCCTCCTCCGGCACGTTGGGCGAGGCCAGCCGATACAGCGCGGCGATCTGGAACTGCGACACCGCCTGCTCCGGCACCTGGGGCAGATACCTGGCGACATTGATATAATTTTCTGCTGTGTCTTCCGAGAACGGCAGTTCAGCCCGCACCCAGGCCAGCCAGGTGCCGTCCTGAATCCGGTTTCGCACGGCAATCAGCCGGGCGCCGATCTCGACCACCAGCTGATAAGTGAGTGCATACCGCGCCCGGATGAAATCGCGGGCTTCTTCCAAAAACGCCGCTTCGTCTGCCGTCAGCACGGTATAGTCGAAGACCGGCGCCAGCATCACTGATTTTCCCGTCATACATCCTCCCGTCGATTCAGAATCGCCCGCAGCGGGTACGGCAGCCCGTCCGGGCTGTACACCGTATCCCCTGGCCGCGCCCCGACCGCCGGCCAGGCACCGGACGCCGCGTAACCCCGCAGTGCGTCTTTGACGTACACAGCCAGGGCCTGTCGCTGACCCCGGAAAAAATATTCCTCCTCCTTTACCCGCCAGTCTTTATGCCCGTCCAACGCCGCCACGAGTGCCCCCCAGTTGTAGCGCTGGATGGCCTGCACCTCTGACACATATCGCTTGAACGGGGCGATGTAGGGCAGGTTTAGAAAGCGGAACACATCCACCTCCTCCCGCGTCAGCAGACAGACACTTCCTTCCGGGACCATATTCTCGCCAGGGACACGCGGGTAGGGCAGCTTCCACAGCCGCCAGTCTTTGACCATCATGGGTTCCGGCAGCAGTCCACCGCCGCTCCGGTTGGTCACCAGCAGCCGCGACACGTCCGCGTCCCCTGTGCGGATCGCAAAATAGATGCCCCACTGCTCATATGTCGTGAGAAAAAAATCAACCGCCACCCAGCGCTGATACCCCCCATCCCAGAACTCGGCGTGGCGGTTTTCCTCGCCCCAGCCGATGGGTTTCCCCTTCACGTTCAGGCGCTTGCGGAGGACGCCTTGCGCCAGCAGGTCATCCAGCACAGGCCGGGTATCGGGGCCGGGCACCGCCACCACCTCGATATCGCCGACCCAGGCGGCCCCGCGCCGCAGCGACCCCGCGAACGCAAAACGGCGGCATGTTGAGGCCAGCCAATGCGCCAGCAGCGCCGCCGTATCCAGCATCTCCGCGTGCGGGTATTTTTGTTTCTCCACACTCACCCCCACAGCAGCTTGACCAGCAGCAGCAGCCCGGCGGCGCCAAGCCATGCCGCCAGTGTCAGGATGCAGCCCCACACCCCGGCCACACTCACCACCTGGGCAGGCGCCTGGGCATCAGGGAGCAGTCTCACCGTACTTTTCGCGGATCCGTTGCTTCCGTCCATCTCCCATCCCTTTTCTTTTGAACGACCGCCGGCGCACCTGCCGGAACACGCGCACCTGGCGGGGCTTAAAGACCAGCTTGCGGCGGCGCAGCCGTTCCTCGACGGCTCCAGGATCGTCAATCATCGGCTTCCATCTCCGCAAACGCCTCGAAGATCGTCCGGCTGACCTGCACCTGGTTCGGCGCGGTAGGCACATCCGTCGTCATGACCAGCTGGCCGCTCCGCATCCGCAGGAGAATTTCGTCCAGCTTCGCCAGCACTTCGCTGGGCGACTCGGCGCCTGCCTCAAACCGCATGGTGTTCCGGTTGAACGTCAGGCTGCCATCCAGCAGCTGCGCCAGCACCTGCTTGACCCAGAAGCGAAACTCAATTCTTTGGTCTTCCATCTGGCAGACCAGTTCATGCAGCGCATTTTCTTGCGCCGTCTCCGCGAACCAGACGGAGCGCTGGCGCCGATCCCGGTGGTTTCTTTTATTGCTGTTCATCAACGTACCTTTTGATAATCCCCATCTCGTTCAGCACAGAGAAGAGGCCGTATTTCCAGGCGCCAACCGCCTCGGCATACACCGGGTCTTTGACCCGCGTGAGATGTGGGAAGCGCTGGCGCAGGTAGGGATAGACATCCTCCGTCCCACCGCCCGACAGCAGCAAATGGTAGGTATCCTCGCCGTTCTGCCAGCGGGTCGCCAGTTCATTGCCAACCTGCCGGGCCACATTGGCGATAAAGGAGTCCTTCCGCTCCTCCTCACCCAGGTCGATCCATTTTTTGCCGATGTAAAACCCGCCCGCCTTCAGGGCTTCATCGGCCTGGTACATATCCAACTCGAAGTTGTGGCGGTTGCGGGCATAGTCCTGAAGGTGCTTCCAGGCCGTTGACAGCCCGACTTTGGACAGCCCCCACGACCGCGAGTCGTTCGGCAGGGAGCGCTCGTAAAACAGGCCCTCGGTGGTGCGGGTGCCAACCTGCACGATCCCGACCGTGCGGGTGCTGTAGCCGTCCGGGTCCACCGGCAGCCCCTCGTCGGTCAGGGTCAGCGAGGCCAGCGTGCCCCGGCCTTCCGGGATAATTTTCAGCATGTCCTCGCTGATGTGGATCGTCACGGTCCGCCGGAGGCGCCCGCTCTGGATGACGCCGACCTGGTGGGAACCGGCCAGGTACTTTTTGATCTGCTTCCGGTTGCGGTTGTAGCTGGAGAGGGGTGCCACCAGCACCACCCGCGCCGGCACAAAATCCCCGTTCCGGCGTTTGTCGCCGGGGTCCAGGAGGGAGAGCGCCGCCAGAAACAAAATCAGGTAGTCGCTGGACATCATCCGCTCGCCGGACATATCCGGCACCGCCGCCGAGCCAAGCCGGTGGGTGGTGTATCCCACCGCATACCGCACCCCCTGGTACTCGATCAGGATGTCGTCCGGCGAGTAGTTTTCCTCATACTCGACCATCTCATTCATGACCGACACCACCGACGGAATCACGGGCAGCCGGGCGGCGCCGTTCGTCCCCTTGACGAAGCCGTTGCCCACATTCAAACCCACCACCTGCCCCTCGATCTCGCTGAGAATGGCATTGTGTTCCTGCTGTAAACTGCTCATCGCTAACCTCTTACAAGAACTTACAAAATTTAGCCCTCAGTATAGGCGCTTTTGCTAAAACTTACAACTCTGTAAATCTTGATCCAAGTCACACGATGAAGTTCCATCTTGATCTACACTTCTCCATCTGCCGCAAAGTAGCGCCACTTGGACAAAAGTGGATAAGATTGGCCTATGACGACCGAACTCCGCTACACCACAGAACAGGCTTCCGGGCGCTTCGGCGTGGCCCGCCAGACGATCATCAACTGGGCCGAAACCTTTGAACGCTACCTCTCGCCAAGCGCCAATCCGGGGCGCAGCCGCACCCGCTTTTTCACCGTCGACGACATGACGGTGTTTGACCTGGTGGCGACCTCAAAAGCTGCCGGGCTGACGTATGAGGAAATCGCGCAAGCGCTGGAGCGCGGTCAGCGCGGCCAGGCGCCCGCCGAAACCCCCGAAGAAATGACCGTCATGCTGGCTGCCGATGTGGAACGCCAGCTGACCGCCCAGATCGACCTGCTGAACCGCAAGGTGGCCGACCTCAACGAGGAAAATGCGCGGCTGCGCCAGGCTGAACACGATCTCATCGAAACCCGTGCCACGCTGGCGGTCATCCGCCAGCAGCTGGAACGGGCCGAAGGGCAGGAACAGAACCTCCAGGAACAAATACAGCGCCTGATGAAAGACCTGGGCCGGGCCGAGGCCACCATCGAAGCGCTGCAAAAGCAACTTCCCAAAGAGTGACAGGGGGCGGCAAAGCTGCCCCCCCAGGTAATCCGAACCGTTCGGAATCAGCGGGCTTCGGCGTCGTAGTCGCGGAGCATCTGCACCAGGTCCGCCTTGTTGATTTTCGCCGGCAGGGTGATGTGACGGGCATCGGCGATCTGCCGCAGCAGCTCAACGGTCAGCGACTCGTAGTTCTGAGGAAGGTCCGGGTCATGTTCCGTCTCCTCCTCGACCGTCACCACGCCGTCGGAGCCAACTTTGAACTCGGTCGGTCCAGGCCGCCGCCGGACCGGGGCGCCTTTTGGGACGATCTCGTCCACAAACACTTCCTGCGGCTCGCCGTCGCTGGTCCACAGCCGGACGAACGGGCGGGCGGGCGTGGTGGCGGTGGCGGGCTTTTCCGCCGGCGCGACCCACTGGCCGCTCCGCACATCCCGGATGAGTCCGAGGTCATTGATCTCGTACTCGCCTTCAAATCCGCGAACCCAAACGTACCCTTCCGTTGGCATAAGAGCCTCCTTTTTGTTGAACATACGTTCTGCCCAGTATACCATCACTCGTCCAGCTGCTGGGCCTCGTGTAGGGCGAGCGCCAACTCAACCACCAGGTCCAGCCGGGTGTCGATATAGGGATCATTCAGCCCGCCGTCGTAGGCGGCGATGGCCGCTTCATACGCCCGCTTCCACTGGCGCTGCCGCAGCCGCGCTGACAGCTTCCGCAGCCTGATCCGCCGCTCCCGGCCGAGTTCCACCGCGCAGCGGAGCAGCAGGTCATCGACCAGGCTGCTTGCAAAGTACGAGGACACCCGTTCATTCCAGAGCAAATCCAGCACCGGCATGGCTTACGCCCCTCCCAGCGGGCGATCAATCGGCCGCAGGTTTTTCCCCAGCACCTCCACCCAATGGGCCTGAGCATCGACCACATCGGCGATGCGCTCGCCCCATGCCTCGCGGAACAGACTTTGAGAGAGATTGGTCGTGATCACGAAGGGCCGCCGGCTCATGTAGCGCCAGCGGATGATCCCTTCCAGAATCTCAATCCTGTCGCGGCTGGTGTTCTCAGTGACCTCATCCAGCAGCAGCACCCGCACCCCTTTATAAGGGGCCAGCGCCGCGTCGGTAGGCTGCCCGGAGTCCTTGCGGTAGGTCGCCTGCACCGATTCAATCAGGTCGTCCAGCCGGATATACACAAAATGCGTCCCGCGCACGAGCAGGCGGCGAGCCGCCGCGACCATCAACCCGGTTTTCCCCGTCCCCACTCGCCCGGTCAACACCAGGCTGTTTTTGTAGAAGTTCGCCCGGTTCTTGTAAGGCAGCGCGGCCTCCTTCAACAGGTCGTGCGACCAGGTGTAAAAATCGGCGGCCTGCGACCAGCGGACACAGGCGACAAACCCCAGCCATTTGCCGTTTTTCTCCTCAGCAGCCAGCTGATCGCTCCAGGTTTCAAAGCTGAACCCCTGGTAGCCGGGGGGAATCAGCAGCTTCCAGCGCTCCTCGGCGTAAGACAGCCCTTTCGGGCAGAGCGCGGGACACACCCGCCGCTCCTCATAACCGTAGAGGGGATGACCCAGCTGGACATTGGGCGACACCAGAATGTACCCGGCGTCATAACAGGCGTCGCAGACCGCCCACGCCGGCTTTTCCGGGTAATCCCAGCGATGAGTCGGCGGCACTTTGGTCTTGGTGACACTCTCCGTCATGCCGTGCTTCCTCCTGCCGGGCGAATGCCCAGCCGCCGCAGAATGGCGTCGCCGTCCACCGATTGGATGGGGGTTTCTTCCTGTGCACCCGGCGCGTTCGCCTGCTTCCAACTGGCCCACCATTCTTTGAACTTGGTCAGGTCACGCGGGCGGGCGGCGCCTTTCGCCTCCCGGTCGTACCAGGCCGCGAACTTCCGCAGCGCGTCCACGGCCGGCGCGGCCTGTTGAGCGTCGTGGGGGGCGGTCACGCCGTACTCGGCCCGCAGCGCGGCGGTGATTTTGCCGATCCGCCCGGCAATACTTTTGTCCAGTTGGGCTGTCTCCTGAAGTCGGAACAGCAGGCGGGCTACCTCGTCGAAAATCAGGTTGCGCTTGCGCTCTGCCTCCGGCGCTGGAGACGGAGAAGTCTTTTTCTTGGTACTACCTTTTTTCTTGGTACTACCTTTTTTCTCTTTTAAAGAATCTTCTGTTTCGCTGGTCGAAATTTCGCTGATCGAATTTTCGATAGTCGAAATTTCGATCTCCGAAAAAACAACAAACTGCTTTATTTCGTCAATGATCCCCCGAACCGTCTCCGGGGATACGTAGAGATAGGGCTGCCATTGGTCACCGATTTTCATCACGCCGGTCAGCTGGTAGACGTGCTGTGTGCGGGGCAGTTCCCGCTCTTTGCCGACCCGGTATCGGTAGGGGACCACATACATCGCGCCGACGCTGAGCAGCCATTTCTTGGCTTTGTTCAGCGCCTCGCTTCTGTACCCTGTTTCCTCGCTCAGGGTTTGCATTGACGGCCAACAGCGCAGCCGGAGGTTGCTGTGCGACAGCAGAGCGACCAGCATCGCCAGGCGGCCTTCAAACCGCATTTCCCGGAGCGCTTTGGCACGGAATCGCCAGTGAAGTGCATGGGACATGAGTTCCTCCAATGCCGCAGCCGACCCCACCAGTCAACCTCGCCGATGGGGTAGGATGAGCGGCGCGTAAAAGACTAAGCTGGGCCGGACGCTTCGCTGAACCCTCCCGCCGCCTCAAGGGCGTTCGGAAGGATGCGCGTGCTGAGGATATTCATCCATTGGCAGATGAGTTCCGGGACTTCGATCTGGCCGTCCTTAACCGCGCTCTGGAACACACGGGCATTGACCATCAAGAATGCGCGGCCTTGCAGGGTGCCGTCCTCCAGGGGGGTCAGACACCATTCCAGCGCTGCGCCTTCGTCATACACCGCGCACACCTGGCGGCTGGCGATCTGCACCGGGCCAAGCGTCTTGTTCTTGACCGGGGCATTGCCGGTCAGATACCACGCCAGCCCTTCGGTGCGGAGATGCTGGTCGTAAGCCTGCCATATGGCCGCATAAATCTGCGCGGCGCGGTAGACCTGCGCGTGTTCCGCCCGAATCCGCTCGGCGAGGCTTTTCTGCTCCTCCGCGATACGGGCTTCAATAGCAGCGATGTCTTTCTGAAGGGTGCTGTGCGTGTGGTAAATCTGGCTGGCGCGATCCACGAGGGATTCAAAGCGGGTTTTGTCGCGGGCTTCGGGGAAGGTGAAGTTTTCCGGGGTCAGGGCCTCCGGGGCGGCTTCCTCCGCGTCCGGCAGGGCGTCTGCGAGCGTGCCATCCGGCAGCAAAACACCGGATTCCAATTCAACCGCCACTTTCCCGTTGTGTGCTAGCGGGCGTGCTTTGTACATCCTATCCTCCTATATGAGGGTCTAAATGGACTGGAAACTGCTGGCGGATCACCTCGATCCCTTTCGAGATTCGGGCGTCCTTGTCTTTTCCGAGCAGGTTTTCAAGCAGGAGCGAGTGGACCAGCTGGACGCTCAACCCGCTGGCCTCGGCGAGCCGGTTGATCGTTTCATGCCATTCCTCCTCTATCCTCACCACTTTGCTCTGAGCAACGTTCGGCATCGTCTATCTCCGTTACCATATCAAAAAATACAGTGAGGTGATTGTAACACATGGTAACGAAAATGCAATAGTGAGGCGCCCCCTAGACCTCAGTCCGTTAACCTGGGGAGGCAGCTTTGCCGGCTCCTCAGTTATAGGAGTACAATCTCATCCTACACGATAGTGTAGTATGAAGATCGCTAGAAACACCTGAATGTTTTGTGAATTATTCATCCAGGTCAGTCACAAACCCGCTTAAAATCGTGAAGTTCGTAAAGCGGGCGCCGTTTGCAAGCCACATCCACTCCTTCAGGCACGCGATCTGGCCGTCCTGGTCGATCACCATCAACCACTGCCCATTCAGCCGCACGCCGACCAGGGTGAAGGTCGTTCGTGCCCGGACGGTGCGCTTGATTGGCGCGTCGTCCCGGCATTCGTCTCGCAGGTCAACGACCATCGTGGTAATCCCGACGGGCAGCACCGCCGTTGGCGCAGCGGTAACCTGCTGTACCGGGTGCTGTACCGGTGTGGTGACATACCACTGATTCCAGTCCCGCCCGCAAATCACCTCCGGTTCGCCCTGCGCCGCCCAGTAGGCTTCACAGGCCGTCCGGTATTCCGGCGTCTCGCCCGCCTGAGCGATGACCGCCGCTCCGCTGCGGGCTGCGACCAGCGCCGCCAGCACCCCCATCGCTGCCGCGACCAGCACGAAAGGAAACACTTTAATCGACATGGCGTTATTTTCTCCTTTGTCGAACCCAAGGTGATTTTGATCAGCCAGGCTGTCAAAACGCCGTTCTCGCCGCCTCTTTCGGGCAGCAGCGTCATTTTAGAGCGAATCCTGACTCACACTCCCCACCCGGATAACCTGCCTTGTGCTGATGCGGGCTTCCGAATGGTTCGGATCACCTGAGGGGGCCGCACGCCCCCGTAATTTTCATGTTACCCTACTGTGTAGTCTGTGTAAAGGTGAAAAAAAGAGGAGAGGGGTTTACAGCTCCTCTCCTCAGGACTGCCGAGAAGAACACCGCCTGGAGAGCCGGTCAGAATGTCTCCTTGTAGGCGGTGCGAACCGCCTCTTCATAGTCGCTGCCGTAGACCACCATCTCGCCGTCCCGGTTGATAAACCACTCCCCTTCTGGTCGTCGTCGCAGCGGATACCCGGCTGCCTTCAGCGCATCCGCCATTCGATCCACCTCGCTGGGCCGAAACACATACAGGCGCACATTCGGCTGGATCACCTTGGTGTCCCCATCCTCGTAGGTCAGCAAAAAGGCGGCCCTGCCTTTCGGGTCGGGATGGGGCACCACGTCCGTGACCACCTTCCGGCGATGCTGGACGATGACCTCCCCGCGTTGTATTCTATGGACATACCCTTCTGCAACGAAGACGCGCGGTGAAATTGGAGGCGCTGGCGGATTATAGCCGCCAGGGGTGATATTTTTCGCCTTAAATGCCTCCAGTTCCTCGCGGGTCCAGACCCGTTTCCCGTTAATCATGCGGCCCGGTGGAAATTCTGAGCTTTTGTACAGGTGGTGCCGGATCGTTTCCGGGCTTTTGTAGCCCAGAAATTCAGCGGCGGCCACCTTATCATAGTAGACCCCCTCATCGGCCATTAGCTGCTCCTCAAAGAAGTGATAGCTGAACATTTCCGTTCTCCTCGGCAGCTAAATCGGACCCAGTGAGTATTTGCATCTCGAACTCGCCTGTTGTTTCCAGAGTCTCAAAAACGACCCGGCGGTGACAGGTGGCGTGCTGCTCGCAGACACACAGCAGGATGGCGCCTCGGTGCCCCTCCAGGGCGGCTCGCAGCTTCCGTACCCCTGCTTTCAGGTCCTTGATCTGAATCGGCCCGCCCTTGAAATTCAGGTTGCCTAATTCCGGGAGATGGACGTAACGCTTGCCCAGCACCCCGGCCAGGTTGTTTTGAGACCAGACCGGCACGCGGCTACGCGGACTGAGCCGGACATCCACCACCAGCAGGTCCCGGCTCAGCGCGAGCCGGGTGAGCGAACCGATTTTTAGCCCGGTGTATCCCAGGCTGACAATTGTCTGACACATACCTTACGCTCTCCAAGCGGTGCTAACACTTTAGCACAAATTGCCTAATTGGAAGATGAATATGTGCTAAGTTGCACTCAGTCATCGTGTAACGTGAGCGATTTCCCCCGCCCGCTGGCTGTCCTCTCGTGAGAGGTAAGCGCGGGGACTGGCGCTCATATAATTGTGGGCGACCAGCGCGGCGTACAGATTGCCCACCGCGACGGCCGCCTCCTGGTGTCCTTCTCTCAGCAGAGCGGCGAGATACCGTTCCACAATCTCGCCCGTGTTTTCGTTGGCTCCCTGGATTTCAACGGGCGGCAGCTGCACCCCGGTGGTGCGGCTGGTGGGAGCCGACAGCCGCGCACGTTTGCCGCTGCGGGCCTCCACCCCCTCCGGGTAGTCCTGCACCGCCAGCGTCAGCCGGGTCAGATCAAACAGGCTGTCCTGCTGCTGATCCGCCAGGTAGCGGTTCACCACCTCCTGGAAAGCGTTCAGGGGCAGCCCCCGGTCGCGGTAGACCTGGAACGCCAGGAGCTGGCGATTGAGGTCCAGGTCCGCCAGCGCCTCGGCATGGCCGAGCGGCAGGCTGCCGCTTTTGACCAGGTGCTGCAACTCCGCTCGCAGCTTCAGCAGTTTCAGACGGCGTTTAATCAACTCCTCGCTGCACGCCGCGTCAACGCTCAGCGTTTTCAGGTCCCACATCCCACTGTCAAGGCGCTTCGCGTAGCCGCGTGCCTCCTCAATGGGGTTCAGGTTGCGACGGCCCCGGTTTTCGGACAGCATAATCGCGCTGGCGGTGCGGTCATCCATGTCCTCAGACACTTCCGCCGGGATATGACGCCAGCCCAGGAGGTCCCGCATGGCCCGCGTCCGCCGCTCGCCGGCGACGATTTCATACATGCCGTCCGCCCGTTTGCGGTAGACCGGCTTCTGCGCCAGGCCGTTCGCCCGGATGCTGTCTGCCAGTTCCAGCAGGCCGGTCGGGTTAAAGTCCTCCCGGTCGTTGTCGCCGCGCACGATGTGTTCGACAGGTACCAGTTCAACGGTTGATGTGTACGCCATACGGTTCCTCTTTCTGGTGTGTCGTTTTACTCATTCTACTACAATGGGTAGAATGAGTAAAGTGCAAAACTAGCGGTCCGGCACCTGATCCGGAGTCAGCCACACCCCATCGATTCGCGTTTCGTAGCGCCAGCCGGCCTCACAAGCGGCACGGGCCTGCGAGCGGGTCATCCGGTGTTCCCCGCCCCGTCGCGGCGGGTCGCCATCATAAACCTGCACCCAGTCATACAGGCCGCCTTCCATCTCGATGACTTCCTGCGGGGTCAGCCAGGCGCCCTCGGTGTACTCGGTTTTTAAGAGGGCGTTCGACAGATCGCGTGCTGCCTCCTCCAGGGTCAGGATGTAGGATAGGGCGCTGCGCTGGCCGTCCGGGGTGAAGCGGTACCAGATGAACTCCTCGCCCCGCAGCACCCTATCAGCGCCCCCGCACAGCGGCAGGCGGTATTGGCGGCACGCCTCCTCCAGGTGGTCCCACACCTGCGCGTTCACGCCCTCGCTGGCGCAGGCACCGGCGACCAGGGCCATCACCTCGTCGCTAACGGCGTACCCGTCATAGCCCAGCTCCTGAGTCATATTCCGGTCGATGCTGACGACTACAAACTCCTTATCTTCAGCCGGTGCGCCGAGTTCACACAGCATGGCCTCGACCTGTTCCAGTTCCGCCAGCAGCTTTTCCCGCCGGCGGTTCAGCGCCCGGATGCGGCGTGGGGTTTGCCCTTCAACGTTCATGGCCCACCTCCTCGTGATAGGCGTTGACGATGAAATCGGCAGCCCATTCGGCGCGGGCTGTCAAATACGCCTGCCACGCGCCCTCGCTTGGCGCCCAACGGAAGCCGCGCCCCTTGAGTTCCGTGCGAATCGCCGCGCTTGGCTTGCCCGGAAAGCGGAGGCGCAGCCGATTGGCCGCCACGTCCCGTTCGACCGTCACCTGGCCGCGCTGCTCGACCAGCGGCGCCGCGCTGTCCTGCGCCGCCAGCTGCTTTTCCCGCGCTTCCTGACTCTGGATGCGGTGCTTCAGGCGCCGGATTTCCGCGCCGTTGTTTTTCAGCCTGTAGTCCGGGTGGCCGCGACGGCCCAGAAAATCCGGGGTCAGCAGCTGGAAGGCCCGCGCCTCGGTCAGGCCGGGCAGCAGACCCACCAGCGCGTTCACCTGGGCGGTTTTGTCGTCGGGCGCCGCCTTCACTGCCTTTCGCACGGCGTCGTTTTCCTGCTTCATGGTCTGCTGAGCGGCTTCCCGTGCCGCCAGTTTTTCCCGCAGCTTCAGCAGCGCCGCCGGGTCTTCGGTCTGGATGGCGGTAGTGGCCGCCGCCGCGTCTGCCCGTTCGGCAAGCCGTCTGGCTTTTTCCAGCTTCTCGAAACCGCGACGGTACGTGCGATCAATCCGCGCCCGGTAGCGCCGGTCCCGCCCCTCGCTGTGATGGCCGACCAGGATCGGCTGCCCGAAGGGAATGTGCGATGCCATCTGGCGGGCGCGGTTCAGGTCGCTGGCGGCTTCCTGCTGGGTCCGGGCGGCCCGCTCCGCCAGGCGGGCAGCGCGGGCGTTCACCTGATCCGCGTAGGCTTCAATCCGCGCCCACGTCTCCCGGCTGACCAGCTGGTCACCGTACCACACACCCAGCCCATCGATGGGCTGTCCGGTAATCGCGCAGTGGGGTTTATCCGACATGGCCCTGCTCCTTGAGAAAGGCGTCCAGCGTGACCGGCACACCGTCGACCTCGGTCTGGAGGATGAAGTGGGGGAAGGCAGCCGCTTCTCGCTGCGCCCGCGCCAGCGTGTACACTTCCACACGCAGGATGCTGCCGGCGGCGTCACAGACCAGCCAGGTGCGCTCGTCCGGGTTCAGGCGCGGCAGGAACCGCAGCGCCGCCTTTTCCACCAGCTGCTCGGCGAAGACTTCAGCGAGGTATTCACCCGCGCAGTCGTCCGCCAGCCGGCGCAGGTCGTCATCGGTGATCCGGGTCGGGTCGTACCCGATGGCCCGCAGGTCATCGCGGCTCACCTCCACGACCGGACAGGCGACCAGATCGACGCCGTGTTCCTTCAGCCGGCGCTCGACCTCCTTCAGCCACTTCTGCGCGTCGCTCCGTTCTCTCATCAGCGCCTCAACAGCGGCCGCGTGTTCCTTCCGCAGCAGGTCGCGTTCCAGGGCGCGTGGATCGAATTGCAGCGCTTCCGCCATCAGAATCTCGACACTGCCGGACACATCTTCAGCGCTGTTGAACGGCACCTCGACCTGGTTGGACAGGCGCCACGCCTTCAAATGCGCGACCGCCCCTGCCAGGTCGCCGGCGGCGTACACTTTTTCCAGCTGTCGGGCGCTGTGAAACGGGTTGAACCGCCATCGCTGTAGTCTTCGCGGCCGCAAAAAACCCGCCAGTACGGCTCGTGGTCAATGGGGATGTACTGCACCCCATCAATCAGCACCGTGCCCGCCGCCCATGAGTCCAACAGTCGCTCAACATCTTCTCGGCTGGCGAAGGTGCGGTACGGCGGCGCGGCCTGGAACTCCGATCCCCACCGGCCGACAAAGTTGTACTCCGGTTTAAGCGCCGGCACGGTGCCGCTGGGATACCATGCCTGGAAGGGCAGCCACAGCTTGCCATCCAGCCAGCGGTACTCCAGCGGATGATCGTAGCGGTGAAACGTGTTCGCCGGGGTCACCCGCAGCGCGATGGGGGCGTCCGTGCTTGCGACTTCCCGGACTTCCAGCAGCCGCTCGCCGTCGTCATGACGGACATTACGCGGCTTCCGGCAGCCCTTCGGGATGACGTTCTTCTCGGTATACGAGAACAGAACCCTGATTTGCATGGATGATCCTCCTTCTTATGTGCTTTAATGATTATACACGACTGTGTAGTGTGTGTTAAGGGTAAAAAAGGGAGGGGATGCGCTCCCCTTCCTTTTCTCCTTTTTCACCGTTTAGCGGCGCTGTTCCTCGGCCAGCTGCTGGTAGATTCGCAGCCCTTTCCAGAGCATCCCACGCGCCACGACATATTTCTCCGGCTCCTGCCCCTGCGCCAGGAAGTGGACTCTGACCAGCCACATCGCATCTTCCAGCGCGACTTGCAGTTCACCGAGCAGGGCCGCGACGCGATCCCAGTCCACCTGATCCACTTCCGCGACAACCTTCATCCAGTCGACGGCGGGCAGGGCCACGACCTGCCCGTTCTCCGCCAGCCGCACCCCGTAGCGGGCCGCCTCGACCGCGACGATGACGCCGTAGGTGTCGACCGGCACCGATTCCCTCGACGGCGGATCGTACACCTCCTCCGCGAAGTGCGGCAAATCGGCCCAGTGTTTGAAGCGCACGACGGTCTGTTTCTTTAGCCAGCGCGTCACCGCAACCTTGTCCAGCAGGTTCGGCGCCTCCTTCACTGCGACGATTCCCGTCAGCGGGCGTTTGTCCCACAGTTCGATGATGAGCTTGTCGTCCTCGATCTTGGTGATGACTCCCGTCTCGCCAGCCGTCTGTTGATAGCGCAGGCTCGGATTATAACGCACCAGGTCTCCGACGGCGAAGCGGGTGGGCGTGTCCGTCAGCTGATCCTCAAAGAACGCATCTTCCGACCCGTCGCTGAACCGCACGACGTAAATCGTTTTCCACGCCGGCTCCATCTCAATCACCACACCGCCTTCGCCTTGATGAAACGTCGGGGCGGCCACGAACACCGTGTCACCGACCTTGAACCGCTTCTCCATATTTTCTCCTTTTCGCCGGAGCGAGAGTTTTTTAGCGCTCATCTAGGGTTCCTCCGAAGGGTTCGGAATCTCACCCGCCAGGTGCTGGAGCAGCCGCAGCCCGTTGAGCAGCGTCTCCTGGCAGGCCGGAAAAGACTCCGGCGCGGGCTGCATCACGCTGGCGATCCACAGCGCCTGCTTCAGCATGGCCTCTAGGATGACCAGCAGCCGTTCCAGCTCTGGCCTGGCCGCGACCCGTTCCAGATACACAGGCCAGTCCGCTTCTACAATCAGTTCGCTTCCCTGGGGGAAATTCCAGGGCGCCACGCGGACAAATCCTTCCGCGACCTCGGTCACGATCCCCAGCTGGCCTTCCAGCAGCAGGAAGCGCTGGGAGGGAAGGTAGCGCACCAGATCACGTTTCTTGAGCGGCATCTCACGCCTCCTTTCCCAGCACCAGGACGGGCACGAAGTTCACCCGCACCCGCCCATCCTGCCGTGTATAAACGTAGTAGGTGCCGCTGCCCAGGAGGTAGCGCTCGCGCAGCCCCTCCCAGCCGATCCGTGCGGACGGCGTGTCGTCGAGCCATTCAATCGCATGGGCGACCGCGTGGTAGTTCCGCATATACAGGTTCGGCAGTCCACGCAGCCGGTCCAGCAGGGTCCCGATCTCCACGAGGGACACCCGCTCGACAAAAGCCGTCCACAACTGCGCGTAACGCTGCCACAGCCGCACCACACTCGGCGCCTCGCCCGGATTGATTCCCGGCCCGCCCGGCACCTGCCGGTTCTGCTCGCGCCAGCAGGGCACGAACGGCAGCGCCTCGTACCCGTTCCTGGCCAGCCAGGCGTTGATGCGGTCGTTCTGCCGCACGATCCGACTCTGTTCCTTTTCCACGAAAAACGTCAGCCAGGAGTCCCGGCTGGGCGCGGCCGGGAGCGGCTGCCCGCTGGCCTTGCACACCCACAGTTCTGGAAGGGGGGCGGTGCGTTCTTTCGCCTCGCGCGCTGCCCGCTCCTCCGGCGTCTCAGTGTACTGGATGTCCAGCACCAGCGGCCCGGAAGCGGTCGTCAGCGGCGCCTGCCGACCGCCCAGTGTCTGCTGCACCGGGAATAGCCCCGCCTGCCGGGGGACCTCCTGCGCTGCTTCCCGCACCGTTTTGTCTCCGAAAAAACCCAGCTGCTTAGCCATGCGTTTTCTCCTCAGCCATGAGCGGCTGCACCATTTTGAGCCGATGCGCGTACAGCGCGATCTCGCCGCGTCCGCTGGTGAGGCACCAGCGCTTGCTGACCGGATGACGGTACACGTACCCGTTCAACCTCAAAAAATTGAACGCTGCTGTATCCCCGTTGTCCGCGCCCGTCCGTTCAATGCGGGCCAGGCACAGCCGCTGGCGGAAGCTCAGCGTGGCCGCGTTCATCGCGTGAGTGGCGGCGGCCCGCCAGGCGGCTTCATCGTCGTAGCCGCAGTCTTTGAGCGTGTGCACCAGGTTCTTGATGACGCTCGGTGCCTGCTGCCGCAGATCTTCAGTAAGCCACATCGTGTCCTTCTTTCTTGTGTGCTGATTGACGAGAGAATGGGGGCGGCGGCCCGCCCCATCCGGTTACGCCAGCGCCTGGTTGACGCTGCGCTCCAACAGAAACTTGCCTTCTCTGCTCATCTCCTGCCGATAGGTAAACAGCGCGTAGTGTGTCCCCGTCCAGCAGAAGGTCCAGACCAGCGGGAAACCGCTGACCGGGTGCGTCGCACAGAGGGCCAGGGAACGACCCAACTGCGGAGGGATGACGGTGGTGAGGTAGTCGCAGGTGCCGTCGGTGATGAACAGCACCTCGCCCGGCTGGGGCGCTGCCGGCTGGGGCGCACGCACGGTGACCGTTGTCCGCCCGGTGCGCTCAATCTGAAGGTCTTTCAGCGTCCGCCCGCCGCGTTCCAGCAGGAAGACCAGGTTGCCAGGGTAGAACACCCACACGATATCGCGCTCCGTCACCCGCCCGGCGGCGAGCAGCAGACGGCGAATGTGGGCAGCGGCGGCCTCGATCTCCGCGTCGGTCAGCCCGCAGGTGCCGCGAAAATCGACCGTATTCACTTTTGTCGAAATACAGCTTGTGAAACCCATAGGATCCTTCTTTCTTTTGGGCGCAGGGGTGTGCTGGTCTGCGCCGCTGAAATTGATTGTTAAGGTATTATCATTATACACTGTTGTGTATAATGAGTAAAGGGTTTTAGGTTAGAAAAACGGGGAAAAGCGGGACAGCGCCCCTCAAAAAGCGGGGCACCGCCCGCTGGGGGACCTGGCGTTCTGATGACCCCAGGCAAAAAAAGCCCGCGCCCTCGCGCAGGCTGCGATCTCTCCTACCCGTGCAACGCCGCGCGGCCGGCTGTGCTCAGCTGGCACTCCCATACGCCCGCGTCGCCGCCGTCCAGGGTAGGTTCAACGCGCTTGGTGGCGCCCCACATCCCCAGCGTTTCGACGACGACCAGCTGCGGATACGGCTCACCCAGCACCTTGTTATACGGAATCCGCTCGTTCTCTTGCCAGTAAACGAGTTCGGCTTCCACGTCGAGAAGAAAATTCCAGGCTGCCCTGCTTACATTTAACATCGCGTCCTTCTTTCTTGAATAAGGGGAGGGTGCTGGCCTCCCCCCTTTCTAACCGTTATTCTGCGTCGGCGTTTAGCTCGCCGTCGATCTCGCGGATGGTGTCGTCCATGGTGATGGCTGACCCGCCGAGGTAATCGGAGTCGTCCCGGAGAGCGGTGCGGATATGCGCCAGCCAGTAGGCTCTGGCCCTGGTCTCGGCTTCAGGAAAATCGCGGAGAATATTCTCGATCTGCTCCAGCCGTTCCTCGATTTCCTCGCGGAGGAGTTCTAGTGCTTCTACTGCGTCATGTTTGATCACCATTGGTAAGCCCCTTCTTTCTTGAGGTGGATAAGGGAG
This sequence comes from uncultured Anaerolineae bacterium, assembly GCA_964557285.1. GTDB lineage: Bacteria > Chloroflexota > Anaerolineae > Aggregatilineales > J027 > SB15. The sequence continues at coordinate 27,395 of CAZKZS010000002.1, read as the reverse complement.
GGAGGGGGGAAAAACCCCCCTGCGAACTAACTCATCATCTCGTCGATTCCGGTGTTTTCGACCATCGCCAGCTGCTCTGGAGCCAGTTGGCCGTCCGCGACGGCGATGGTGAGCAGGTCGATAAACAGGCTGTAGATTTCACAGCCGACCGTGCTGTCGTCGTCAGCCTGTGACTTCAGCGTTTCGTACAGTTTGAGGAGGTCTTTGTCTACCATTGGTAAGTCCCTTCTTTCTTTGCTAACGCGGCGGTGTGCTGGCCGCCGCAGGTGGATAAGATTGTTAAAGTTATTATCATCCTACACTATTGTGTAGTTTGTGTCAAGAGGGGAAATGTTAAAAGTTTGCGAAAAAGACGCCCGCAGTTATCCGAACGGTTCGGAAGCCGTGCTTGACTTGAACACCTGTTCTGATTTACCATGAAGGCAGCACGCGGATTGGACAGCCAGGTGCTGTGCCGGCGTACCGCGCCGGATTGCCCGGTTCGAGTCCGGGGGTCCGCTTAACCATTTTTCACTTTTTGCCCGGTCCGCACCTTCCCCTCAGTACCTCTGCGACCGGGCCTTTTTCTTTCCAAAGGACTCCCCGTATGTTTCTGGGAACCACTATGCCCGATGTGAGATCGATGATCGCTGCCGCCGTCCGCGAATGGGTCGGGCAGGTCAGCGACGTGTACGTTGGCTGTTCCGGCCACTTCACCCTGGAGCGGCTGCTCTACGAGTACGCGCCAGGGATGCGCCTGCACAGCAACGATGTCTCGGTCTACTCCTACGTCCTGGGGCAGTTCTTCGCCGGGCAGCCGATCCACTTTCAGTTGAAGCCGTCCGCTGCCGACGCCCTGGCGTGGATGCAGCCCGGCCTCGCCACCGACGACGGCAAAGTCGCCACCGTCATGCTGCTCACGCGGATGGTCGACCACCTGGACCAAACCGGACAGGGGCGCGACAACCCGTATCACCGCCGGATGCTGGCCGCCTATCGCCAGCAGTGGGAGGGCCTGCTCGACACCACCCGCGCCCGGCTGGGTACGGTGCGCCTGCCGCTGGCCTCCTACTTCAACGGGGACGTGCTGGATCGGATCGACCAGCTGCCCGACGGGGCGGCTTTCCTGTCCTTTCCGCCGTTTTTCGCCGGCGGCTACGAGCGGCTGTTCGCCAAAATCAACACCCTGTTTGACTGGCCGCAGCCCGCGTACACTCTCCTCAACCAGGCCGACATCACCCGGATGGCCCAGCACATCGCCGCCACCCGCGCCCACTGGATTCTCTGGCTCAACTTCCAGATACCCGACCTGGCGCTCCGGGGGGTCGTCAAAACTACACCCCGCGCCCCGGAGGTGTATATGTACTCCTCGACCCACAAAATCGGCGTGGTGCAGCCCCGCCAGCCGCTGGCCGCCGTGCCGCTGCCGCGCCTGTCCCCAGGGCAGCCGATTGGCGATACCCTGTCCCTGGCCCCGCTCACCCCCGCGCAGTTCAACGCACTGCGCTCCCAGTACCTGAACCGGCACATCGCGCCGGGTGCTGCCGGACCAGCCTATGCCGTCCTGGTCGACGGCCGGCTGGTCGGATGTTTCGCTTTCAGCAGCCCGTCCCACCCCTTCAGCGCCCCGGACACGATCTACCTGCTGTCCGACTTCGCCGTCGCGCCGACCGACTACCCGCGCCTGTCCAAGCTGGTGCTGTACGCCGCGCTCAGCCGCGAGGCCCAGGTGCTGGCGGAACGAATGAACAAACACCGGGTTCGCCACGTCTTCACGACCGCCTTCACGGACAACCCCAACAGCATGAAATACCGAGGGCTGTTTACGCTGTACTCACGCAAGCGCACGCCGGACGCAGACACGGCATGGATGGTCAACTACCAGGCCGCCGCCGGACAGTGGCCGCTCGCCGAGGCGCTGCCCCGCTGGAAAGCCAGACACGGACACCAGGAGCCCTCCCGATGACTCTGCAACTGCACACCCGCACGGTCGACCCACGAACCCTCAAGCTGCTCGACCTGAACGCCCACTACATGCCGGCCGAGATGTACCGCCGTCTGGTTGAAAACATCAAACGCGACGGTGTGCTGACCTCGACCCCACTCTGCTGGGAACTGCACGACGACACCACCCGCACCCCGCAGGTGGATGACGACGGTCAGCCCTTCCTCGAAGTCCTCAGCGGCAACCACCGCGTTCAGGCCGCCATCGACGCCGGCCTCGCCACCATTGAGGTTCAGGTCATTCTCGGCTACCACGACCCGGCCCGCCGCATCGCCGTCCAGCTGTCCCACAACAGCATCTTCGGGCAGGATGACCCGGCCATCCTCAAAATCCTCTATGAGTCCATCCCGACGGTCGAAGACCGGGTGTACTCCGGCGTGGACGACAAAACGATTGCTCTGCTGGAGCCGACGAAAATCCAGCCGCTGTCCGAGGCCGCCTTTGGCTTCCAGACGGTCAGCCTGGTCTTTCTGCCGGACGAACGTGACGCCGCCCGTGAAGCGTTTGCCCTGGCCGCCCAGCTGGTGGCGGGGAACGAAGCCTGGCTGGCGCGATGGACCGACTACGGCCGCTATCTGGACGCGCTGGACATCAGCCGCGCCACCTTCGATGTCAAAAATGTAGCGGTTGCCCTGCACCTCATCCTGCAATTTTTCCTCGCCCGTGCCGGCGACCTGGCCGAACACGTCTTCAACGCGGACGGCGACCTCAAGGACGGCCTGCCGCTGGTGTCGCTGCCTGTGCTGCTGCGTGCCAGCGACCTCAAGGCCAAAGACGCGGCCGTGCTGCAAAAAGCGATCAAGACCCTGATCGCCCGCGCCGACATCGACCCGGATCGCCCCGTCGACGCGCTGGTCAAACTGGCCCAGCATTACCTGAACACAAAAGCGGCTGAACGATGACCCTCAACGACCGCCGTCAGGCGCAAGCTGCCGACCGCCTCTCGATTGAGGAGCGCCGGGTGTTCGTCGCGGCCCAGGTGCGCGGCGGGGTGTCTTACCGCGTCATCGCCGACAAGCTGGGCGTGTCGGTGGGCACCATCGCCAGCGACTACAAGGCCATCCTGAAGGAATGGCGCCAGCAGTACGCCCAGAAAGCGAACGACCGGATCATGCTCGTGCTGGCCCGGCTCGACAAGCTGCTGGTCGGGGTCTGGGACAAAGCGGCGGCGGGTGACCTGGAGGCCATTGACGCCGCGCTGAAGATCATGGACCGCCAGATTCGCGTCATGGGCCTGTCCAACGTGCCGGAGGTGCATGTGGACAGCGCCACCGTGACCCACATCAAAACCATCGAAGTGATTAAAGATTATGGTGGCCCTGCCGACGAACCCGCTTAGCACGATCTACGAGCGCGACGGCAAGGTGCTGCGTCTGCACCTGCATCCGGGTCAGACCCGCGCCTGGGACAGCACCAGGCGCTTTGTGTTTGTCATCGCCGGCACACAGTCCGGCAAGACCAGCTTCGGCCCCTGGTGGCTGCACCGCGAAATCCAGCGCATGAACGGCGGCGACTACCTGGCCGTCACCGCCACTTATGACCTGTTCAAGTTGAAGATGCTCCCGGAGATGCTGACCGTCTTCGAGGAGCTGCTCCACATCGGGCGCTACTGGGCGGGCGACCAGGTGATTGAACTGCGCGACCCACAGACGGGGCGCTATCTTGCCAAACGCAGCCGCGACCCGATGTGGGGGCGCATTATCCTGCGCTCGGCTTCTTCCCCTGGCGGGCTGGAGTCCGCGACGGCCCGCGCCGCCTGGCTCGACGAATGCGGTCAGGACGAATTTGGGCTGGGCGCCTGGCAGGCCGTCAAGCGCCGGCTCTCCCTCTTTCGCGGGCGGGTGCTGGGCACGACCACGCCCTACAACCTCGGCTGGCTCAAACAGCACATTTACGACCCTTGGCGCAAAGGTGCGGCCGACATTGATGTTATCCAGTTTGCCAGCGTCGTGAACCCGGCCTTTTCGTTTGCGGAGTTCAACGAACGCCGTGCCGACACCGTCGCCTGGCTGTTCCGCATGATGTACATGGGCCTGTTTGAGCGGCCCGCCGGCCTCATCTACGAGGACTTCATCGACGAGTATGAGGAAAACGGCGGTCATAAAATCCGGCCTTTCAACATCCCGCCCCACTGGCCGCGCTGGGTCGGAATCGATCCTGGCGGCGTGCACACGGCCTCGGTCTGGATCGCGGAAGACCCGACCAAAGCGGCGCCGATCTACTACGTCTACCGCACCGAACTCGACGGCCGCAAATCCACACCCGAACTGGTGGCCCATCACCGCAAGCTCGCCGCGCAGGGTAGCGAGCGGGTCCAGGGCTGGGCCATCGGCAACCAGTCCGAAATCCAGCAGCGGGCCGACTGGCTCGCCGCCGGCATGACCCGCATCAGGGAACCCCTCATCACCGATGTTGAGGCGGGCATCGACCGGGTGACCCAGCTGCTCCGTCAGTTCCGCTTGTATGTCTTCGATGACTGTCATGGTATACTGGACGAAATCGCCACCTACAGTCGTGAACTCGACGCCGACGGGAACACGACGGACAAAATCAAAAACAAAGCCGCGTATCACCACCTCGACGCGCTGCGCTATATCGTCCCGATCATGGAGCGCAAGCGGTCCAGCCCACTCTAAGGGAGCCTAGTATGAGCCAATCCTCTGCACCCTACTCGCCGCGTCTGTCCCTGGGGCAGCGTTTCAGTCTGGCGGCCGCTCTGGTTTTCGGTGCCGCCCTGCCGCACCGATCCGTCAAGGCCGGCCTGCGCCTGTGGGGAGACTGGTACCACCAGCAGCCCCTCTGGCTGCTGGGCAACGAGGACGCCTACATCAGCGAAGGCTATGAGCGCAACACCCTCATTTACCGCGCCGTCCTGTACAAGGCCAACGCAGTCGCGGCAGCCCCGCTCCGCGCCTACCTGGGCGACCGCGATAACCCCGAACCCGCCCCGCCGGATCATCCGCTCAGCCAGCTGTTGGAGCGCCCGGCGCCCCAGATGCTGCGCTGGAACTTCCAGGCGCTGGCCGTCTGTTTCCTCGGCATCACCGGCAACGCCTTCATCTGGTTGCAGCGCACCCGCTCGGACGTGCTGCCCAGCGCGATGTATGTGCTGCGCCCGGACCGTATCAAGGTCGTGCCGGGGTCGGACAACACCGTGAAGGGGTATTACTACACCCCGCCTGGCAAAAACAACCGGGACGGCTGGCCGATTGTTCCCGACGACATGATTCATGTGAAGCTGCCCAACCTGTCCGACCCGCTGGCCGGGCTGGGCAAAGGCATGTCGCCGCTGCTGCCCGCTGGCCGCGCTGGGGACATTGATAACGAGGTGACCGACACCCTCAAGCGCTTCTTCCAGCACGGCATGATGCTGGCCGGACTCCTCAAGTACAAGGTGGCGCTCGACGATGACCAGAAGGACGCGGCCCGTGCTCGCTGGCGCGAACTCTATGGGGGGGCGGAAAACTGGTTCGACTCCATCGGCGTGCTGGATGAAGACGCCGACTACCAGCGCATCTCGCCGACCTTCAACGAAATGGGCTTCGAGGGCATCGACGCCCGCAACGAAGCCCGGATTCTGATGGCGCTGGGCGTGCCGCCGATCCTGGTGGGGGCACTCATCGGCCTCAAACACAGCACCTACTCCAACTACGAAACGGCCCGGCGGGCTTTCTGGGAAGACTCGCTCATCCCGGAACTGGGTCTGTTTGATTCAGCCTTTCTGCGCTACCTGACGACCGCCGACGGCGCGTTTGCCATGCATGATCTGTCCGACGTGCCGGCGCTGCGAAAATCGGTCGTTGAGCAGACCACCGCTGCCAGGAACCTGTGGACGATGGGGACGCCGCCGTATCTCGCCTACCAGGTGGTCGGGCTGCGGGTGCCGCGCTACCCCGGCGATGACCAGTCGCGCCTCGTCCTGCCGTCCCCCAACAAGCCTCAGCCGGCAGAGGACGGGTCGAAACCCACCGACGCCGAACCGCCGAACAACGGCAGCGAGCCGCCCAAAATCCTCCACCCGCCGATGTGGGTCAAAATGACCGGCATCGCCGACCGCTGGCAGACCGATTTTGAAAACGCGGCCCGCGAGGCGTTTGAAGCGGACCGGCGCGAACTCCTGGCGCTGCTTCCTGCCGCCCGGCAAAAAGCACTCCAGCGCAAAGCGACCCTCAACTGGAACGAGGTCGAAATCGACGCGCTGACCTACCTCAAACAGCAGGCGGGCGACCAGTGGCGCGAGACGTTCATCCCACTGCTGGAAGGGATCGCCCTTGAAGGTGGACAGGAATGGGCGGCCAAGCTCGGCCTCGCCTTCAACCTGCGGAGCCTGGATGGCGAAGCCTGGTTCGCCGACTACACCCTGACCTTCGCCCAGCCGATCACCCAGACCACCAGTGACGATATTCAGGCCATGCTGCTGCTCGCCCGCAAAGAAGGCTGGAGTATCGACCAGATGACCGACCGGCTCGACCTCCTGTTCAAACAGTACATGGACGGCGGGCTGACGGCGGAAGACTTCCGGTGGTTTGAAGACCGGCTGCCGGCCTACCGGCGCGAACTGATCGCCCGCGTCGAATCCATGCGGATGCTCAATGTGGGGACATTCAATCTGGGCAAGCAGTGGGGTGCCAACCGCAAAGAGTGGCTGGCGACCTTTGACGACCGGGTGCGCGACACCCATGAAGACGCCGGGCGGCGCTACGTGGCGGGCGGCAGCCCTGGCCCGATCCCCCTGGATGAACCCTTCATCGTGGGCGGCTACACCATGATGTACCCGCTCGACCTGAGCCAGGGGGCACCGCTGAGCGAGGTCATGGACTGCCGCTGTGCCGTTGGGCTGGTGATGGACTGAGTCCGAACCGTTCGGATCACCTGGGAGGGAGCCGCCACCCTCCGTGCTGCCTAAGTTAATAAGATGGGCCAGGTGGACGCTATAAATCCCGCAGCGCCCCTTGTGGCGGGGCAATGATTGTCCAATACTGATACTCTCGGTCGCGGGTGAGATAGCTTAACGTGTATCCTCCGACCTGAAGCCGGTTGCCCAGAATGTGGTCGAGGATGTCCCTGTGCCGGAATTTGATGATCCCCGCCTTGTTGGTGCGCCGTACCCGGCCATCCGGGCCGACGACCAGTTCCGCCGCCTGGCAGGGGTCCACCAGCCAGCGGGTCACACAGCGTCGCCAGTCGTGAACCGTTTCCACAACCGGACGCCCCAGCCAGTATTCAACCGCCTTTCGCAGTCCTGCGTCGTGTGCCAGCCGGCGCCGCCAGCTGCCCGCCAGCACCAGCCAGGTGCTTTCGACCGCTTCCAGCGCCGCCAGATCCATCGGATACAGCACCTGCATCACCTGGTAGGCGTTGTCCGGGTCCAGCTGATGCTCCAGACACCATTCCTTGAACTCGGCTTCGCTGCCTGACAGCACCAGCGGGATGACCTCCCGATCCTGATAAACGGCCTCGACGTGCGGCTGGAGGCTGGCGTTGGCCGATACCGCCACGTGGTCGCCCCGCTTCAGGTGGTAGGGAACGGACACCGCCAGCACCATCCGCGCCGCCTCGACGGGCAGCCGGTGTTTTGTCTCTCCGTTCACCATCACCTGTACCTCGCCAGTGCCGACACCCACGCGGACACAGCTAATCGACAGCTTGTGGAGGCCCGTTTTGGTGATGTAGGTTTCAGCGGCCATGCTGGGCTTCCTTTTGGACGGCGGCAGCCTGGAAGGTGAGGTAAGCAGTCAAAAACTGCGCCGGGTCCGCGGGGATGTGGTCCGGGCAGATGTAATGCCGCCGCTGGCGCTGGATCACTGTCCAGCGGCTTCCAGTGTGACGGCTGCTGCGCTCGCGCTTGCCGCACAGCAGGCACTCCATCCATTCACCTGTAAACGGGGCCGACAGGGGCGACGCGGACCGCCGCTTGCGTTTGTGTTTCACGGGGAGGCTTCCTGTTTTTGCCTCCTATTGTAGCACACCCGTTCGCGTGCGCGGCATTGTTGCGTTCGCCATGCGCCTCATCCGATCCAGACATGCCAGGCAGTCTCCCAGCGCATCGTGCCCGCCGTTCAGCGGCTGCCAGCGAAACGAGCCACGCCGATACGACCATTCACCGATCCACTGTGCGTACCACTCCATCGCGCAGTCCCAGGCCGAAAAATCCAGTGCCGGCAGCTGCCAGCGCTCGCAGTCCTCCCGCAGGCGGTCGCGGTCGAAGCGCAGGTTATAGACCAGCACCGGGCGGCCTTCCACAACGCGACGCAGGCGCGGGTAGACCTCCGCGAACGTCGGTGCATCCACCAGCATCTCCGCGCTGATTCCGTGAATGTCGAAGGCGCTCAGACCCCGGCTGCCCACTTCATACATCCGCTCCGGGCAGAGGGGTTTAATCCGGGTGTTCAGCAGCACGCGCTCGTAGGCGTCAATGACCGCCAGTTCGATGATCTCGGCGTTGTCCAGCCCGGTCGTTTCCGTGTCCAGAATGACGGCTCCCCGCTGCAAGACCGAGGCCGCCCAGTAGCGGGCTTCCAACCGCGCATCACACGTCCAGCACAGCCGGCGCTCCCGACGGCTCAGGGTGCGGCCGCATTCCCGGCACTTCCGCGCCGCCTGGGCTTTGGCGAGCGCGACCTGTTGGCGCGGCGTCACTGGCTGCTTTGGCACGGCCTGAGTGGGGTCGTACAGCCGCAGCCAGCCGCCCGGTGAGTCTTCGCGGGCAATCACCCCGGCCACTGGCGGCAGGCGGCGCCCCGTCTGGTAGCCTGCCTTCGCCAGCTGGTTTTTGGTCATCAGCTGCTCCGGCCAGGGGTCCCAGCGGTAGCGGCGGACGCCGGGACACTCGTCCGACGGCATCCGCTTCCAGTTCCAGCCGCACACCACACAGGTATACAGGTCGCCGACCTGTGCCAGCTGGTGGCTGCTCATCAGCCCCTCAGCAGCGACCGGAAAATCCGCAGGGCGCGGCCGTCGGTCTGCATCAGCACCGCCAGCTTCATCACCTCCGCATAGCCGACCTTGGCGCCGGCACCGTGCCAGCAGGCCGGGCAGAAGTAGGTCACCTGGTCATCGATTTGTAAGACTGTCCAGCCGGATTCCTTCTCCGGGTCCGACTGCTCGCGCTTGCCGCAGACCTTACACTCCATGACCTCGCCCTGGAACAAATCCGGGCGTGGCGTCCCTTTCCCTACCACACTTCGTCGTTTTTTGGACATGGCTCCTTGCTCCCTTCTTCATACACTACCCACCAGTGGCTGCCGCCGTTCCGGCATGGGGTATCTGCGTGACAATGCAGGCAGTCCCCGCAGTTCTCGCAGTAGTCCCCGCACACTGGCTCGGCTTCTTCCGTGCGGAGCAGCGTGTCACTGTCCGCGTCGTACACATATTTCAACACGTCACCGCTCCTGACGCTGCGTGCCGCTCATCCCCATCAGTTCAAGCGCCAGGTCTTTCCGACCGGCGGCAATCAGCGCATCCACCAGGGGGGTGAAGTTTTTCAGCACGAAGCCCTCAAAATCCGCGCCCTGAATCAGCCAGGCCGGGTCAATCCCGTAAATCGACGGCAGCCGCCCCGCCGGATCGTATATGATGATCCCTTCCTCGATAGCGCGGACATCCTCCGCGTCAAGGCCAGATAACCGCGCCGTCTGCGCGATGCTCAGCCCGGCCTGCTCGCGGGCGAATCGGTATCGACGACCGATGTCACTCATCCCTGGCCTCCGCTCGTTTCTTCCAAACGGCCTGTATCCGGGCGTACAGCGCATTGGCTCGCGCGGATACCTCGTCTTCTGCGAATGGTTCCTCGGTGATCCGGGTATAATCCGACGCCGGCTGTGCCAGCATCTCGCTCAATTCGCCGTCCCAGTGGCACTCGTGACCGAACAGGGTGGCCCTAATCATCTGGGATGGCCGCCACTGCGAGCGCATCCACGCGCTCATTGTCTGGGTTGCCCGCGTGCCCACGGACCCAGCGCCAGTCAATCGTATGATGCTGGGCCGCGTTATCCAGTCGTTCCCACAAGTCCCGATTTTTCACGGCGTTTCCATTCGAGGTGCGCCAGCCGTTGCCTTTCCATCGGACGATCCATTCGGTAATGCCCTTGCGGACATACTCCGAATCCGTCGTCAGGATGATGATATGAGGAACCTCCAGCGCCTCCAGCGCCATGATGATCGCCATTAGCTCCATCCGGTTATTGGTGGTGTTCGAGTCGCCACCGGACAGTTCTCGCGGTGTCTCACTGTCCGGGCTGCGGAACAGCACAGCCCAGCCGCCCGGCCCCGGATTGCCCCTGCACGCCCCATCGGTAAAGATGTGTACCACCTTCATCAAAAACTCCTCTAATACTCGTCTTCTTCTTTCGACTTGTGCGGCGCGAACCGCGTCTCATACTCGGCGAACCGCGCCTGTTCATAAGACTCTTGTATTTGCTCAACTAGGTTGACAAAAACGCGCTCCCACCAGCCCGGATGGTAGCGGTATACCTCGCCATCCTTCCATTCCAGAACCACGTCGCCCCGAAATTCCAGCACACCGTAAGCGATATGGTTTCCCTCCCAATCCAACATCACGTCCGCGCGAAACCCGGCTTTGTCATGGCGCCACTTGTAGCGCACCTTCACGAATGAAAGCTCGGATTCTCTCGTTCCGAGTACATCGACCAGCCAGACGATCCGCCGCTCATACAGCCCGACCTTTGTTTCGCGCCACCAGCGCTGGGGGGCGGTTATCACTCCCTTTATGATATACATAACCTCTCGGCTCCCAGGTAAATTGGATTACCTTGCTTAACTTTCTAGCACATCCGTGCTACAGCGCCGCGTGCCAAGTCCACAATTTATGCCCTCCTCTGGCCGGGCGCGGGGCGATTCGTTTCACGTTTTCCAGCCGCCAGGCGTAACGGCCCGGCCCATAGGAACCGAAAATCAGTTCCTGATCGCGGCCCATCGCCGCCAGCTTCGGTGCCAGCATCTCCCCATCGTAGATGGCGGTCAGGTCCGCGACCGCGATCACCATCCCGAACGGCAGCGCGTCGTAGTAGTCGAAGCCCGCTTTCTTCAGCACCGACTTAAACGGATCCTGCCACAGCAGCTTGCCGTAGTCCCGGCATTTGTACTTGCCCGCGTGGATAGCGATCTGTCCCCTATACCGGGTCGCCCAGCTTCGTGTCTCGTATTCCTTTGCCCCGATAGCGACCAGCGTGGCCCAGGGCTGGTGGAGAGTAATGGCGATCATCGGTCCTCCTCATCGCTAAAAAAACCGCTGCCAGGGACAGCAGCGGCCGCACACTCCCACAACCATCATCTCAGAAGGGATGTTCCCGCCTCCACCAGGGTTCCGGCTCAGGAAGGAAAGAAGCCGGATGTTCGTGCCGAACCCACATCCGATGGGCGATCTGCACCGACTCGTCATAGTCCGCCGTGAACACTGCCTGGCAGCCCTGCCCAAATTCCATCACCCATAAACCGCTCTCGGCATCCTGCGCGAACGCAGGCAGGCCCTCCGCTCGCAAGTCGTCGACCATGACTGGAACCAACATCAGCTGCGTCACCATCCGTCCGCCCCTCCTTCCCGCTGCTGAAGGATCGTGCTGCACCAGCTGATCTCATCCGGGCGGCTTGTTTCCAGGATGACCGCCTCGATCAACTCCAGTGTCGCCTCCACCTGGTCTGGGTAATGCCGGCGCCAGGCCCGCAGGTAGCGCTCGGCCTGCCAGTGCTGGAGGCCAAAATCAGGGTCCACCCAGACCAGCACCAGCCAGAGGTCGTCCAGCAGGCGCTGGAGGCTGCCGCAGCGGCCCGCCGCCTTGCCGTCAACCAGTGACCAGAGAATCCACTCCGGGTCTGCGATCTTGTTGAACAGGTCACGAATGGGCGGTACCGAACGGTTCGGAATGGCCTTCATAGGCCGCCCCCGGTGGCCCATCGGTAGGACGGGTACGGGGCGCGAGAGACACGCGGACGGGGATCGCGGGCAGCGACACGACGGAGCGACGCCTGCACCGTCTTCAGAGCGCGGACGGCGACCTGCTCGCTGCTGCACACATGACAAATCGCGGTGCGGCCCGCCACTGTTGCCAGCAGTGTGTCCTCGTTGCGGAGGACGGTGGCCCGGATCATCCGGCACAACCGGGCAAACTCGACCAGGCTTGGAATATGTTCCGGCACGCCCGGCAGCGGCTGTCTGTCCCGCGCCTCGCGGAGAACCCGATAGGTCGGAACCCGTACCATCTTGCCATTGGTCACTACCTGATAGTGGCTGACCCGGCCCGATGGCCCGATCACATGGCCGACCACACGGCCAAACTCCTCGTCAGCCTGGCTGGAGTACAGCACCGCCGACCCCTTCGGAACCGCCAGTCGCCCGGTGAGTGTGCGCGGCAGTTCAGGTTTGTGGTTCATCATGTCTCCTCCTTCTTTCTGTGCTGAATAAGCGCAGTGGGGTGCCACCTACTACGTCATAATCATAATACACTATAGTGTAGTATGTGTAAAGAGCGAAGGGGGAATACGCCAAAAATTGTCGTGATTAGAACAAATGTATAGCCAAAAAAAACGAATGGGTATACAATCTACACAGAAAGGGAGTTCGACATGGGGTACAGCATTTTCGCTTACGGGAGCCAAACGGGGTTTGCCGCCACCGACCCACTGCACGACACCTACTGCGACGCGCTTGCCAGCGTGCCATTCACGGACGGCATCTATGCCATCGTCAAGGACGGCTGCCTGCCCTCGACGTTTGTCTTTGTCGAGGAAGGGCGCGTTGCCCAGTACACACCTGTCGATGCGACCCTCCATCTGCTGGCCGTCCTGACCGGCGGGCCGGATGCGGCGCCGTCCTGGGAGCGGCCCGCACCGCCGCCGGAGCCGGAACCGCCAACCGACGCGCCAGACGAAGTATTCGTTGGAGACGGCGAGCCGGACACCGAAGCCGACGCGCCGCCTCCTGAGGACACGGTGTTTGTCAAACCCGCCGAAGACGAGCGTGGGGACGATGATCCGCCGCGCCGCAGCCGCCGAAAGAGGTAATCCATCATGGGAGCCAGCAACCTCACCTTTCCCACCACCGTCAAACCCGATGCGGCCGCCAAAGTCGACCGCAAAACCCTGTCCGCCACACTCGCCTGCGGCGCCTGGGTTCGCATCGACACCAACGGCAAGCTGGCCGCTGCCCAGGGCAACAGCCAGGCGGCTGCCCAGGCCGTCGGGATTCTGATGAACGGCAACGGCGCCGACCAGGTGGGCCTGATAGTCACGGAAGGCAAGATCACCGGCTGCTCCGGCCTGGTGAAGGGGCAGTGGTACTGCGTCTCCGATGACCTCGCGGGCGCCGCCATGCGTCCCGTGGATCTCGGCACCGGCGACTGGTCGACCCTGCTTGGCTACGCCATCTCGACGACCGAGTTCTACGTCAAAATCATCCGTTCCGAGCTTCAGGTGTAACCGCCATGCCCACCAAAACCCACGAAAAAATCTACAAGTCCTTCCCGGTCAAAGTCCTCCGTGTGAACGACGCCGAGGGAACCGTCGAGGCCGTCGTCAGCGTCCTCGGTATCGTGGATGACGGCGACGACATCATCCATCCCGGCGCGTACACCAAAACCCTGTCCGAACGCGGGCAGCGGGCGCGAGTGACCGTGCTGGACCAGCACAACACATCCTCCGTGCGGAACGTCGTCGGGCGCCCGCTCGACATCCGGGAAATTGGCCGTGACGACCTGCCTGAGGACATCCGGGCCGAGTACCCGGACGCCGCCGGCGGGCTGTACACGCACACTCAGTTCGCCCTGGACACCGTCGCCGGACGGGAAACCTTCGCCCTGATTGCGGGCGGCTTTGTACGAGAGTATTCCATCGGCTTTGAAATCATGCAGGCCGATGTGTCCAAAATCACCGACCGCGAGGGCAAACCCCGAACGGTTCGGAATATTCGCGCTGTCAGACTCTGGGAGTACAGCCCGGTCATCTGGGGCATGAACCCGGCCACCGCCACCCTCGACGCCAAGCAGCAGCCCGACCACAAGGAATGGCTGCCCGACGGCACGCCCCAACCGCGCCTCGGCGATGTCCTGGCCGCCAAAATGTATTCTGCCCTCAGCGGTTACATCGGCAGCCTCCTCTCCAACGGTATGCTGGATTTCAACGAACACCTGCATCTCACAACCGCGATCTCCAGCGCCCTCTCCACGCTTGTCGCGTCGCTGCCAGAGGACATCCGCCACCGACCGGTCGAAAACCACTCCTTTTTCGACCTCCTCTTTTTCGCGGACGAAGGCGCTCCTGAAGCCAAGCGCCTTACCGTCCGTTCTTTGCAGAACGCCCCCGCCAGCACCCCTGAAACGTCTACCCCGGCCGCGCCGCAGGCGAACCCTGCACGCACCGACAAACTCCGTCAAGACCTTGCCGCCGCGCTGCAACAGCTAAAATGACAGACGCACGGCCTGTAAACCGCATAGGGAGCCATACCTCATGAGCAGCAACTATCGTGCCCTGCTTGATGAAGCGACTGCCGACTTCCGCCGCGCCCAGGAACTGCTGGACAGCGATGATCCTGAAGCGCTGGACAAAGCCGAAAAGCTGATTGCCGAAGGCAAGGCCAAACAGGAACGGGCCAATCGCTTCGACGACATCACCAAGAATCTCACCGCCCTTCAGGAAAGCGCTGCGGACGCCGCCGCCGGCACGTCCGGCGGACACATGGAGCGCAGCCAGTTCAAATACTGGGGCGCCTTCCTGAAAAAAGTCCACGCCGCCTGTCATCTGCACCAGGTCGACCCGCGCCTGGTCTACTTCGACGACAAAGAGTCGAAGGAAACCCACAAACGCGAACTCGACCTGAAAGACCTGACCGGCGCGACGGGGACCGATGGCGGGTTCCTTATCCCCGACGAATTCCTGGCGCAGCTGCAAGCCGCCCAGAATGAACGGGCTGTGGTTCGCCCGCGTGCGACCGTCATCCCGATGCGCCGCCGCACCGTCACCATCCCGGTGCTGGACCAGACCGGCATTACCGCCGGGCAGCCCCACTGGTTTGGCGGCATCCAGATGTACTGGGCCGACGAGGCCGAGCAGAAGGGGCAGTCTCAGCCGAAGTTCCGTTTTATCCGCCTCGACGCCCACAAGCTGGTGGGCTACACCGTTGCGACCGACGAACTGCTCGACGACGCCGCGATTGGCCTGGAAGCCTTTCTGTCTGGCCCGCTCGGCTTCGCCGGCGCTGCCGCCTGGATGGAAGATTTTGTCTTCGTCCAGGGCGATGGGATCGGCAAACCGCTGGGCATCCTGAATGCCCCGGCCACCCTGACACAAACCCGCGCCAGCGGGGGCACCATCGCCTACGCCGACCTGGTGGACATGCTCGCCAAGTTCCTGCCCTCCAGCGGCCAGGGTATCTGGCTGGCCTCGCAGAGCGCCATGCCCAAGCTGATGCTCATGGAAGGCCCGTCGGGGAACCCGTCGTTCCTGTGGGGCGACGCCACCAACGGCCGCCCGAACAGCCTGCTGGGGCTGCCCATCGTTTTCACCGAAAAAATGCCGGTGCTGGGCAGCAAAGGGGATATCTGCCTCGCAGACTGGTCGTACTACCTGATCGGCGACCGCCAGGCCGTGACCGTGGACAGTTCGATGCACGAACTGTTCCGCTACGACAAAACCTCCTGGCGCGTGGTCGAACGCATCGACGGCAAACCCTGGCTGTCTGCGCCGCTGACCTACCAGGACGGCACCACGCAGGTGTCGCCCTTTGTGGCGCTGGCCGCGTAGTCAAGGAGCGTTCCATGTTTAGCAACAAGTTCGTCGAAACCCACGAACCGCTGGCGAAAATCGACCCGGCCAGCTACGCCACCGCGCAGTCGACCGGCTGGGTCGACTGCGCCCTGTACGAGCGCATCGCCGCCCTCATTTTGGTGGGCGCCATCGCCGCGACCGGCACCTTCAACGCCAAACTCGAACAGGCCACCAGCGCTGCCGGCGCGGGCGCCAAAGACATCACCGGCAAGGCGATCACCCCGCTGACCGACGCTGACGACAACAAGCTGCTGGCGATTGAGTGCAAAGCCGCCGAACTCGACAAAAACAACGGCTTTCGCTATGTGCGCCTGACGCTGACTCCGGCGACCGCCGCCACGCTCGTTGGCGCCGTACTGATCGGCCTTCCCGCCGACTACAACCCGGTGCCTGGCACCCTGTACACCCAGAAGGTGGGCTAGGCGCCGTGCGCTACGTGTCCTCCATTGACGAGGTGTTTAACGGCATGAACCTGCCGGCCACCCAGCGCGGTGCCGCCCAGCAGCAGGTCATGACCGCCCTCATCGAAGCGGCGGAAGCGGCCATCGACAACACCTGCAACCGCGCTCAGGACGGCTTCGTGGCCGCCCTCACCGCGACGCCGCGCGACTTTCCCGGCAGCGGACGCGCCTATCAATGGACGGACGAGTGTATCGCCATCACCAGCGTGGCCGTGAAGGAGTCGCTTGACAGCACCACCTTTATGGCCTGGGACGCTGGGGACTGGACCGCTTTCACGGGCGATCCCCGCTATCCGCGATTCAACCGCACCCCGTATATGGGGGTGCTGCTGACCGTGCAGGGGCTGGACGCCGGACGCCGGTTCACGTCCGGCACGGTGTCCGCCCATCCGAGCCTGAGCCTGCCGTCAGACCTCCGCCATGCCGGCGACCTGGGGATCGCCGTACCGACCGTGCGGATCACCGCCCGCTGGGGGTACGCCGACACCGTGCCGCCGGAAATCCGGCAGGCCACCATCACCCAGGCCAGCCGCTGGTACAAACGCGGCGAAGGCACCTGGGCCGACGCCCTCGCCAATGCCGAGTTTGGGACGGTGCTGTTCCGGCAGCAGTTGGACCCGGATCTGGCGATGATGCTGCGCCGGATGCGCCGCCTGCACCCCTGATGGTCGTCGACGCCGAGGTACGCGGCCTGGTCGACACCCAGGACAAGCTGGAGCAGGTCATCGCCGACCTGCACGGCGAGCCGGTGCTGGCTGCTTTCCGGCGGGCCACCCTGCTGCTGGTCAGCACCGCCAAGCGGCTCGCGCCCGTCGACCGGGGCATCCTGCGCGGCTCGATTGTCCCGCAGGTGCGGATGACGCCCAACCGTACCGTTGAAGGGGTCGTCGGAAGCAACGTCACCTACGCCCCCCACATGGAGTTCGGCACCGGGATTTTCGCGGGCAACGCCCGCTACTTCCCGCCGCCGTCCGCCCTCGACCTGTGGGCCAGCCGGCACGGTATGGAATCCGGCGCCCTCGTGGCGCTGGCAATTTACCGGCGCGGCGGCACGCGACCCCGGCGCTACCTGCAAGGCAGTGCCGACCAGCACCGTGACGAAATCCGCAGCCTGATCGGCGATGCGGTGACGAGGATTGTCAAAAAATGAGCGAACCCGTTGTTTCCGTCTACGACTTGGTGGACGCCATCCGCAATACCCTGCAATTCGCGCCGGGCGTTCAGGAGGCCCAGGCCAACGACACCCTGGCCGAATCCGTCTACGCGCCCATGCTCCAGGTCTACCCGGACTCCGGCAGCGCCAGCGCGGGCGGCGCGACCGACCGCAAAACCTTCGGCGCGAACCGCCTGCAAGTCGAAGACCTCATCATCAACGTGGATGTCTACGCCCGCCAGCGCTCGCACATCGGCGAAGACATGGCGGCCTCAACCCGGCTGGCCGACGCGGTGCGCGGCGTGCTGCACCAGCAGCTGACCCCGCCGTTTTTCGGCCACGAGCACATCAGGTCGTTCCGCTGGCGCTGGCAGCGGGTCACGTTTGAATACGGGGACCCGCAGCTGCGTTACGCGGGCATTCAGTTTGTACTCACCGTGCAGGTGTATCAGTAGGAGGATGAACCATGCCCTGCCCAACCGCCATCGCGGCCACCAACTGCGTTATTGAACTCGATAATGCCGCCGGAACGCCGACCGACATATCGAGTGAAACCAACAAGGTCAAAACGACGATTGAAAACAAAATCGGGGAATTTAGAACGTTCGGGAATAAATGGCCGTGCCGACTGGTCATTTCCAAAGACGCCGCCTTCGACATCGACACGCTGTACACGCTTGGCGCCGATGACGGCTTCGACATCCTGCGGGACTGGCACTTCGGGGGCAACGACAACCCGCGCACCCTGTCCATCTACATCCCCAACAACCAGCCCGGCTCCGACAAGTACACGGCGGAAGTCGTCCTCGAAAAACTCGAATGGGACACCGACGCCGAGGCCGACGAGCCGGTCATGACCAGCGCCTCGCTGAAACCGACCGGCGAAGTGCTGTACAGCGTCGTCGTTTAACAGGGGGGCGGCAAAGCCGACGCTGCCCCCCAAGTTATCGCACATCATTCTTAGAGGAGGTTCTTTCAATGCCACAGCGTCAGCTGATTTATCGCTATCCGACCCCGGAAGTTCAGGGAGAGGATTCCTACGTCAAAATCCGGGCGCCAAAAGTGCGCGACATCAAGGCGCTCCGCAAAGTGCTCAGCCAGTCCGTTGAGGAGCAGTTAGAGGCCCAGACCGAACTCATCCGAAAACACGTCGTGGAATGGAACTGGGTTGACGACGAGGGCAACCAGCTCCCCCTCCCCAGCGACGACTTGACCGTCCTGGACGAACTCACCAGCCAGGAACAGCGCCTGCTGGGCGAACTGATTGGTGGCAAGGGGCAGCGCGACACCCAAAAAAAATAGGGCGTCAGCTGCTCAAAGCGCTCTGGACGGGGGGCGCGGACACACCGGACGAATACCTTGAACTCGTCCTCATGCGCGACATCTACCACTGTCCGCCGGATGTCCTCGACGAACAGGATTACTGGCGCGGCCTGACGTATATCGAACTCCTCAAGGTCGAAAAGAAGGTCGAGCGCATGAACCTCAAAAAGACACACAGCGGCGGCGCAGCTGACTCGGACTAGCCCCGCCGATTCCTTCTCACGCCGCCAGCACACCTCGTACACACTAGCTCAGGGAGCGCCGCTGGGGCATGGCCGCCTCCAACGTGATTGAAATCATCCTCCGGGCGACGGACGACGCTTCGCCGGTCCTCGACGGCGCCCTCGACGGGCTGACCAGTGGGTTCCGCAGCCTCGGCGAGTCGCTGCTGGATGCGGGCCTCTCGCTGGGCGGCCTGACCGCACCGCTGGTGGCCGGGCTGAGCCTGGCCACCCGGCAGGCCATGTCCTTCGACGAATCGATGACGAACGTCCAGGCCATCCTCAAAGCCAGCGACGCCGACATCAAGACACTCTCCGAAGACATCCTCAACCTGGGCGCCAACAGCCGGGCCGGGCCGCAGGCTACCGCCGAAGCCTTCTACGAAATCGTCTCCGGCGTTTCGGACGCCTCGACCCACATGGCGATCCTGGAACAGTCCATCGCCACTTCCGAGGCCGGCGCCGCCGACCTGCGCGGCACCACGTCGGGCCTCATCGCGGTTATGAACGCCTACGGATTCTCCGCCGACGAAGCGGCGTTCGCCAGCGATGTCATGACCCAGACCGTCGGGGCCGGCGTCCTGACCATGGACGAACTCGCCGGGACGATTGGAAACGTCACGGGCACCGCCAACGCGATGGGCATCGCGTTCGACGAACTCGGCGCCATGTTCGCGTACCTGACCACGCAGGGGTACAGCGCCGGGCAAGCCTCGTCCTTTCTTAACCAGATGATGCTTCGACTCCAGAACCCCGGCACGGAACTCAAGGAAATCATCGCCGGGCTGGGCTACGAGAGCGGGCAGGCGATGGTCGACGCGCTGGGACTGGCCGGCGCCTACGAGGCCATCAAGGAAGCGGGCGGCAGCAGCTTCGACGGCATCATCACCGATTCCGAAGCCCTGCGCGGCGCGATTGCCCTCACCAATGAAGGGGCTGAGGCGTTTTTTGCGAACTTCCTGAGCGGCGTTGACGGCGCGACCGCTGCCGCCCAGGACATCCAGATGGCAAGCCCGGCGGCCCAGTTCGACCTGCTCAAATCCTCCATCAGCGCCACCACCATTGAACTCGGCAGCCTGTTTCTGCCGATGGTCCTCACCGCGACCCAGGCGATCCGGCCCCTGATCGGCGAAATCCGGGAATGGATCGGCGAAAACCAACCGCTCGTCGACGGGCTGGGGCGGGCCGTCCTGGCGGCGGGGGCGCTGGCGACCGGGCTGGTCACCCTCGGCGGGGTCTTTCTTGGTATCAGCGCCGCGCTGGGTGTCCTTGTGTCGCCTGTCGGGCTGATCGTGGCCGCCCTTGGCGGGCTGTATCTGGCCTACACCGAGAACTTCGGCGGCATCCGCACCTTCCTCGACGGCGCGGTCCGCCAGCTTCGCACCGGGCTGGACTTCCTGCGCCTTGCCCTCGGCTGGTTCCTCGACGACGTGGAGTCGTTCGGCCTGCTGGAAGCCATCAAGGCCGCCTTCGGGCTGGGTGGGGACGCGGAGTCGCTGGGGCAGTCGTGGATCGAAGGGCTGCTGGTCAATTTCGGGCTGGCCCGCGACCAGGCTGAACGGTTCATGAACGTTGTCGGCCCGGCGATCAGTGCCATGCTCGACGCCCTCTCCAGCGCGTTTAGCGCGACCGCCGAGGTTATCCGCACAACCCTGCTCCCGGACTTGCAGATTGCCGGGCAGTTCATCCTCAACGAGGTCATTCCGGCCGTGGCCGCGCTGGCCGTCTGGCTCGGCGTCCAGCTCATTAACGGGGTAACCCTGCTGGCCGGATTCTGGGAGACGACCCTGCTCCCGGCGCTGGTGGCCGGCTGGGGCCTGCTGACCGACCAGCTGATCCCTGCGCTGATCACCTTTGCCGGCTGGCTGGCCGACCACCTGCCGACGGCGATTCAGGCCGCCGCCGAGTTCTGGGACACCACGCTGCTCCCGGCCCTGCAAGCGGTCTGGGCCTTCATCCAGACCAGCGTCGTCCCGGCCCTGCGGGAGGTCGCCGCCTGGCTCGCCGATCACCTCCCGGTGGCGGTACAAGCGGCGGCTGACTTCTGGCGCAGCACGCTCCAACCCGCCCTGAGCACCGTCTGGGACTTTATCCAGACCAGCGTCCTCCCGACCCTCCAGGACGTGGTGCTGTGGCTGCAAACCCACCTCCCGCTGGCCGTGCAAGCGGCGGCTGACTTCTGGCGCAGCACGCTCCAGCCCGCCCTGAGCACCGTCTGGGACTTCATCAGCCTTCAGCTGCTGCCCGTGCTGAGCGAGGTCGTGGACTGGCTGGCCGTCAACGTCCCACTGGCGCTCCAGACTGCGGCTGACTTCTGGCGCCACACCCTGCAACCCGCCCTGAGCGAGGTCTGGGACTTCATCAGCCTTCAGCTGCTGCCCGTGCTGGAGTCGGTGGCGAGCTTCCTCATGGAAGCGATGCGCGTCGCGGTGCTGGCGGCGGCGGCCCTGTGGACGTTCATCTTGCAGCCTGCCCTGCAAGTCGTCTGGGCGTGGTTCCAGGACAAAATCCTGCCCATCCTGAGCGACGCCGCTGACTTCCTGGAGGGGCGTCTCAACGACGCGATTACCCTGGTCAGCGACACCTGGAACACCATCCTGTACCCGGCGCTGCAAGCGGCCTGGGCCTTCATTCAGGCGGCGGTCGTCCCGGTGCTGGACAGCCTGACCAGCCGACTCCGAATGGTTCGGACTCCCGCCGATGCGCTTGCGCTGGTGTTCGACGGCGTAAAACGAGGCATCGACGGCATCAAAAGCGCCATCGACACGGTGCTGGGGCCGCTCGACAGCCTGACCAGCAAGCTCGGCGGGATCGACGTGCCGGACTGGCTCATCCCCGGCTCGCCGACGCCGTTTGAACTGGGGCTGCGCGGCATCACCAACGCCATGAACGGCCTGAACGCGGCCGCCGGGAGTGCGTTTTCCCCCCTGGCCCTGCAACCCGCGCCCGCCCTGCCGCTGAACGCACCGCTGCCGCTCGCCCCCCAGGCCGCGCAGGATGACCGCCGCGACCGCCGCCGCACCGTGATTGAAATCACGGTGCAGGTGGCGGGCAAGGACGCGACCGAGGAAGCGGGCCGCCAGGTCGGACGCGGCATCGTGGCTGAACTCCAGCGGCTCGGTTATGGAGAAGGAGACTTTTAAGGCATGACTCAATGGTTCCGGTTCGCCGACTACGATTTTCCCAACGTGTCGTCGTTTTTCAACAACTTCGGCAACACCCTGCCGGCGGCTGAGAAGCTCATTGGCGCCGACGGAGCGCTGGATTTATGGGGGTTCGACCGGGCGCCCATCGAAACCGGGCAGATTGTGATCCGGTTCAACCTGACTGCCGACACCCCGGCGCAGATGGCGGCCCAGCGCCGGGCCGTCGGGCAGCTGACCACCCTCGGCAAGCGCCGCTTCTGGTGGAAACCCGCTGACCTGGCCTACCCGCTCTGGACCTGGGCACGCATCCAGAACAACCCGCTGCCCCAGAATGCCGACAATGGCACCGACCGCCTGCACCCCCTCACCCTCCACTTCCAGGCCGATGACCCGACCTGGTACAGCAACGACCTGGCGGGCTACTTCGATGACGGCGGCAAGTTCGATGACGGCGGCAGCTTCGACAGCGGCGTCATCAACCGCAACCTGCTGAACGGCATTGTCCTGAGTTATATCAACAAGGGCAACGCGGACACCTTCCCGCGCTTCGACATCCGGGGCACCTCTGCCGGGGTGACCGGCTTCACCATCAAACGCCAGGGGCAGCGCGGCGGCTACGCCGAAATCCTGACCTACAACGGCACCATCGCCAACAACCAGACCCTGACCCTCGACTGCGGCGACCTGCTGGTCTACTACACCGGCGACACCGATGAATCGCTGGCGCTGGACCGGCTCGTCATCCCGGAAGACCAGCGGTACTGGATGCGGCTCGAACCCGGCGAAAACATCTTCGAGTTTTATCACACCGGCGCCACCATTGCCGTCATGTCCCTGTATTACGAGGATGCGTACCGCCTATGAGCAACAAACAATCCCTGCTTCAGGCGCGGGTCTATGACGCCCAGGGGAACCCGCTGGGCAAAGGCCCGGTGTACAGCATTCTCCGCGCCAGCCTGACCGATTCGCTCGACAAAACCGGATCGTTTGAACTCGAATGCCCGGCGGCGGATGTTCGAGTCGTCGACCTGCTCACCGAGCAGCGGCGGATCCAACTCAAGCGCCGCAATACGGTCATCTTCGAGGGAATCGTGCTGACCCGCAGCTATCAGCCCGGCAAGGGCAGCGGCACCTTCCTCATCCAGGGCAGCGACCTCATGGACGAACTCCGCACCAGCCGCACCGTCGGACAGAGCCTGGTGCATGAAAACGTTGGGCTGGAAAAAGCGATGAAAGACCTGGCGGCACTGGCAACCCCAGCCTGGAGCGCGGTGGTCGTGTCCAGCCCGGACCTGGTGTATGGGCGGTACGCCGGCGTCTCGCCGCTGGCGATCATGCTCGAAACCGTCAAGCAGTTCGGCTACCACCTCCGCCGCGACATCACCCAGCCGCGCACGGTTGAAATCGGCCCTTTCGGGCAGTATGCAGGTGTCGTCGCCACCAACCTGCGCCGGCTGCCGCCCGATGCGGTCAGCAGCACCATCCTCGGCATCGTGGGCGAGCTTCAATATGTGCGGACTTCCACCCAGCTGGTCAACCGGGCGCTGCCGCTCGGTGGGGGACGCGGCCTGAGCCAGCTCACGCTGGAGCACAGCGACCGCACCAGCCCGTACCCCATCAAAAGCCGTCCCCGACTCGACGGGTCCGGCCTCGAATACTACATCGAGGATGAAACCTCGATCCTGGCCTACGGCCCGCATGAGGAAGCGCCGCAGGATGACACGATCAACCCCATCAGCAACTCCGACACCGACCTGACGCTGGCCGCCAACGCGCTGTACGACAAAACCGTCCAGTGGCTGCTCCGGCGCAAAGACCCACAGGTCGCGTATAGGGTGCGCTGCAAAACCCTGCCGGACAGTGTGCGGCCCGGCAGCCTCATCTGGCTGCGTTACAAAGGGCTGGTCATGGACGGCACCCAGCCGGTCCATTTCGCCACCGTCGACGCCAAATTCTGGGTGCTGGCGGTCACTGTGACCTACACCGCCGACGCCAGGCGGGAATACACCCTGACCGTCGCCAGCGTTGACGCGGAACTGGCGGACGACACCGACCTGATCGTGGGCCGTCTCAAACGGCTGGAGGTGGCGCGGGCGGTGCCCCAGCCGGTGCCCACCAAATACACCGACACGAAGGAACGGGAAATTGCGCCCAGCCACAGCGTCATCATTCCTATTCAAATCAGCAACGCGGTGCTGTACCTGCACCGCTGCATCCTGACGCTGCAAACGCGGCCGCTGCGGGCCACCGCCCTGGCAGCCGCGTCCGGCGGCGGACAGGTCATCTCCTCCAACGAGGACGGGGCGCACCGCCACCTGGTCGGGGTGGTCTCGCCGGACTTTCCCGGCCCGGTCAACGGGGCCAGCATCAACTTTTACCGCTACGAGGTGTATGGCATTCTCGGCAACAACGACGAAGGCACGGTGTTTGTGGGGGACGGCGGCGGCGCCATGTGGAATCCCTACCCGACCTACTGGTATACGTCCGCCGCCGACAGCGGCCACCAGCACAGCATCACCCTGCCCAACCATACACACGGCATCACTTACGGCATTTTCGATGACACCGACCACCCGCGCATGATCTCGCTCTCGGTCAATGGCAGCGACATGACCAGCAGCCTCAAGGACCTGAACTCCAACACCTACGGCCCCTGGCAGGCGGCCAACGCACCCGTTGAACTGCGCTTCGACCTGACCGAAAAACTGATCGCCGACGGGGTGCGGCGCAACCACCAGATCGGGGTGTCCTGCGCCGCCGGGCAGGGCACCATCGAATCGATTGTCGACGCCCTGATGACCGCCCAGAGTGTGGCCGTCCGGCCGTCTTAATCTTAAGGAGAGATCATGAGCACCTTCTACCACACCCCTATCAGCTTTGGCGCCCTGCGCTCGACCGCCGCTGTCAACACCCCGCTCGGTTCGCTCGACCAGGCGATCCGCAACCTGCTGAGCGGCGTGGCAGCCTTCGATCCGGGGCTGCTCATCAAGGAAGTGACCCAGATTCCCGACCCGCCGGCGGCTGCCGGCCGGGTGCTGCTGTTCGCACTCAACAAGGTGCTGTACACGATTGACGACGGCGGCACGGTGCGACAGGTGGACGAAGTGTCGGGCGGCAAAGTGCGCGTGCGCCGCACGACCGACCAGGTTATTACCCCGACCGCCGAGACGGTCGTCCAGTTTGCGACTGTCGACGAAGACAAGGACAGCGAATGGGACGCGGTCAGCTACGCCGTCAAACCCAAGCGGGCCGGCTACTACTGGGTGCGTGCCCAGATCGGCTGCTTTGTGACCACACCGGGCACCGTCGCGGCGTACATCAACCTCAACGGCAGCCATTCCAGCAGCGGCACCCAGAACCCGGTCACCCAGGCGAGTGTGATCACGACCGCCTTCGTCGAAGACCTCGTACAGGTCACTACCCCGTCCAGCGATCTCATCACCGTGACGGTCCTCTATGCGAACGCCCTGACGCTCAAAGCGCCGACCTATCTGTACTGCCACCTGGTGCCATGACGAAGACACTGCACCACCCGATCCGCTACGGCGCCCCGCTGAACAGCCCTCAGATCAACACCCGGCTGTCCCAGCTGGACAGCGCCATCGCCCGCTGCCTGGCTGGGGAGGAACAGTTCAGTGCCGCGCTGTTCGTCAACAACGGCGCCGCCCCTGGCACCCCGGCGGCTGCCCATCTGCGCCTGTACGCCCTGAGCGGGCAGATGGTCAGCAAGGACAGCGACGGCGTCCAGCACAGCCTCAACGAGGTCACCGGGGGCAAGCTCAAGGTGCGGACGGCCGCTGACCAGACCATTTCCAGCATCACGACTGTCCAGTTCAACGACCCGGTGGTGGACACCCTCGGCGAGTGGGACGCCGCCACCTTCGCCTGGAAACCGAAGAAGGCAGGGTTCTACGAGGTGCTGGCTGTGCTGAATATGATCACCACTGTTTCGTCGGTCCAGCCGCAAGGGTATGCCATCCGCAATACCCTTGCCACCATCGTGGGAAACAGCCATCGCGGGCCGCTGACTCCCAATGTACTCACGACCTTAATAGTCAGGGGGCAGGCTGAGGTCTCCACGCCCAACGCCGACCTGCTCCTCATCCAGGCAGGCGCCGGCGCCAACAGCTTCACCCTGAAGGCGGGCAGCTATTTCATCGGCACCTTTATTCCATAGAGGCGATCATGACCATTAACCACCACACCCCTATCAGCTTTGGCGCCCTGCGCTCGACTGCCAATCTCAACACCCCGCTGTCTGAACTGGACAGCGCCATCACCGGCCTGCTGGCGGGCACGACGCCGTTCGACCCCGGCCTGCTGACCCTGGACAACCTTCCCGCCATTACGCCAACAGCGGGGAGGTCCCTGCTGTTTACCAGCGCCGGGCGGCTGTATGTCAAAACGAGCAGCGCCACCTACGGCCCACTGATCCAGCGGCCGCCCGCCTTCAGCGTTTATCAGAGCAACCATACGACCGTGCCAACAGCCACCCCTACGGTCGTGCGTTTTAACAGCCTGCTCTGGGACTTCGGCGGCTGCTTCAACACGAGTACCTATGAATTTACCCCGCCGCGTACCGGGGTTTGGAGCCTGAACACCACCATCACCTGGCAACTTGCCTTCGGGGGCAGCTACAGCTGGTTCATCCAGCTGTATATCAACGGCGCCTTTTACCTGAGCGGTTACAATCTGCTCAATGACGGGCGCACCGCGCACACCGAGTTCCGATTCCGGGTGACCAGCCTGAGTGACAAATACACCATCGTGGTCTACCAGGCCACCGGCAGCGATCAGTCGG
Source organism: uncultured Anaerolineae bacterium (assembly GCA_964557285.1). GTDB lineage: Bacteria > Chloroflexota > Anaerolineae > Aggregatilineales > J027 > SB15. Next base: position 530 of record CAZKZS010000002.1, on the reverse strand, counting down.
TCTATGCGTCCCTTGCTTACACGTTTTTAACAGGAGTGCTTCTGCGCGATGAGTAGCCTGATTCACCGACTGCTTGTGTTGTATCCCGATCTGCAACCGGCCGTCGACTACGAGATTTTGAATGACCACAGCGGGGAACGAATCACCCGCTGGAATCGATCCGATATCGCGCCGCCAACAGCGGCCCAGCTGGAAGCGGCCCGGCCGCAGGCCGACATCCTGGCCGAGTCGATGGCTCAGGAATTTGAACGCCATCACCAGGACAGCCTGCGAATTGAAGCCGACTGGGAACGGCTCGAAGATTTCCTCGACAATCCCGGCAGCATCCCTAGCACAGATGTGCTAAAATGGATCATAGAACACCTCAAGTTTCTCCGGGCACGCGCTGGACTCCCCGTCCGGCCGCGTCCAATACTAAGGGAGCCGACTCATGAACAAAGCTGACCGCACCCCTTTCTTCGGGGCCCTCAACGCGCTGCTGAAATCCCGCCGCGCTGTCTTTTCCGTTGTGATGTTCGTTATCTCCGTGC
>CAZKZS010000001.1:42116-72834 GCA_964557285.1 uncultured Anaerolineae bacterium | reverse complement strand
TAGGCTATGAAGGCCGCGCTGACCAGCCGATTCAGTTTATCAATGCGCTGGCGGGGGCGTTTGGGGTTGTGATGCTGTGGCAGTTTGGCAGGCAGTTTACCGGAAAAAACTGGCAGCCGTTGGGGGCGGCGGTGCTGGTAGGCATGTGTTACGCCTACTGGCTGTATGCCACTGAAGTGGAAGTGTATACGCTGGCGGCGCTGTTTATCGTGCTGGCGCTGTGGAGTCTGGCCCGGCTTGACCAGCAGCCTTCTATCCCCAGAATTATTTTTCTGGCGCTGGCTGCCGCAGGTGCGGTTATGTTCCATCAGACCAATCTCCTATTTGCCCTACCGCTTGGCCTGTTCCTGCTGCTGGACTCCAGGCTGCGAAAGTATCTTCCTGTGTTTGGGGGGGTGTCTGCGGCGGCGGTTGCCCTGCCTTACCTCGCGGTTGGCTGGAACAGCGGCTTCCGGAATTTTGATGCTTTTTACGGCTGGCTGACCGGCTACGCGCAAACGGGTCAATGGGGCGGCAACTTAAATTTTGACAGTTTAGATGCCCTGCGTGCCGGACTTCAAAATACGGTCAGCCCGCAGAATGGCACATTGGCCGCCCTGTTTTATCTGCTGGCAGTAGCGGGGCTGCTGCTGGGGATTCGTTCGCTCAAAAAAACCTGGCTGGTATTCAGTATAAGCTGGCTGATTCTCTATGGCGGGTTTTTCTGGTGGTGGGAGCCGTGGAATATTGAATTCTGGATTGTGCTGCTGCCGCTATGGGCGCTGTGGATGTATGTCCCTTCTCCCCCTGTGGGTTCAAGGGCGGTACGCCCGATTCCCGCCCGAAAAAGGGCAGGCATCGCTCACTTCGTTCGCTTGTTCCTGCCCCTACGGTCCGCCCCTCAGCCCCCTGTGGGAGAGGGGGTAGGGGTGAGGGAGATTTTTTCTTTTTCTGCCCTGCTGCTGGCGTTATTTTTATTCCGCGCCCATAACGCCCCGATTCGTGAGGCGGCTGATGCCCGTAATGACTACTACCAGCAAATCACAGAAACACTCGCGCCCCACCTGCGCCAGACCGACCTTGTAATCACACGCGGCAATATTCTGGATTTGTACCTGCCTTTTTACGCCAATCACCCGCCCAGTTTTGTGGTGTCGCTGCGGGAAATCGGCGGCAGCAAACTGGATACCCTTATCAACCGTATCACACCTGCCTACCATTACGGCCAGCTTATTTATATTGACCAGATGGTGCTGGATGAACCTGTGGACGGTCAGCGTAATCCATTCGGCTTGACGGCTGATGAAATTGCCGCCTTCAAAGCACGATTTCCCATTCAGGAAAATGTGCGTTATGCGGGGCAGAATGTTTTTTACAGCATCGGCAAACGAACACCGCCGGAAACAAGAATCTGGTCATTTCAAAATGACTTGCAGGGCTGGACAGCGTTCGGCCTAAACAATGCCCGCTTTGAAAACGGTGGCTGGTGTTTTACGGGCGGCGGCGACCCCTGGCTTGAAAGTCCTGACGTGCAAATCAGCACCACTACCACATCCCGTATTCAAATCGACATGGAAATTCAATCGGCGGCGAAGGAAGGGCAGGTCTTTTGGCGGCGGCAGGACGAAGGTTTAAGCGAAGACCGTTCGCTCCGGTTTCCGTTAGAAGGGGGGCGGCAGACTTACACGCTGGAACTGGCCGGACAAAAGGGGTGGGAAGGCACAATTGTGTTTTTGCGCTTTGACCCCATCCCTGAAAATCTTGAGGTAACTGCCTGTGTGTATCGGATTCAACTGCTCCCGTAACGCAACCATCCATACTTTCGGGAAAGCCAGATTGAACCGACCACAGGTGTGGCAAGCAGCCCTAAAAACAGCACCAGCGCAAAAAAGGTCTGAATATCCCATGTCACCAGCGCCCCCAATAAGCCGACTATGACAATCACAGCATAGGCAGCCGACCAGGGATAATTTTTTAACCAGGCGGTTAAAGATGCCTCTTTGCTCATCTGTGCCAGCGCCAGCGCCACTTCCGGCGGTTCGCCTGTCAGGGCTTCCATACGGGGCGCAAGTTCAGGGCGGGCGCGAATCAAGGGGTCATACAGGAATCGCCGCAGCCAGCGCCGCATTTGAATCCAGATGAGGTTGACCTGCCCAACCACGCCATGCGGAATAAACAGCACAATCAGCACAAATACCACGCCTAAAATCTGCCGCCAGATTTTCACGGTGTTTACCGTACCGCGAACATGAAACAGGATGAAATTCAAATCAACCTGCAAGTCCGGTTTGCGGAAAAAGGATTCGCCCAATTGTAAAATGGCCGCCCCCACCGCCGGACCGGGATTCGTGCCTGTGCCGCCGATGATGGTCATAAAAAGCGGGTCCGTCGTGCGGATTAAAGAAAGGCTGGTCGGTTCGGCCTGACGGGTAAAGACGGCATGAAACGCCCCCGCCAGCGTCGCAATCATGCCCGCTAGCACAATCACCAGCGCCTTATACAGCGCCGTGTTGTATCCCATCGTCTGGGCGCGTTCTTCATTGTCCCGAATCGCCAGAATGACTTTGCCCGTTGGGGAGTTCATCAGGCGGCGGATAAAGAGGAACACCAGCGCGACCACCAGGGCGGTGATATTGTAAAACACCAGACGGTTAGAAACCGGATTAATCCAGTCCGGCAGCCCGCTAAGGGTGCGGCCATCGTCGCCTTCGGTTAAAAACTTAAGCAGATTCACGCGGGCAAGTTCATGAAAAATCTGTGCCAGCGCCAGCGTAAACATGGCAAAATAAACCCGCTTGATGCGGAACACGGCCAGCGATGTGAACAGCCCCATCAGCGCGGAAAAACTCAGCGCCCCTATCAGCGAAATTTCAATCGATTTGGCGAAGTCGGTCATAAAAATGACGATGGTATACACACCAATGCCAAAAAACAGGGCATGACCAAAAGATAAAATTCCGGCAAACCCAAAAATCAGGTTATAGCTCATTGCCAGAATCACAAAAATGTACAGTTGGATAAAAACGCCCATCCAGTAGACGGGTTGGTTGCCCTGTGGACGCCTGGGTTGAATCTCCTGGTCAAAATAATCCCCTAGCAAATGGGGCAGCCGCCACATGAGAATCGCAACCACAATATAAATCCAGTTGTCAAAAATGAACTGCACCATGGGATGGCGACGATGCAAACGATTTTCTATCATCTTTCCCCCTAGTGCGCCCGACCAAACAGACCCGTCGGCCTGATATACAAAACGAGAAGCAGAGAAAACAGCACCGCCGTTCCTCCCAGCGCATCGGAATTAAAATTGACAAACGCAAAATGAGAAGCCACTGCCCCCGCTACGCCAATCACAATTGACGCGACGGCCGTGCCGGAATAACTGCCCATGCCGCCGATAATCACAACGGCGACGGCTTGCAGCAGGAAAATATCACCCATCGCGGGACTGGGCGTGAGGAAACCACTGGCAACCGCCCCGCCCAGCGCTGCAATGGCCGCACCCAGCGCAAACACCGCCGTAAAAATCATTCGTACATTGATGCCAAGCGCTTCTACCATTTCGCTATCCTGCACCCCCGCGCGAATGGTGATGCCGATGCGGGTGTTCTGCAAAAGATACTGGACGCTAATCATCATCAAAATGCCCATGATAATCATGAACACCCAGTAAATTTGAATCCGTGTGCCTTCAATCAACCCGGTGAGCAGGCTGTTTTGACCTCCTGACAGGCGTAAATCCAGTTTTGGAATCCCTTCCGTGCCGTAAATAGCGATTACGGTTTCGGTAATCGCCAGCGCTACGCCAAAGGTCAATACAATCTGGAAAATGGGGCGCGAATAGGTGGGGCGAATCAGCACAAACTCGATAATCAGGCCGACCAGTCCGCCCATCAGCATGGCCGCCACCAGCGCGACCAAAAAGGAAGGATATAACCCAAACGTGCCGCGAATTTCGCCAAAAACTTCGGTAGCGGTGTATGCGCCAATCATAAACAGCGCTCCCTGCGCCAGATTTAGCACATCCATCAGCCCGAAGATGATGCTCAGTCCGGCAGCCACCAGAAAAATCAACATACCTTCGTACAGGCCGCCCGCCACGACCACGATAAATCGGCTGGGCTGGGTGTTCACAGCCAGAATCAGCAGCGATACCCACATGACACTAAACGCGCCCAGCCCCCACAGTACATTGTTATCAAATTTAAAACGTACTTTGTGGCGAATATCTTCGGTGGCCTCATCCACCAGCCCGATTTGTTTGGGTTTGACCAGCGCCCACAGCGCGGCCAGCCCGGGAATACCCAATCCAAACAGCGCCGCACCGAATCCGGCAAATGCGCCCGTCATGGCATCCCGCCGCAGCGTGCTAAACCGCCAGGACATGAGCAGCCCGCCTAAAACGGTGGTCAGACCAAAATAAATAATGAGTAAAGTAAGTGTTTCCTGGCTCATGCTGCCCCCAGATACCGATGAATCAATGCTTCGTCGGCCACCAGATCGGCCATTTTGCCGGAAGCCGCCGTTTGCCCTTCTTCGATAATCACATAATCTTCCGCCAGTTGACTTGCCATGCGAAAGTTCTGTTCTACCAGCACCACCGTTGTATGAGCCGAAAGCTGACGAATGGCGTGCATCATGCCTTCGATGATGACGGGCGCCAGTCCTTCGCTGGGTTCATCAATCAGCAGCAGACGGTTTTCCGGCACCAGCGCCCGCGCAATGGCTAACATCTGCTGCTGCCCACCGGAAAGACTGCCGCCACTCATGCGGTACAGCCGTTTTAAATCCGGGAACAGGCCAAAAATCAGGTCAGCGTGCCGGGCAAAATCGTCTTTCTGGCGTTCGGCAATCTGTAAATTTTCGGCGACGGTTAAATCCCGAAAAATGGCGCGGTGTTCCGGCACGTAGCCGATGCCCAACTGTGCGATTTTATACGAGCGCATCCGGCTGATACTTTTGCCTTCAAACAGAATCGCGCCTTCTCGAATCGGGGCGAGTCCCAGGATGCTGCGAAGGGTGGTGGTTTTACCCGCGCCGTTGCGTCCCAGAATGGCCGTGATGCTCTGCGCTTTCGCGTTAAAATGCACACCTTCCAGAATGTGAAACTGGCCGATATTGGTGTGGATATTTTCCACTTGAAGAATATTATCCATGTTTTGCCCCTTCCAGCTTTTGCTGAATAACATCTTCATAGAGTTCACCCAGGTAAGCGCTCTGCACGGTTTTGTTGGCGGCAATTTCCGACGGTGTGCCTTCCGCCAGCACCGCGCCCTGGTGCATGACCGTGATTCTGTCGGACACACTCATGACCACGCTCATGTTATGCTCCACCAGCATAATCGTGCGGTTGCCCTGTTTCTGAATCACGTCGATGGTGTGCAAAAGTTCCGGCACCTGTTCGGTTGCCATACCCGCCGTTGGTTCATCCAGCAGCAGGAGTTCCGGATCAGCCGCCGCGATAATCGCCAGTTCCAATTTGCGTTTCTCGCCATGCGGCAGGGCGCTGGCTAACATCCGTTCCCGCCCCTTCAAGCCGACCAGTTCAATCGCTTCAAGGGCGCGTTCCTCATAACTGGAAAAACGCTGAACATGGGTGAGCAGCACCATCGCTGACCCATCGCGTGCCTGCGCCGACAGGCGGACATTTTCAAAAACTGTTGCGTTGGGAAAAATGTTGGTGATCTGGAAGGAGCGCCCAATGCCGATGTGAGCGCGGCGGTGCAGCGGCATCTGGGTGATGTCGCGCCCATTGTAAAAAAGTTTGCCACTGGTCGGCTTTAGATTGCCACTGAGCAGGTTAAACAGAGTCGTTTTGCCTGCACCGTTCGGCCCGATGATACTGTGTAAATGTCCACGTTCCACCTTGACGCTGACATCCCGCACCGCCACCAGACCGCCGAATTGTTTGCGTAAACTGTGGGCTTCTAAAATGTAATCTGACATAGGATTTTTAAGGGGGGTTCAACCTCACCCCTGCCCCCCTCTACAGGAGAGAGGGGCAGGAGCAGGGTCAAATGTTTTATTCAGGACACTGGAGGGTTTCGCTGCTGCGTCCGGGGGCGAAGCACGGCAGTTCGTAATCTTCCGGCATCACTTCGGCCAGCAGTTCGTAGTAAGCGAAATCTTCCGCTTCGGGGTGAGCAAATTCAACGACGTACATCGGCAGCAGCGCCTGATGATCTTCGGGGCGAATGGTGTAAGTGCCTTTTGGCCCTTCAAAGGTCAGCCCTTCCAGCGCGGGAATCATATCTTCGGGCAGGGTGCTGCCTTCGGTTTTTTCCAGAGCCGCTACCAGCGCCTGAGCTGTGGCAAACCCACATTCGGTAAACAGGTCCGGCACATCGTTGTAACGTTCACGGTGCTGTTCCACCAGCCAGTCATTTACTTCGTTCTGCGGCAGGGTGTAGTGGTAAACAATCAGCCCGACCGTGCCAGCCTGATACGCATTCAGGGCAGCAATCACATCGTTGGAGTTGAAGCCTGTGACAATGCCCATTTCATTCTGCACTTCCAGGTCGCCCAACTGGTTAAACAGGTCAGCCGCGCTCGCGCCTGCCCAGGTAATTGCCACATAATCCGCGCCGCTATCCAGCAGTTCGGTGGCCGCCGGAGTAAAGTCGGTGGTATCTGCCGCCACGTAAATGGTATCCCGCACGGGGGTTGCACCCAGCGCCTGGAAAGCATAATCAAACGCACCAGCCGACCCCTGACCAAAGGCATTGTCTGGCGCTAACTGGACGTAATTTGAACCGTAGGTGTCCAGCGCGTAGCGGGCAATGGCAAATGCATCATGGAAGCTGTTCCGGCAGACGCGGAAAACATTCGGGCTGAAGCTGTCGCCCGTCACGGCGGGGGTCGCAGCAGGACCGGCCATCAGAATGGTGTCATATTCTTCGGCTACCGGAATCAGGCTCAGGGTCACAGTGGAGCTAACGGTGCCAAACAGGATTTCCACACCTTCGCTTTCAATCAATTCGCGGGCATCGGCCAGACCGGTATCGTTGTCGCCGCCGTTATCGCGGATAATGACTTCAATCGGACGGCCTGCTACTTCCATCGTGCCGCCAGTGGCATATTCCAGACCCAGTTCGAAGCCGTTGGTCTGTTCAAAACCGTAGACCTGAAGTGGGCCACTCTGGTCGGTCAGCACCCCAATTTTGAGCGGTTCCTGCGCTTTGGAGACATTCAGCGCCGTTACCAGCGTCAAAATCATCACAACAACCAGTAGTACACGAACTTTCTTTGACACTAGAGACTCCTTCTTTAAGTAGGTCAAATAGATTTATTGTGTGGTCGGAACGATTGTAACGAATCGCACAAACTTTTCCAAACTCCATGACACTTCTTTTTACCGATATTTGGCACGCAGTTCGTGTTTCACGATTTTTCCCGCGCCGGAAATCGGCAGGCTGTCCACAATTTCAACCGACTTAGGCACTTTGTACCGCGCCAGATTTGCTTGCAGGTGCGCCAGCAGTTCATCGGGGCGGGCAGCCTGCCCCGGTTTGAGTACCACCAGCGCCTTGCCAACTTCGCCCCATTTTTCATCCGGCACGCCAATCACGGCGCAGAGATGTACCGCCGGATGGTGATACAACACCTGTTCAATTTCTGCCGGATAGATGTTTTCGCCGCCGCTAATAAACATATCCTTTTTACGGTCAACGATGTAAAAGTACCATTCCTCATCATAACGGGCTAAATCCCCCGTATGAAACCAGCCATCCTCATCAACAGCCGCAGCGCTGGCCTCCGGTTCGCCGTAATATCCCGAACTCATGGATGGCCCTTTCAGCACCAGTTCGCCAACGGTGTTCGGCGGCAGAGGGGTGTTGTTGTCATCCACCACGCGGGCATCCACAAAAAAGTTAGGCCGCCCGATGCTGCCCGCCTTACGGATGGCATCTTCTGGCGCCAGGGCAAAAATGCCCGGCCCAAATTCCGACATGCCGAATCCCTGTTTAAACCGCACGCCTTTTTCCAACCGGAATTTTTCCACCAGCGCAACAGGCAGGGGAGCGCCACCACTGGTGCAAAAACGTAGCCTGCTTAAATCTGCTTTTTCCCAGTTGGGGGCGGTGGTCAGCATTTGATACATGGTCGGCACACCGCCAAAAATCGTCGCTTCGTAGTCCTGAAGCAGATTTAAAACCTGCTCCGCGTTAAATATACGGGTCAAGACGACCGTGCCGCCCAGAATCAGCATGGGGGTGGTATATACCAGCAGGCCGCCCGTATGGAACATCGGGAACACGTTCACGGTTACGTCGCCGTGCTGCACATCATGAATAATTGTGTTTAAGGTGTTCCAGGCAATCATCCGGTAGCTGACCTGCGCCCCTTTAGGCAGCCCGGTTGTACCACCCGTAAAAATCAGGCAGGCCGTATCTTCTTCGGTGAGCGAGTCGGTGCTGACGGGGGTATCCGGCGCGGATAACAGGGTGCTTTCAAACTGTTGGCTGTCTCCGACTCCGCTGCCTTCGATATGCAGCCAGTGGTGGATAGGGGTTGCCTCACCCTGCAACTGCTGAACGGTTTCGTTAAATTCCTGGGAAAAAATCAGCACACACGGCGCGGTTTTCTGGATAATCTGTTCAAGTTCGCGCCAGTGTAAACGCCAGTTCAAGCAGGTGAGAATCGCGCCCAGTTTGCCACAGGCAAAAAAAGCATCCAGAAACTCTACCCCGTTGTGCGCCAGAATCGCTATCCTGTCCCCTTTCTGGACTCCGGCAGTGGTTTTTAACCAGTTGGCGAAACGATTGGCACGCTGGTTAAGTTCCGCATAGGTAAAGTGCCAGTGGGGAGTTTTCCCCGCATCCACCACCGCCAGCGCTTGCGGGCTGTAAATATTCCTCCGCCCTAAAATATCTCCCACATACATAGGTTTTTCCCTCGTTCACACCCACAAAAAAGCGGTTGCGGTCATGGTGAAGCCCGCCCCACTGGAACAAAAAATCACCAGTTCTCCCGCCTTTGGACTTTTGCCCTGCTCAATCGCGTCATCCAGCGCCATCGGCATACAGGCCGACCCCGTATACCCCCATTTGTCCATAATGGTATGCGTTTTTTCCATCGGCAGCCCCAGTTCCCGCATGACAAATTCAATGGTCCGCAGATTCAACTGGGTAAAATAAATGTGGTCAATCGCGCTGACAGGCCGCTGAATTTTTTGCATCAAGTCACGAATCAGGGGAATCCAGTGGGTCTGATTGGTATCCGGCGGGAAGCGTTTTTGAATCCGCAGATAGGGGCGGGTTTCCACGTTGGCCGTGCCAGCCGTAAACACGCCCATATAATCATGAAAGCTGCCATCCGCGATAATTTTCGCGCCCAAAAACCCCGGCGTATCCCCTGAACACAGCAGCACCGCGCCCGCCCCGTCCGCAAACAGGGTACAGGTACGTTTGTCCGTCCAGTCCACGTAGCGGGACATGCCATACGCCCCAATGACGAGAATGTACTGGTAATCTGGGTCGGTCGCAATGTAACGGCTGGCGATTTCGAGTCCTGTTCCCCAGGCGGCGCAGGCATTGTTAATATCAAATGTGCCAGCGTGTTTTGCCCCTAATTTGTGCTGCACCACCGACGCCGTACCAGGCGAAATATAATCCGGCGTATCGGTTGCCAGGATAATTAAATTGAGTTGTTCCGGCGAAACACCGACCTTTTGCAGCGTATCCCGTGCTGCATTCACCGCCAAATCGGAGGTATTTTCATCGTCGGCCATGAGATGCCGTTCCCGAATACCGACATTTTGAATGAGCCATTCGCCCACAGGCTCACCAAGCATCTGGTCCAGTTCGGCATTGGTCAAAACACGGGCGGGAACGTAACGTCCGGTACTGATAATCTGTGCGTACATGGTCAGGCTTTCAAAAACTCAAGGATGGCCGCGTTGGTTTCAGCGGGTTTTTCAATGTTAAACAGATGCCCCGCACCCTGAATTTCAAACACCGGACACCCCCACACTGCCGCAATCGCGTCACTGTTGGCACGCGGCGCGACCTCATCACATTCTCCAACCATCAGCAGCACCGGAGTCGGCGGCGTAAAGTCGGCAATGTGGTCCTGTTGCAGATATGTCAGGCCGGATTGACTCTGTTTAAGATAAAATTCCGGCGGCTGTTTGCTTTGAAATCGCAGGTCGATGAGTCTGGCAAAACCTTCGGGGTCGCGTTCTTCAAACCCGTCGGCCGCCGCAATCCGTATCCCCCGCTTCACCAGTTCTACCGGATCGCCCGACCTGTCCATGAGTACCTGCATGGCACGCGGCGACGGCATAACCACTTTTGGCCCCCAGTACAGCGTAGAAGCCAGAATCATTTTGCTCATCCGTTCGGGCGCTTTTTTCGCCATAAACAGCGCGATTCCCCCGCCCATTGAATGGCCTAAAACGTGCGTTTTTTCGATGTTGAGGGCGTCCATCAGGGCAAGGGTATCCTCAGCCATCATTTCCAGCGTATAGGCTACGTCGGGTTTATCGGAATCGCCGATGCCGCGATTATCAAAAGTCACTACCCGGAAGGACTGCGCGAGTGCTTCCACATTTCGCCACCAGGCGGCGTGCCACTGCCCCACACCATTAATCAGCAGCAGGGTTTCGGGGTTGGACTCGCCGTGTATTTCATAATAAAGGTTGATGGTTTTTGTTGCTGCGATAGGCATTATTTTTTCTCCTGCTGAGTATATCTGGCTCGCAGTTCCCGTTTCAGGACTTTTCCGGCGGCGTTGCGCGGCAGGGCATCGGTGTAAGCGACGTATTTTGGCACTTTGTATTTGGCAAGGTTTTTGCGACAGTGTTCAAACACCGCTTCATCCGTCACTTCCTGGCCTGCCTTCAGCACAATAATCGCCATGCCCGTTTCCCCCCAGCGTTCATCTGGCACGCCAATCACCCCCACATCGGCCACCTGCGGAATCTGAAAAATCACTTTTTCAACTTCTGCCGGATACACATTTTCGCCGCCGCTAATATACATATCTTTATAGCGGTCGACGATGTAAATGCAATCGTCCTCATCAATTGTTCCGGCATCACCGGAATGTAACCAGCGCACCCCATATTCATCGGTGGTAAAACTATCGGCGTTGGCATCCGGCCGGTTCAAATAACCGGGGGTGATGTTCGGGCCGCTAATGACCACTTCGCCCACCGTACCAGGCGGCACATCCTCAAAATTTTCATCGACCACACGAACGCGGGTGTGCATCAATGGTTTGCCCACTGATGTGGGCTTTTGCAGAGTAATGCGTTTTGCCATCAAAAAGACGGTGGGGCTGGTTTCGGTCATGCCAAAGCCGGGCTGAATAATCGCGCCGCGACGGGCATAGGTTTCCAGCACCGGCACGGGCAGCGCCGCCCCGCCGCAGCCCCACGAATCAATATGCGCCAGTTCAGTCGATTCAAAATCCGGGTGCTGGCTCATAAACAGGTAAATAGCTGGCACGCCAAAAAAGTGAGTCAGCCCTACCTCCCGGTCAGCGATCATTTTGAGCGTGAGGCCAGCATCAAATTCCCGCGCAATGATATTCGTGCCGCCCCAGTGAAAAATCGGGTTGGCGTACAGATTCAGGCCGCCTGTGTGAAAAGTCGGCAGCAGCACATAATACACACTATGAAAACTTAATCCCGTCGGGCCGCTGATATTAATGACATTCCAGAAGGTCATGCCCTGCGTAATAATTACGCCTTTGGGGTTTCCGGTTGTGCCAGCCGTGTACATGATGGTGACACAGGTATCATGGGTAATTTTAGGCGACATTTCGACGGGTTTGCCCGTGTGCAGCAGGGCAGTTTCATACGCCAGATTTTCATCGGCGGGCGGCTGTCCCACGTCTACACGCATACAACACTGAAGCGGCGACCCCGCCATTAGCGGCGGCACGCGGCTGGCAAATTCACCGTCATAAACCAAGCCTTTTGGCTTTGCGTCGTTCAGAATAAACAGCAGTTCGGGTTCGGCCAGCCGCCAGTTGAGGGGCAGCATCACCGCGCCCAGGCGGAAACAGGCAAATTGAAATTCAAAATAATCGCTGGAATTTTTCCCCAGAATGGCAACTGTATCGCCAAAACCGATATTCCACTCGTCCCGTAAAAAGGCAGCCAGCGCTCCCACGCGCTGATGAAAATCACCATACGTAAAGCGGCGGCCTGTGGCCTGGTCAACCATCGCCAGTTTATCCGGCGTGCGGTCTGCGTGATGTGCAATCCAGTCCGAAGCGAGAATCATATTCAGTTCCTTTTAACCTGTATTTTTTAACCCCACCTCACGGCAACAGCGCTCCAGGTGTAGCCTGTGCCTGCTCCCGCCAGCACCATTAAATCCCCCGGTTTGATTTTGCCTTCAGCCAGCCCAAGCTCAATCGCCAGCACCTGATCGACACTCTGCACATGGCCGTAATCATGCAAGTACACGGACTGTTCCGGTTTCAGCCCAATCGCTTCCAGAATTTGCAGGTAAAACGATTTTTTCATGTGGGTAATCCCTAAAAAGCGCACATCCTCCATGCGGGCGTGACTTTTTTCCACCGCTTCCCGGATAACCCGCACAAAACTATCCAGCGACACCGCGCCGAGTCGTTCCGCCATATACTCACCGTTGGTCACATCCAGCCGTCCGCGCAAATCGCCAATGGCTGCGTCCGTGCCTTCCGCTACCGCTTCCGGTGTTAAAATCACGGTTTCGGAGAGGCTTCCATCGGTCAGCGCCGATGCTCCTAAAATCAGGTTTTGAGTCGCACCGCGTTGCAGCAGCATCGCGCCGCCGCCCGCCCCAAAGTTAAACATGAACCGCGAACGTTCATTCTGAAAGTTGATTAAATCATTTTCACGGCTGCCCGCCGCCAGCAGCACATAATCCAGCCCTTCATCGGCCAGCATCATGCCGCGTGCCATGTTCATGGCGATGGGCGCTCCCGCACATAGGGCATACATTTCAAACGCATAAGCGTTAACCGCGCCAATGTTGTGCTGAATTTTGGCAGCAGCGTTCCATACCAGATGATCTTTGTATTCGCTGCCATGTGAAATCACCAGTTTGACCCGTTCCGGTGTTACTCCGGCCATTTCCAGCGCTTTTTGGGCAGCGCGGGTTGCCATCTGGGTGACGGAATCGTTTTCACCCGCCACATGGCGCTGGTGAATCCCCATTTTGTCGCGCAGGACAGCTTCAGGAATACTGGTGCGGTCTACCAGGTCGGCGGCAGTTTCAATCTGAGGAGGGAAATACGTGCCAAAACCTACAATCCCCACATCCATAAAAAACGCACTTTCTGATTGTTGTTACCCAACAAGGGGCAAATGCCCCTTGCATTCTAGGTTTACCCTACTTCGTCGGATTTTGCTAATGAATAATGTCACCGATTTGGCAGTCGGAATTTTAGCCTGCTACCAGATGGACAGAAGGCAGAGATTCAGCAAAAAACCAGGTGCGTCCCGGCAGGGGTTTTAAATCATAAAACCAGCTAGCATCAGGGTCGTAATGGGCAAAAAATGGCCGCCCGACCCATTCCGGGTTGCGTGCCTGAATAAACGACAGCACAAAAGCCCGATGACCGTCCACAGTGGCAAGGCCGTGAATCAGCACTTTTCCCGGCGTGATGGACATGACCGGCCCCCGTACTGTCCGCCCCAGACCGGATAACTTACGATACGCCCCCTGAAAAATATGCAGGGCATCGTTCAGAGTCACATCATAGTAATTTTTTGCACCCGTATCCCGAAGCACAAACATATAATACGGGAGCATCCCCATGCGAACCCCCTCCCGCCACAGCCGCGCCCAGCGCTGGGAGTCATCATTCACATGGCGTACCACGGGCGCTTGCATCCGAATTTCGCAGCCAATATCTCGCAGCCGCCGGACAGCTTCCCGTGCGATAGGGGTATTGAGTTCACGCGGCAGGCTAAAATGCGCCATAATCGCTACATGCCGTCCGGTGGAAATTACCCGTTCTAGCAGGCGCAGCAAGTCGTCGGCATCCTCATCCGTGACAAATCGCTGCGGCCAGTAGGCCAGCGCTTTAGTCCCAATCCGCAGCGTATGAAGATGCGCCAGTTCGGGGGACAAAAGGGGTTCAAGGTAACGTTCCATGACCCGTGTTTTCATGATGGCCGGGTCGCCGCCCGTAAAAAGGACATCCGTGACTTCAGGATGCCGTTTCAGATATTCCGCAAGCTGACCCGCTTCCTTCGCAGCAAACTTAAGGTCTTCCAGCCCCACAAACTGCGCCCAACGGAAACAATATGAACAATAGGCATGGCAGGTTTGTCCGGCGCCCGGAAAAAACAGCACGGTTTCATGATATTTGTGCTGCACACCCGGAATAGGTTCGTCGTCCATAACAGGCACATTGTGCTGGATTTGTCCGGCAGGGTGTGGGTTTAAGCGCAGGCGAATTTGATTGACAACCGCTTGCAGTTGCTCTTTGGGGGCATCCTTTTTGATTAAATCCGCCACTGCCGCGTAATCTCTGGAAGCCAGCATCCCCTTCTGCGGAAAGGTCAACTGATACATCGGGTCGTCGGGAACATACCGCCAATCAATCAGTTCATTTACAACGTATGGATTGACACGAAAGGGCAAAACGGCAGAAACCACTTGAATATCAAACTGAAGTTCGGGTGAAAGTGTTTGATACTGCGCGAGCGTATGAATGGTGTCACGGGTATACGCTTTATATCTCGTGACGGAAACGTGCATCGCCAACTCCTTTCCTGTTTTTAAAGAACATTCTGCAATATTAGTTAATATGCATTGCCTTCATCATAACATGAAAACTGCCGCATCCGCCCAATTTCCCGTTAGAAATTCTGCTCTGATTCCATTACAATGCGTCCCATGTCCGTGATTCTGATTTTTATAGATGGGATAGGGCTGGGGGATAACAACCCGGAAACCAATCCCTTTGCTGTCATGAACACCCCTACTCTGCACGCTCTAACGGGCGGTCAGCGCTGGCTGCGTGAGACTCCGCGCATCGAAACCGAACGGGCAATTTTTATACCGACGGATGCTGAACTGGGAGTCCATAAAAATAAGCCCGCCAGTGGAAGCGGTCAGGCCGCCATTTTGACCGGACGCAATATTCCCCGCGAAATTGGCGAACATTACGGCCCCAAACCCAACAAAGCGATTCGGGATATTCTGGATAGGGATAACCTGTTTATTACGCTCCAAAAAACAGGCCGCAGCGCTGCCCTCATCAATCCGCACCCGCCGCGCCTGTTTGAAGTCATCCAAAATGGTAGGCGGCTGCCGTCCAGTGTTCAGTATGCGGTGCTGGCCGCCGGACTCGATCTCCTCAATGACCAGGATTATTACCAGCATCGCGCTATCTCGCCGGATTGGACCGGCAGGGGATGGGTTGAACATCTGGGCTACCCGGACGCACCGATTTACGAACCCGAAGCGGCCGGAAAACTGCTGGCGGAGCTTGGTAAACAGCGCGATTTTTCCATGTTCAGCACCTGGCTGACCGATGAGTTTGGACATCGGGCGAGGATGCGGGAAGCCGTTGAATTTATGGAGCTGACGGACCGCGTGCTGGCCGGACTGCTTTCCCACTGGCAGGACACGGACGGGCTGATTGTCCTCACTTCTGATCATGGCAACATGGAAGCCATGGATGAACGCAACCATACCCGCAACAAAGTGCCGACGATAGCGATTGGGCAGGGGCGGGAACTTTTCGCGCAGGGCTTCAGTGATTTAACCCATATCACCCCCGGAATTTTACGAGTTTTAGGCATCCACAGCTAAAATCTCTCCAATACAAGGGTTGATGCAGCAGGGACACGGCAATGCCGTGTCCTACGGAGGCGACACTGGTAGTAAGCTATCTCCACGGACTTTTAAGCCGCATAACCCTTGTAACCCTATTCTGAAAATTGGACACAAGGCCACCATGACTCTCGACCAGAAACTTCGTCAAACCATGCGTTTATGGGCAACTGGCGTGACAATTGTCAGCGCACAGCATGAAAATATGCAACGCGGCATGACCGTCAGTTCGTTTACCTCCGTCACCCTTGAGCCGCCCTTAATCCTGGTCTGCCTGCAAAAAGATAAAGAAACCGCCGATGCGATTCTCGCCAGCCGCGCGTTTTCGGTGTCTATGCTGGGAGAACAGCACCTTGAAATTTCTAACCTCTTTGCCGGATTCGGCCCGGAAATGTCACCGGAAGCCAACCGATTCGACGGTCTGGCGGTGGAATATGCCGTGACCGGATCGCCAATTTTGTCCGATGCCATGGGGTGGTTGGACTGCAAACTCCATGCGGTGTATGATGGAAGTACACATCACATATTTGTAGGAGAGGTGGTCGCTGCCTCCGGCTCAGGGGAAGCCATCCAGCAGCCGCTACTATATTATAACCGTGCCTACCGACAACTTGGAGATGTACTCGAGTGAAGAAATAAGCGTCCTGCTGCAATTATCAAGACGGGCGCTTGTCGCGGCGGGGGAAGGAAAGCTGTATCCCCTACCCGAACCGGAGCAGTTTCCGGCTGCCCTGGCCGAACCCCGCGCCTGTTTTATTACGCTGATGATGGATGGGCGTCTGCGGGGGTGTATTGGTACGGTGATGGCACGGATGCCGCTTTGTCAGGAAGTGGTCTACAGCACCTATCAATCGGCGGTACATGATCCGCGCTTTTTGCCTGTCACCCCTGAGGAAGTGCCGCATATTCTTATTGAAATCAGCGTCCTGACGCCCCCGCAGCCTTTAGAGTATGCTAACAGCCGCCAACTGCTCTCCCGGCTGCGGCCGGGAGTGGATGGGGTCATCTTGCGTTATGGCGCTCGCACAGGTACATTCTTACCACAGGTCTGGGAGCGTATCACAAGGCCGGAGGATTTTCTGGGGGCGCTGTGCCACAAGATGGGACTGCCCACCAACTTCTGGCAAAAAAATCATATGGACGTGGAAACCTATACGGCGCTGAAATACCTCGAACCTACGTCCGCCTGACAAGCCCTTGAAGCCGCCCTCAAACCTGCCTACAATCCCCTCTGGCAAAGGAGCGCCTATGTTTTTAAAACGCTTACTCATTTTACTTGCCCTGTTTACTGTTTTTGCTGCGGCCTGTTCAAACGATGATGAAGAAACACCGCGCCGCACGGTACAGGTTGTGATTACTAACGAGCCGACTATTGAAGCGCAGCAGATGACCATTGAAGCGCTGCAAACCCAGGTAGGGCTGAATGTGACGGCCACACCGACTCAAATGCCCGCTTCAACGACCCCTACGCTAACCGCTACCGAAACCTCCGCCCCGATTGAAAAGGGGCGCGTGCTGGTGGAAGGGGCGGTGGTGCTGGCTGAGCCGAATATGGATGCGGAGGTGCTTGGCGAACTGCCGCTTTCTGCTGAAGTGAACATCACCGCCCAAACCGAACCCAATCGCATTGGCATTGTGTTTTATTCTGTTGAATATGAGGACCTGACCGGATGGGTTGCCAGCACCCAGATTCAGCCTGCTCCTGAAGCCACACCGACTCAGGTGGCGATTGTGCCGACTGAACCGCAGCGTCCGGCGGCCACATCAACCCCCCTGCCCACCGTGACCAGCCCGCCGACCTCAACTCCGACCCGCACACCGACGCCGCTACCCGCCGGATTCCCAACGCCGGAGGTGTACAGCGTGGTGATTGTGGAACAGGTTTTTGAGCATGGACGCATGATATGGATTGAGCCGATTCGTCAGGTGTGGGTGCTGGTGGGTGAGGAAGTTGACCCCTGGGGCGGTACATGGGAATGTTTTAACGATACCTTTGTTGAAGGGATGGTCGAACGTGACCCAGCTTTTGACCCTCCGGCCAATATCACGACCACTTCCAGTTTACCCGGTGCTATTCCCAGCCAGCCGATTCGGGGATTTGGCAAAATCTGGCGGGAAAATCGGGATGTGCGGGAAGCACTGGGATGGGCGCTGACTTCCGAAACGATGCACACCACCCGATGGGAATATCTTTCCGATGGGACGATGGAAAACGGTCAATTTAAACGTGCGCCCGGGGAATATCACATCGATTCTCTCTATCAGTACACGCTGGTGCTGCGTGAAGATATTGCTAGAGCGCCCTGTGACCGTCTGGGCGGGGAATGGGAAATTCTGCGGTAAGTTATGCTGGCACAGGCGATTTTTATTTTCCTGATGACCCTGGCGGTGAACGTGCTGTACACCGTCAGGCTGATTGTCACGCTGCGGGGGCGGCGCAACCTGGGAACGGCCATTGCGTTTGTGGAATCATTCACCTTTGCCTACAGTTTTGCCCGCGTGCTGGATGACCTGAATGCCTGGCCGCTGATTCTGGCCTACTGTCTGGGAACATCGGCGGGCAGCTACGCGGGCATGGTCATAGAGGAGCGTTTGGTAATCGGGCATGTTCGCATTAAAATTATCGTGCCAAATGGTGGTGATAAAATCGCGGCTGCTCTGCGGAGTGAAGGCTATCCTGTTACCCAGACCTTAGGCACGGGCAAACAGGGGCTTGTGACTCTGCTGCACAGCATTGTCGAGCGCCAGCGCACCCATCATTTGATAAAATTAGTGGAAGATATTCACCCCAGAGCCTTCATCACCATTGAGGAGCAAACGGTCTATGAGCGTCTGCTGGATGCGGCGAGGAAAATGTGATGAGCCTTGAAGAAGCCCTTTTTTTAATTCTGCTTTTTGCCTTGCGTGTTCTGAACAATGCCATCGGCACGGTGCGAATGATTGTGACCGCCAATGGACGCCGTAATTTATCGCTGGTGCTGGCTTTTATCGAATCGCTGATTTTTGCCTATGCTGCCGGAAAAGTGCTGACCGACCTTGAAAATATCCCCAAAATGATTACTTACGCCGCCGGATTCGCGGTGGGCGGCTATGTAGGGATTCTCATTGAGGAAAAGTTTGTGACAGGATATGTCACAGTGAATATCATCAGCATTGACCAGGGGCATGAAATTGCGGTCAAGCTGCGGGAGGCGGGGTTCGGGGTGACGGAAGCCGAAGGCGAAGGGCGGCAGGGTATTGTCAAAATGCTGATGAGTGTGGTGTTACGTCAGGACGCGCATCAGGTGATTGAGCAGGCACGCGAAGTTGACCCCAACGCATTTATCACGATTGAAGCTGCCCGCAGCGCTCAGCGTGGTTATGTTCGCAGTGTTCGTACCCATTTTCGCTAATTGACAGCCGCCCCAAAGTTTAATACCATAGCTCTAATAAGTAGGAGACAGCAGCAAATTCATGTTCATTCAGTAACCATCTGACTCCTTTACGACGTTCCGATTAGGCGGCCTCCCCGCCCAAGTGTCGTATTCCCTGGTTACTGAAAGGAAATTTGCTGTGTCTGAACAAATCCTCAATATTTCCCACCTGAAAAAATCCTTTGGCGCCCGTGTGATTCTTGATGAGGTGTCTTTTCTGCTGAACCGGACGGACCGCGCCGCGCTGGTCGGGGAAAATGGAGTCGGCAAAACGACTCTGTGCCGCATTATTTTAGGTCAGGAAAGTTACGACGCGGGGACGATTCAACTCAGCGCGGAAGTCGGCTACCTGCCGCAGGAAGTGACCAGCGAATATCACCTTTCTGTGCAGCAGTATGTGGAACGGGCCACGGGCGACCTTGACCGGATGCGTCTGGAAATGCAGGCGCTTGAGCAGCAGATGTCCGCCGCCGCAGTGGACAGCACGATTTTAGACCGCTACGGCGAGTTGCAGGATGAATTTTTACGGCGGGGCGGGTATGACCTTGATTACCGCATGGCGCAGGTATTCACGGGTTTAAAAATCGCCCATCTGGATACCGACAGGTTCATCGGCTCGTTAAGCGGCGGGGAAAAAACCCGTGTGGCGATGGCAGCGCTGCTCTTACGTTCGCCGGATTTACTCATTCTGGATGAGCCGACCAACCATCTGGACTTTGAGGCGATGGAATGGCTGGAAGAGTATCTTGCCGGTTATCAAAATGCGCTGCTGGTGATTTCGCATGACCGCCGTTTTATTAACAAAGTGGTCAACAAAATTATCGAACTCTCTCCCCTGACTCACAGCGCGACGATGTATCACGGCAACTACGATGATTATCTGGCGGAGCGCGAACGGCAGTATCAAAAAGACCTGGCGGCCTATGAAGCGCACCGCGAAGAAGTTAAACGGCTGCAACGGCTGATGAAAATTCAAGCCCATTCCACAGGCCGCAAATCGACACATACGGATAACGATAAATTTATCCTGAATGGCAAAATCGCTACCGCAGAAGCCACCCGAAGTAAGGTGATTCGGGATGCCAAACAACGTCTGGCGGTGCTGGAAGATGAGGACATCCGGCGTCCAACCCGTCCCTGGCGTATCGGGTTTAACTTTGACCCGCTTCCCCTGCCCAGCGAACAGCCGATTCGCCTGGAAAATATCAGCAAAAGGTACGGCGAACGGTCTATTTTGCGGAATCTGAGCGCGGTCGTGGAAAACGGAGATCGAATCGTGCTGCTTGCCCCGAACGGCACAGGCAAAACGACTCTGCTCAATATCATCATGGGTTATCTTCAGCCGGACGAAGGACTGGTGAACATTTCTTCCGGCGCACGACTCGGATACCTTGACCAGGAACAGGATACCCTGAATCTCAACAGGTCGGTGCTGGAAACCTACCGCGAAGAAGCCATTGGTTCGGAACGCAATTTGCTGGCACAGCTTCACCGCACGGGGCTATTTTCCGACTCGATGCTTGGGGAGCGAAAAGTTTATGCGCTGAGCGTGGGGCAGCGCCGCAAGCTGCAAATCGCCAGCCTGATTGCATCCCGGGCGAATGTGCTGCTGTTAGACGAACCGACCAACCATCTGGATTTGACCAGCATTGAAGCGCTGGAAAATGAACTCAAGACGTTTGAAGGGGCGCTGATTGCGGTATCCCATGACCGATGGTTTATTGACCGTATCGCTACCAAACTCTGGTATCTGGAAAACGGGCAAATCCGCGAAGCCTAGTCTTTTTTCCGGTTTTTTCGACACGGCCTCTGAAGCCCCCTACAATCTATTCTTCGGGTAACAATCCTGTTACCCAATTTAGGGTGTGTCAAAAAGGATATTCCCCACTTTTGTTCATAGGAGCTTATTCACCATGCACGTAGGATTACAGATACCCTCATTTAAATTTCCGGGGGGGACAGCCGCCATTCGTCCCACATTGATGACCATCGCCAGAACCGCCGAAGATGCAGGGTTTTACAGCATGTGGGTGATGGATCATTTTTATCAGATTCAGGGGTTATTCGGAGAATCTTATCAAGACCCGATGCTAGAAGGTTATACCGCGCTTGCTTTTCTGGCGGGCGTGACCGAAAAAGTGTATCTGGGAACGATGGTGACAGGCATCATTTACCGTCATCCGTCGGTGCTTCTGAAAACCGTCAGCACGCTGGATATTGTTTCTGGCGGACGTGCCTATTTTGGAGTCGGGGCTGCGTGGTATGAAGGGGAAGCCAAAGGATTCGGCATCCCCTACCCCACGACCAGAAACCGGTTTGAACTGCTGGAAGAAACCCTGCAAATGTCGCAGCAGTTATGGGGCGGCGGAATCGAATCCAGCTACGAAGGCCGACATTTTCACGCGCCCAAAATGACCAACAATCCAGCCCCCCTCAGCCAGCCGCGCCCCCGGCTGCTGATTGGCGGCAGCGGACCGAATAAAACCCTGCGAATGGTCGCGCAGTATGCCGACGCCTGTAATATTTTTGAAGGCGCTGGCCTGGCTAACATGGCCGAATCGCTGGAAACCCTTAAAGACCACTGTGAACGGCTGGGGCGCAGCTACGATGAGATTGAAAAAACCAGTCTTGGCACGGTGACACTGGCCGACGGGCAGGACACTGCACAGGGAATTATTGAACGCTGCCGCCGTCTGGCCGATATGGGCTTTACCCATGCCATTTTTAACATGACCAACGTGTATGACATCACACCCCTGGAAATTTTCGGCAGGGAGATTATTCCGGTGGTGAAGGATTTTTAAGCAAAAACGGGTAAGATGGCGTAGGGACACGGCAGTGCCGTGTCCCTACTAACGACCCTTAACACCTGCCCCTACGGAAAGGGCAGGCATCGCTCACAAGGTTCGCTTGTTCCTGCCCCTACGGGTCCGCCCTACAGAAAATTACTTCACAAATTCGGGCTTCAGAATGGCGCTCAGGTCGGCAAGCGGGATTTCAACCTGCTGCGGCCCCGCCGCATAGGCCGCTACCTGATAGGGCGGGAACAACACAATCAACGAGTCTTCGGTCAGCACAAAGGATTGATAGTTAGCTGGATTTTCGCCCGTGCCTTCGGTAATCCACTGCGGGTCAGCAAATTCGCCCATTGTTTCCGTTAACTGCTGCTGGGCAAGAGGCGCAATCGTCGCCAGCGGATTCGCGCCTTCCAGAAATAAATCCTCAAACCCAATCACCGTTTCCTGTGCTAAATCAAACGTGTAGGTCTGGAAATAGGTATTGGGATGCGCCCCGCCCGTGTAATCTGAAATGATAAATTTCAGGCTGATAACCGACTCGGAAAACTGATATTCCTCATAGTCAATCCACAGTCCCCAGGGGGCCGGCACACCAGCATAGAATCCCCCTTCAGCAAAAAATTGGAGGAACTGGGTTTTTTGCTGCTCGATAAAGGCATCCACGGTTTGCGCTACAAATTCATTTTCTGTGGCGGAAAGCGGATAGGAAATGTTGATTTCCAGACTGCCCTTCAGCACACATTTTTCCAGTGCGGCATCCCATGTGCCGCCTTTTTGAAAACACTCATCTTCCTGAGCGAAAACGCCGGAACTCATCAGCAGAATCACGATTACCAGCGCGAGTTTTTTCATCAGCGATTTTCCTTTTGTCTGAATATGCTCATTTGTACCAGTCCAGATGAAGGCCAGCAACCTCCCCCACTACAGTAATCGAAGGGGGTTTGAGGTCGTGGGCAATTTCGGTGATGGTCGCCAGCGTGCCGCGCACCGTGCGCTGATGGGCATATGTTCCCGATTCGATACATGCAACGGGAGTATCCGGTGCGCGTCCATGTAATATCAGCGATGTCGTAATTTCCGGCAGATGTTTCACCCCCATCAGGAAAACCAGCGTATCCAGTTGCGCCAGCACTTCATAATTCAGGGTTGAGCAACCGTTACGTTCATGGCCTGTAATGACGGTGAATGAGGTGCTGAGTGCGCGGTGTGTGACCGGAATCCCGGCATACGCTGGAACAGCGATCGCGCTGCTGACCCCCGGCACCACTTCCACCGGAATCCCTGCCTGCTGACAGGCCAATATTTCTTCCCCGCCGCGCCCAAATACAAACGGGTCGCCGCCCTTCAGCCGCACGACACAGGGTTTTTCACGCCCATAGGCCACCAGTAAATCATGAATGTGTTCCTGGGAAACCCTTTCGCCATATGGATTTTTGCCCACGTTGACCAGCAGCGCCTCCGGTTTTGCCAGCAGCAGCAGTTCTGCCGCAACCAGACGGTCATACAAAATGACATCGGCGGCCTGCAAAAGTGCCTGCCCGCGCACGGTGATTAAACCCGCATCCCCCGGCCCCGCCCCGACCAGATAAACGGTCATATGGCCTCCTCCAACCACATACTGCACGGCTCGATGCACCCCGGCACAGGCGCTATATTGTTATAGTGCCATGACGGAAACCGGATGCAGGACGAACAGACTTTTTGCACCACCGAGTCCATTTTTTCGGGGGATAAGTCTGCCACTGACCGATATTTACCCTTCTGCCGCAGCCCCACCTCACGCGGAGAACGGATTCTTTCCACTTTCCACACCCCCGGATAAATCATTTGCAGGGCGGCTTCTCGATGTACCGCGTCCGGCGTGGGGATTTTCCAGCCGTGCGGCAGGTCGCGGCTGGTTGCCAGAGGACGAAACTGGCCTGCATCGGTCAAACGGAGTTTTGCCCGTACCGCTTCCGGCGAGTCTAAAATTTCAAGGTCGGTTTGATGGATGTCGTCCACATGGCAAAGGTAATCGGGGCGAAGGAGTGAAATTTGGCCGATAGAGACGGTTTTACTCCCCCACCCCAAACCCCTCCCCCATAAAGGGAGAGGGGCTTTTATTCCCGCTCTCTCGTGGGTGAGGGCAGCCAACACCAGCACCACCTGGTACAAATTTTCATCCAGACCCACCGGCGGGGTGTATAGCACCCGGCGATGCTGGATAACCTGCGGCTCATAAAGCGGGTTGGATAGCCCCAGCGCCTGAGGAATATCTTTTTGTGTATGCAGCCCTTCGGCGATAAAAAACGGCACAATCACTATATTGGGTACTGTTACCCTGAGATAAATGTCGGCGACATAAGGGGACTCATCAAGATAGGCGGTATGGACTTCGGCAAAATTTTTAGCCAGTTGTTCCGCCTGAAACTCAGTCGTGCGGCTGCTATCGGCATGACGCGGTGTGCCATGCCCGACGATAACCACCGCCGTTTCAGAGGGCAAAAAATCCGCTTTGAGCAGCGCCGCCCGAATCCGTGCCGCCACCACCTCCACAAAAAAACGGCTGCTGCCTGCTGCCTCCGTGATTTTGACCGTTTGATCCTGACGCGGCTGAAGTTCGGCGGGTAACACTGACTGGCTAAAATAGCCGTCGCTGCTGAACAACGGCACAACGGTAATATGTTGAGAGCGCAAACCCTCTAAAACCGTGCTGAAAGACGGCTGTTCTTTCCAGAATGCGGCGGTGACTTCATCAAAGCGTGCCAACTGGCGAATCTTATCCACACAAGCCCATGCAGGCAGCGCCGTACCCGCATGGTAATGCGACCCATGTGCCGCCACGACCAGCGCCCGTTTCATGTTTCCACTTCCGGCAAATGCGCTGCCAGTTCCGCACCTAGACTCGCGGTTAATTCGCTTCGGGCGGTGGATAAATCTCCGGCTTCCACATGGGTCATCATCGGGCTGTGAAAAATGCGCTCCCACAGCGCGACACGTTCCTTCTGGTCAGGGATGGATTTTCTGACGTGCGGGCGCAGCACTTTTAACCAGCCCGCAAAAATCACCAGTTCCGGCGTAAGATGGGTAGCAAATTTGTCCAGCAGATAGCGTGATAAAAGCGGTGTTCCACTGGCAGCCATGATCTGAAAATCCCCCACCTCAACAGCCATCAGTCCTTTGACATCGGCCTCATTCGGGCTGTCGAGCCGCATGGTCAGCAGATTGGCCTGCTGTGCATCGGTCACAATTTGCGCGTTGACCTGAGGATGATTGGTAGCCGCCGCCACCAGAAACGGTTTTAAATTCAGCATGAGGTCACGTTCATAGCGGGCTTGAAGATGCTGGATGCCTGAAATTTCTTCCGCCAGCGACGGGCTGATGATAAACACCTCCGCGCCTGCTTGCAGACATTTTTTGGCCTGCCGGATGCCCACACTGCCGCCGCCCACAATCACACAGCGCCGCTTTTCCAGATTCAGCACCACCGGAATACCCATCACAGGCCCCCGAAGATAAACAGAAGCGGCAGCAAAAACAGGGCTGCCAGATACAGATTCATCGCTGCCTGATGTTCCAGCAGAAAATCCGCCGCCCATTCGATAAAGCGTTCATAGATGGGATAAGCCAGCAGAAGCACCAGCAAAGACACCAGCGCGACCCATCCCGCCACCATCAGCACCATGCCCTGTCCGGCTTCATCCTGCAACAAACTGGCTGCAAAATAGGTATCAATGAAGGTCGATACCCCCGCCCCCATGATATAGGGCAGCGCGTAGCGATGATGCAAAATGCCGCGTGCAATTAACGGGGTCAGCAGCGCCAGCGAAATTGATACTGATAATGTTACTGCTGTGACCAGCAGCCCTATCAGAAACAGCGTGACCGGATAATAAAACCAGTCCGGCAGCCGTTCAAACAGGGAAGCATCCTGATAGGCAACCGCCGATTTAATGGCTTTGTCGAACAGGGTAAAACTGTAAATTAGCCCGATAAATCCTACAGGCAGCAGCATCCAGCCCGGCAAAACTGATTTAATGACCGCGAGAGGCTCGTTTAGGAAAAATTCGAGAACGGATGTACCGACGACAATTCGGGTAATAGGGATTTCCGGCACGCCAAAATGCCGCAGCAGCAGATAACCAATGATAAAAGCAGGAAGATGAATCGTTTGGGCAACCAGCAGGGTTTGTACCCCTGTGCTGAGTGCGTCTTTGCGCTTCGCCCCGCGCATCTGGTACAGCACACCCAGCAGCAGCACCATGAATCCGGCCCCCAGACGCGACCCGTGAATCATGCCAAATCCTGTATTCACGGTAATCACATCGGCGTTAAACAGGGCCACCGCCGTCGCCGCCACCGCCGACCCGTTCAGCGTCAGCATGGCGACCAGCCAGCCGACCCCCACCCCCCCTAAAACCCCGTTGTCGGTATATTGCAGGGTAGGCGCTAAAACGACAATGCCCTCCTTGACCAGTGAAAGCATCATGACAAAAAGCAGCAGGCTGGCGATAAGCTGAATCAAACTCATCACCTGCACCCGCCCTACGGATTTGGTCGCGGCAGACAACATTAATCTGCCCCTACCGTTGAAAAATGGATTCCACATTCAGTTTTGTTATGCCCCGACCAGCGTCCAGCGCGTTTATCTTCTCCCTGTTCAACTGCCCGTGTGCAGGGGAAACACCCGATACTGGGATACCCCCGGTCATGAAGGCTATTATAGGGCAAATCGTAGGCATGAATATATGTCCAGAGCATTTCTTCTGTCCAGGTGGCAAAAGGGGTAATTTTGACCGCCTGATGCTGGTCATCCCAGCTAACAATTGGCACATTCGCCCGTCGGCTGGATTGGTCACGCCGCAGTCCGGTAATCCAGGCGTCGTAACTGTGCATGGTGTTTTGCAGGGGCAGCACCTTTCGCAGATAGCAGCACAGGGCAGGTTCATGTTCCCACAACCCGATGCCATAGGTTTCATTCTGGGCTTCAACAGTTAATTCGGGTGTAATGCGGGTAATCTGGATACTTAATCTGGATTCCAGTTCAGTGATCAGGCGCAGCGTTTCCGGAAAAAGTAAGCCGGTATCCAGCGTTAAAACAGGGGTTTCGGGCGATATTTTGCTCAGCATGTGCAGCGTGACAATACCCGTAATCTGGAAGCTGGTCACTACAGCCAGCTTCCCGCGATAGGCTGCCGCCGCCCACTGTAAAATCTCCTGCGGGTGGGCGGATTCAAAGGCGGCAGAGCGTTCAGCAAGATTCTCCATCAATTCCTCATTCTTTTCCTTCAGAATAAAAACCCTGCTCATTTCAGATTGTGACGAAAATCACTAATCGGCAGCCGTTTCGTGGACAGCCGCATAAACGGCGTGCAGACGGTCAAACCCGACACGCTGGCAAAAATCCCCAAAGGATTCCCCTTCGCGGCGGCTATCGCGGTAATGGGTCAAAAGCGGGCGCAGCGTCGGAATCAGGGCTTGAACAGGCACTAAATCTAAAAAGGGTTCGGCCAGCCGCGTGCCAACCAGATTCCCCCCCAGATACAGTTTGTATTTTTCCAGTGAACGCCCCACAAAAGCGATTTCTGCTACATATGGGCGGGCGCATCCATTCGGGCAGCCGGTCATACGAATCGAAATGGGGTCATCCAGCAGCCCCAGTTCCGCCAACACGATTTCCAATTCATCCAGAACTTGCGGTAAAACCCGTTCCGCTTCTGTAATTGCCAGCCCGCAGGTCGGCAGCGCGGGGCAGGCCATTCCATACCGCCGTGCGCCGGAAAACTGCTCCACTGTTTTAATACGATGCACGGCTAAAATGGCTTCAATTTCAGCCCGATGTTCCGGCTGGATATCCACCAGAATCAGGTTTTGCTGGGCGGTCAGGCGGACAGGCAAATGATACTGCCCGATTATTTCCCGCAGTCCGGTTCTCAGGCGCACATTTTCCCAATCGGCAATCCGGCCATTTTCAATCGGCAGCCCCAGATAAAACCTGCCATCTCCCTGCTCATGCCAGCCCAGATGGTCATGCAGTTCAAAGGCTGGCATCAGACGGGCGGGCAACAGTTCAAAAGATAAACGTTCGCGCAGCACTTCCGTAAAACGTTCCACACCCCAGTCATGCAAAATATACTTCAAACGGGCATGTTTGCGATTTGTGCGATCTCCATAATCCCGATGAATGGTTACAACGGCGGACACGGCTTCAATGACCTGTTCCGGTGTGATAAACCCAATCCCATCAGCCAGCCGTGCAATTGTTTCTTCATTGTTATGGGTCAGCCCCATGCCGCCGCCCACCAGCAGATTAAAGCCTTCCAGACGGTCATCAGCATCAAACAGCGCCACCAGCCCCACGTCATTGGTGAACACATCCACACAATTATCCCCCGGAAAGGCAATCCCTATTTTAAATTTGCGCGGCAGGAAGGTACTGCCATAAAGCGGCTCATCTACCGGTTCTTCCAGCACCATCGGCTCATCTTCCAGCCAGATTTGATGATAGGCTTTGGTCTGCGGAGTCAGCGCGGCGGAGAGCTTGCTGGCGAACTCCTGCACCGCTAAACGCTGCGGATTTGTGGTCGGGGCGGGGCAGGCTACCACATTCCGCACAATATCTCCACACGCGCCGATGGTCGTTAAAAGGGCATGGTTGATGCGGCGAATCGTATTTTTTAAATCGTGTTTGATCACCCCATGAAATTGAATCGTCTGGCGGGTGGTGAGGCGCAGGGTATCGTTGGCATATTCTGAAGCCAGTGCATCCAGCGCCAGATACTGCTGTCCGGTTAGCTGCCCGCCGGGGATTCGGGTGCGAATCATAAAACTCCACTGTTTCGCTTCCTGCTTACGGGCATCCCGATTCTGCTGCTGGTAGATCCCGTGAAATTTGGAGATTTGTTTGGCAGCTTCCGTCAGATAAGCATCGCTGTTGAGCAGTTCTTCATCCAGCGGTCCAAGCAACCCCCGACTCTGTATTTTGATGTCCTCAACACTTAATTTGCTCATGCACTACACCCCTTCATAAAATAAAAAACCCCGGCGCTGGAGTCCGGGGTTCGTGACAAATGGCATCCTCAAAAGGTTTAAAATGACACCCCATGACTCGTTTTCAGTCTGGAAAAACAACAACAGCAGCAAAAACAGGTCATGGATATATCCTCCCCAAAATAAAAAATCCCCACACTCAGGCGGGGATTTTTACATCCAAGTTTAGACAAGATGCAGCATCTATCCCCGCCAGAATGGGCAAGCACAACAGCAGCAGGGAATAATAAAAAAGATACGCATCTATTTTTCCTCTTTCAGGACACAGTGTACCGGATTTTTTTCATCCGTCATCTGTACCATTTGTACAAACATCAGGTGTTGAGGATTTCGCCGCCGTTCGGGTGCAGCACCTGACCCGTGATATACGATGAGTCATCCGACGCTAAAAACACGTAACACGGCGCGACTTCTTCCGGCTGGCCGGGGCGTCCCATCGGCACATCCGACCCAAATTTAGCGACCTTTTCCGCCGGAAACGTCGCGGGAATCAGGGGCGTCCAGATGGGGCCGGGCGCAACCGCGTTCACCCGAATCCCCTGCTCTACCAACTGGCCGGAAAGTGAACGGGTAAAGGCAACAATTGCGCCTTTGGTAGCGGAATAATCCAGCAGGCCAGCACTGCCACGATAGGCAGTGACAGAGGTCGTGTTGATAATGGTGCTGCCCTGTTTCAGGTGTGGTAGGGCGGCTTTGGTCATGTAAAAGAAAGAGAAAATATTGGTGCGGAATGTGCGTTCCAGTTGTTCGGACGTAATATCGAGAATGCTTTCCTGCGGGTGTTGTTCAGCCGCGTTATTGACCAGAATATCCAGTCCCTGAAATTCGCGGACGGTTCTTTCAACAGCTTCTTTACAAAACTGTTCATCCCCTATATCTCCTGCAATTAGCAGGCAGCGCCGTCCTTCCGCTTCTACCAGCCGTTTGGTTTCTTCCGCGTCTTTGTGTTCATTTAAATAAACAATCGCCACATCTGCACATTCTCTGGCAAAAAAGACGGCCACTGCCCGCCCGATACCACTGTCACCGCCCGTAATGAGCGCTACCTTGTTATTTAGTTTGCAGCTTCCAATATATTTTGAATCGTCAAATTCGGGGCGGGGTCGCATTTTCGATTCAATGCCGGGCTGTTGGGACTGCTGCTGTGGTGGGTTAACGATTTTTTCCTGGGTCATCTATGAGTCTCCTTCTTAAATGAAAAAGGGGTGATAGCACCCTACCACCCCTTTGTATTTCGCCTGTACTTAGGCCATTGCTTCGACGTTCAAACTTTGCGCCATACGGGTCAGCTTTTCATCCGTTGCACCTTCTTCGTCGAGGGTGGTTTGGAGCAGTTTAGCGGCATCCTTATAGCCCATCAAATTCGCGTAGGTGCGGACAGAGCCATAAGCGGCCATTTCGTAGTGTTCGACCTTCTGCGCGGCCACAATCAGGGCAGCATCCAGAACATCGCTCTTTTCGTTTTCCTTGATGAGTTCGTCACCTTCTTTGACCAGCCCTTCCATCGCCACACAGGTTTTGCGGCCTTTTTTCTCGCCGAGCATTTCAAAAACCTGTTCCAGACGTTCGATGTGTTTTTCGGTCTGCGCCAGATGCTGTTCAAAACCGTTTTTTAATTCGGTTGAGGAAGCCGCTTTTGCCATTTTGGGCAGTGCTTTTGTGATTTGATGTTCAGCGTCGTAAAGGTCCTTGAGTTCTTCGATCATGAGATCGT
>CAZKZS010000001.1:0-42106 GCA_964557285.1 uncultured Anaerolineae bacterium | reverse complement strand
AAGGTTGATAGCGCCATTAAAATATCCTCCTGAATAGTCGTTACTTTTACTTTAGAAGTTGATGATTAGGAGAAGATGATGCAGGGAGAAAAAATGAGTAAGCAAAATATGAGAGCCAAATGAGGGGCGGCTGCCCCTCACGGTTATTTCTTAAAGTAGATTTTGACTTCACTTTCGGCGAGGGAATCCCGCAGTACCCCACCCTGTACCTCAATATCATAATTGTCGGTGTACTCGTGCCAGACTCCATCTTCCGGCCAGGGGGTTACTTCCACCTCTCCCAGATACGAATCGTGGATATTGGCAACCACCACTACCACATTCCCCTCCGCATTCCAGCGTTTATAGGCAAAAAAGTTACGTTCGGGGTTGGCGCAAATGACCTCAAACGAATCACCTTGCAGGGCGGGCATGGTTTTTCGCAGATGAATGAGTCCAGCGTAGGTATTGCGTAAATCCGTGTTGGAGTGATTCTGAAGCAGGGACCAGTCGATGGGCTGGCGGTCAATGGTTCTTTCGTCACTTTCGCCAATTTCCTGCCCCATCCAGATCATCGGGATGCCAGGGGCGGTCATTAGAATGGCCGCACCCATCTTGATTCGCCGGAAGGCTGCATCATCAAAAATATTGGCCTGTCCCAACTGCCACATAATCCGATTCTGGTCGTGGTTATCAATATAATTGACCACGTTGAGGGGGCTTTCAAACCCTTCCCGGCGCGGGTCAAGCGTTGTGAGAATCGCATCCAGATTGTAGGGCTGCCGTCCGTCCTGCTCTTTGCCAACGATAGTAGCCATGATTTGCTTGGAAAACGTCTCGTGCCAGGCAACATCCAACGGGCCATCCGACCCTGCAACAGTCGGGTCTTGTGGGACGTGTTCCGCAATGGTGATAAAGGGTTTGATGCCGCCTAAAAATGAAAAAATTTCGTGATGCAGCCAGCCCAGAATCTCATAATTGTTAATGACTGCTGTTGCATCAAAACGAATCCCATCCACATGGAAATGTTCCAGCCAGAACAGGAGCGAATCCCGCACATACTGGCGTGCCGGCCAGACTTTGAGCTTTTCATCGTAGAAGCCAAAATTATACTTTGGCCCCCACTGCAAATGGGGCGCATCGGGGTTCTCGCGGTGATACCAGTAAGTGTAGTCGATTTTGGTCAGGGGGGATTCCATTTCGGCATGGTTTAACACCTGATCCAGAATGACCCGAATCCCGCGTGCATGACATTCATCCACAAAAGCGCACAGGTCATCCGGCGTGCCATAGTTATTTTCAACGCCGAACAGAATACGCGGGTTATATCCCCATGACTGGTCGCCCGGATATTCGGTAACGGGCATGAGTTCTACTGCATTGATGCCCAGCGATGAGAGATAATCCAATTTGGCGGCCGCATCCTTAAATGTGCCGGGTGTGCCTTCTTTGACATCCCCGGGTCCGCCGCAAAAATCGCCAATGTGCATCTCGTAAATGACCAATTGGGGATTTTGGGGCAGGGGAACTTCATCATGTTTCCACTGGTAGGTGGTAATTACCCGCTTGCCATCTTTAATCGTGATAATGGAGTTTTCATCCGAGTCGCGGGTTACGCGCGTGGAGTAGGGGTCGGCCACACTCAGGATTTCCCCTTCAGCAAAATAACTTTTGGACTTGACTTGAAATTTGTATTGATACTCGCCGTCTTTCAACGGCACATCTACCCGCCACCAGCCATCCTCCCCTTTTTTCATGTCAATAGGCTGCCACTTGTTCCAATCGCCAATGAGCGCAACAAATTCGTTGTAAGGTGCAAATAAACTGAATTCCATGCTGTCCTCTTGTGTGCGTGGGTGAAGAAAAAAGCTGAGTTGGAGAATTGTCCTCGCACTCAGCTTATTAGTATAGGGGAGGAATATGTTGGAGAGTTAAAACGGGGGTGAGAACTGGATAAGGAATTACCAGTCCTGCAAAGGAGGCTGACCGGAGCGCCAATTCCACTCACGATCCTGCATGAAATGTACAACCGCCTGCTGGTGAGTTACTCCCCAGTCGCGGAAATTGGTTAAACTATCGGTAAACGCCTGTGCGGTAGCCCTGCCCGGTTGTTCCAGTAAGGCATTCATTCGCTCAAGGAAATGAGCAGGCTTTTCATCGGCACATTCTACCGCCCGTGTAACCCATTTGTGATAGGGGTACAGGATGCGGTTGTAGGCCAGAATCAGACGCATACCAAACAAAGCCAGTTCGCCTGATGCATGGGTCATCAGATAGTTGTCATGCCGCCGTTCCGCTTCACCGATGTACCAGTTGAGCAGCAGCACCTGGCTGTAAAAGGCTTTCAGTTTTTCGTTCCGGTCATGTTCGGGATACACAGGGATATGTTTGAGAATATCGGCCAGTTTATCCACATGCGAATACGCCAGAAACGCCCCATCAAAAGCTGCCCGCGCGGGTTCGCTGCCGTGTTCGGCGACATCTTTTAAATATTGCAAGTCGACAATTTTGCCGTCCACATAGCCACCGGGGTAATCGCACAGGGTATCGTCAAAATAGAACAAGTCACCGTGCTGATAACGTCGATGATATTCGGAGTCACAGGCTACCAGGATAATATCGACATCAGAATCGTCTGCGGCGCAGCCCTTTGCTACAGAGCCGCTTACAATCAACCCCAGAAAACGCGGGTCGTCGTAGAATTTATCCACCAGACGTTTGATGACTCGTTGATGTTGTTCACGCATTGAATTATTTGCCTCTTATCCAACTCCACTGCCAAGCATAGTACAGAATTTACATTCTGTGATTGTGAAATTTGTCACATGATTACGCTATCAAACGTCCTGAATCGCAGCAGGGAGTTTAAAAATGGCAGGTGGAGTGTAGGGACACGGCATTGCCGTGTCCCTCCTACATGGCTGTGAGGGGAATTACATCCAAATTGTGTTCGGGCTGGTCATCCCGCCCCGGCAGGCGTCCCTGCATACTCCAGGGCCCGGTCCAGATAATTTCAACATTCACCCGTTGGCCCCGCCAGTTCTGCATGTCATCCGAGAAAAAGACCAGCTTGTTCTGGGGGGTGCGCCCGCGCCATTTGCCCTTAACCTGATCCTCAACCAGCACCTCAACGGTTTCCCCCAGGAATTTCTGGTTGATTTCCGCGACCACACGGCTTTGTAAATCTTCAATGGCGCTGTGGCGGCGTTTCTTTTCCTCACGGGGGACATCATCTTCCATACGGCGAGCAGATACCGTTCCCGGACGCGGCGAGTACATGGCGACATGCACCTTATCCAGCTTCAACTCTTCCAGCAAATCATACGTATCCTGATACTGCTGAGCCGTTTCGCCAGGAAAGCCCACAATGATGTCAGTATTGATGGCCGCGTTGGGTACATACTGCCGGATTCGGGCGACCAGTTCGCGGTACTCCTGTACGGTATAACCGCGTTTCATGTTCGCCAGCACTTCATCATTTCCTGCCTGGACGGGGACTTCAAAATGCGGCATGAGCAGCGGCAGTTCAGCCACCGCTTCCATGATGTCCGTCGTGAAATAATTCGGGTGGCTGGTCAGGAAACGAATCCGGTACACGCTTTCTTCTTCGGCCACCTCATGCACCACCCGCAAAAGCTGCGCCAGATTGGGCCCGTCGGAAATATCCTTGCCGTAGCGGTCAACAATTTGCCCCAACAGGGTAATTTCCTTCACGCCCTGCCGTGCCAGGCTGCGAACCTCCTGCACAATATCCCCCACAGGACGCGAACGCTCAATGCCGCGCCGGAAGGGAATAATACAAAAGGTGCAGGCATGGGAACAGCCGTAAACAATCGGGATAAAGCCTGAAACCAGGTTGTTTTTTTCGTGTTCGGGCAAAATGATAGCCGTATCATACCCCGGATGCATGTCGTCCATCACCGCTTCCAGCCGCGCTCGCTGCGCCACCTGTTCGGTGACAGCATCGGCTTCCACCGTGCGATCCTGCAAAAAGGCGGTCATAGGTTCAACTTCGCTAGGCGGGATAAACACATCCACAAACGGCACCTGTTTCCGCAGCCGCAAGGGGTCGCGTACCCCGACCAGACAGCCCATCAAGCCAATCACCATTGACGGATTTTTGGCCTTCATCCGTTTTAACTGTTGAAGGCGATTCCAGGCTTTGTCCTCAGCCTGCTGACGTACCACACAGGTATTAATCACATGGATGTCTGCCTCATCCGGCTCAATGGCCGCACGGTAGCCCAGCCGTTCGAGTTCACTGGCAAGTCGCTGCGAATCGGCCACATTCATCTGACAGCCCAGGGTTTGGATGTGATATTTCATGTTTTACTACCAGTTAATTTCTAAGATGCCCGTGAATTTTATTTTAACGGTATTGGGCGGGGCAATCAATGAATAAAAATAAAAAAGGCGTGGCCTCCGCAGCCACGCCCCTGCACCAAAGATGAGAACGGATTAAGCACTTTTCCAGAGAGCTAACTTATTGCCAGTCGGATCCTCAAAATAACGTATCCAGCCCATATTTCCTACCGGAAAAGCAGGGGCAAGCATTTTTCCACCGTGTTTTTCAATTAAAGCACTATCCGCATCGATGTCGGTACTTTCCAGATACAAAATGATACCACCGACGGGGTTATGTTCATCCACATCCGGGAATCCGCCGCCCACGTTTCCTGTGGAGAACATGGTATAGGGAGATGGCTCATTCATATGTTCCGATTCCCACCCAAAAACTTCTTGATAAAATTGGGCAGCCGCAGGGCGATCTTTCGCAGGAATTTCAATGTGGGCAAAACCGCGTTTGGTCATGGGGAGATTCCTTTATGCTATAGCAGAACATATATTCTACTCTTATTTTAGAACAGACGTTCTTAATTGTCAAGCGTCTTGCTGGCGAAAAATTCCCAGATGACTTCTGTCGCATTAAACGCCGGATAGGTAAACCAGCTATGCCCGCCATTTTCTACGGTGTAAAAAGCGACATCCCCGCCGTGTTCGCAATTGGTATACAGTTCCGGTTTGACCAGCCGATTCGCCCGAATATCAATCGGGGCAGGGGTTTCGGGTTCGGAGGTGCATCCGTTTTTTTCTATCCAGAAGGCGGCGGTTTCCGGTGCGGATAGAGCGTGGCTAATTAAAATCGAATCGATGTATAGGGGTTTACCTTCCCAGGGGATAATATCATCGGCTGTCCCGTGCATAAAAATTACGGCGGGGTGAGCATTATCAGCGCAGTGAGTGGTAATTTCATCGCTGATGGTTGCCGCGACCATACCAATCGCGGCAAACAGGTCGGGATATTCACAGCCGAGTCGGTAGGCCATCCTTGCGCCATTGGAAAATCCCACCGCGTAAATCCGACTGGTATCTATATCCAGTTTTTCATCCAAATAGTTCACCAGCGCTTCGATGTACCCGGGGTCATCACGCACGTCCGGCACGGCGTCCCATTCCTCAAAACCCGCGCCATAATCCCAGTAGCCGCCCGGCCCTTCGGGGTACAGCACGATGAAATTTTCTTCGAGCGCCAGTTCATCCAGACGGGTAATTTGTGCCATGCCACGAGCGCCTGTGCCTGCCGGATGGAGCGCAACCACCAGCGGCAGCGGCACACCATCATCATACGTAGGGGGCAAAAATAGGCGGTAGGTGCGTTCCAGCCCATCATGTTGAAGTGTGCCATCGGGAAAATCTGGCTGCTGTGCCAGCACAGGCAGCGGCAGCAGCAGAATCAAAATCAGCAGTCCTATCTTGTGGCTCATAATAATCTCCTGGTTTTAACTGTAGGGGAGAGTCAAAAAGCATGTTTCCCTCACCCCCGGCCCCTCTCCCACTGCTACACGGGGAGAGGGGCAAAAAAGCTCATACACACAAAATTCGGTATGCCCACTTCAGAGACACTAACTATTGATCTGCAAGTCCTTCGAGGTCGCCTAACAGCGATTCCAGGTCAAAATCCACATTACTCACAGTGGGAGTCTTGCCTTCGATAGAGCAGTCGCTTACCGTCAGCATTTCGCCGGCGGTGGGAATCTGCCCCAGCAGCGCCATCATTTCTTCCTCATCCATTTCCATCTGAGACGGGTCGCCTTCTTCAGCCATCTGAGACAGAATGAAAGGCAGCATTTCCATGTTGGTGGTGTCCAGAATCACCGCCCCGAACAGGGTATCTTCGCCCGTCTGTACGCCCAGATGCGGGATAACAATTTCCTGTTCCCCCGCCTCCAGTCCGGTGAGGGCTACGCCATTGGCAGCCACGCCAAACCGTTCATCACTGTACGCCCATCCCACCAGCAGCACTTCATTTTCTTGCAGGCTGACGTTTAGAGTCGCGCTTACCCCGTCGCTGCATTGTTCCACCGAGACAATTTCAAGCGGCTGCTGTGCGCCCACAGCAGGAACAGCAAGCAGCAATACCACCAGAAGCACTATCAAGAGCCTCATCTTTAATCTCCTTTGAACTAAACTAGATTTATTATAGCCCAAAGGACACATTCTTCCCAATTAGATGCCTTCAAAAATATCCCGTTCCAGGTTTGCGCCATTGGAAACCTCCGGAAAGGCACGATAAAGCGACTGCCGCCGGGTAATCACCCGCCGCAAAAAACGCGGCATCCCGGTGCGGGGATTCACCTGGCTGGCATGGCACAGGGATGCCTCCTGCCACAGGTCAACATAACGCTGAACGTTAATTTTGGTGGTGGGGAAGAGGGTTTGCTGCAAAATTTCCACAAAATCCAAATCCTGATTCACGCCTGCCTTACGCGGATTCACCCCCCGCAGCCGCATCAGCAGGATGAATACCCGCAGTTGACGCCGCGACAGCACCGTGTAATACAACTTCTGGGGGCGATTTGTGGAAATCGAATGAAAGGCGCGGGTGGTAGCGTGGTGCATAAAAATGTGGTCAGGATGCCCGTAACCGCCGAAAGGGTCAAAAGTAATGACGACCTGCGGCTGTACTTCTTGCATAATATCAGCAATTTGTCCGGTCACAACAGTTTCATTGGCCTGTATCAGACAATGCGGGTCGTTGTTAAATGGGCTGCCTTTCATGCCACTGTCGCTGTAGCCCAGTTTATAGACCTTTTTAAACCCAAGCACTTTGGAGGCACATTCTAATTCAGCATCCCGCACGGCCTCAATCGAACCATATTTTTGCAGATGTTCGTCGGCGATTGTGCCTCTGTCGCCTTTGGTCGCACAGATGTAATAAACTTCAACCCCTTCCGCCACATATTTGCCAATCAATCCGCCCAGCCCAAAGGATTCGTCATCGGGATGAGCAAGTGAAATTAACAACCGTCTACCGGACATTTGCCCCAATTGCCTCCGCAAACTGAATTAAACGCTGTTTTTGACTTTCCGACTGGTTAATAAAAGGGCGGCGCTCACGTAAAAAAGTACGCGCCTGGTCAACCGACATGCCTTCCGAAACCAGATAGGCCGCCGCCACCAGGGGCGCTCGTCCGACCCCCGCCGCGCAGTGAATATACACACTTTCGCCCGCGTCGATGCGTTCTTTGATAAATTGTGCGCCCTGAATCAACTGCTCGACGGTGGGAGAAGTGTGGTCAATCGTCGGTAGCCAGAGGTAATGGTCAGGATGAATCCCACGCTCACGGTCATCCAGTTCTACACGCAGATTCACGATGCTGGTCACGCCATGTTTTTGAAGTTTTTTCCAGCCAGGTAGGGTTAGCTGCGGCCCGACATACAATTGGGAGGTGATACGCACAAACGGCATCAGCACCGCCCGAATCGGAAGCTGGTCATTCAGCCGCGACAGCGCCCACAGAAGCACCACGACCCCTTTAGAACGCACCCATTTCGGATGCGCCGGTAAAATTTTCATGAAATCTCCCCACATTTCGCCGGACCACAGTAAAATAAGACCTTATGAATCTTACTGAAAAATGAAACCATGTCTACTGAGCAAAATCCAGCGCTCCAGATGATTTCTAAAATTACCCAGGAAATTTTTGAACGTTCCCTGCGCGGTGAAGTCCGTCTGGAAACCGATACAAAAGCCCTGTTAGGGTATGTTCCCATTGCTGAATATTTTCAGGATTATTCACTTGCTGCTCAAATCTATATGACGGCGGGCATTATCTACTGGCTGTATGGGCATAACCACACGGGCGAAACTCATCTTTTGCGAGCCTTTCAACTCTACCAGCAGCAGAAGCATATTTTTGGCATGGCACGCTGCATGAATAATCTGGCACATTATTTGTACCTGACAGGTCGATTTTCTGAGTCCGTGGAGTATTGCAAACGGGGTTTTGAGATAGCCCAAACAGGAGATGATTTTAACGCCAAACGTGCCAGAGCCTATCTGCAAAGTAACATGGCCTCCGCCCTGCTTGCGCTGGAAGATTATGCACAGGCCGAACACTGTGTTCAAACCTGCCTTGAAATCATTGGGGATGACACAGCCACCTCAACCACTTCTTATGCCGTTGCTAAATTTATTCAGGCGGAAATTGCCCTGCACCATCAGCAGTTTGAGGCCGCCTGGCCGTTGGTGAATCTGGCCTATGAGTACGCGGCAGGGACAAGAGATTCCATTATCTGCGCGCGAACCTCTTTTGTTCAAGCGCATATTGCCGGAGGTGATGCGACCCATCAGCATCCCCCAGCCTACTATTACAAGCAGGGACGCCAGTTTTTGGATACAGAACGGCTGGTTGTGATGCGGGGAAGAATCTGCATGGAAGAAGCCCGCTACCAGATGCGACATGGCACTCTTGAAGCTGCCAAACAGTGGGCAGAAGAAGCCTATCAGCTATTTATGCAGGCAAACGTTCACGAAGAAATTGCTCTGGCTGAAGTGATTTTGTCCATCCACTGACTCCCCTACGTTCTTTCGAGATACCACGAACTCCTGTAAAATGTTGTGCCGCATTTTGGACGAGGAATCTATGCGGCATCGAGTCTTACTCTCTTTTATCCTGCTTACGCTGATTGTTTTGCTGCTGGGGCTGACCGTACAGGCGGGTGTTGCACAGCAGCCCACCCTGATTCCGACCAATACCCAGCGCATGACCGAAATAGCGGCTACCGAAACCCCCACGATAACCCCAACAACCATCGGGCCGCGTGAATTTCCTGAAAATTACAATCCCCTGACCGGACTGCCCTATCCCAGTGAAGAAGCCCGCAGCCGCCGCACCCTGATTTTAAAAATCAGCAATTTTCCCGAAGTGGTGCGCCCACAGTATGGCCTGAGTTTTGCGGACCTTGTATATGAATATGAGGTCGAAGGGGGAGTCACCCGCTTTGCTGCCTTTTATCGCAGCAACGCGCCGGAAATGGTCGGCAGCATCCGTTCCGCCCGTCTCATGGATATAGAACTGGTTAATGCGTATAACGCGCTGCTGGGCTACAGTGGGTCAAATGACTGGATTCGGGAGTTTATCCTGGCATCGGAATGGAAATGGCGTGCCTTAAGCCCACAGATTGGGGTTAACTGCCCGTCGTTTTGCCGCATCCGATGGGACAGCCGCCCGTTTGAACATACCCTTTTTGCCAATACCGTCGCCATCTGGCAGGAAGCCGAACGCCGTCAGGTGAATGATGGCATGATTGCTACGGGTCTGGCTTTTAACGAAACGCCCGACGCGGGCGGTGAACTCGCCAACGATATAGAAATCGACTGGTACAGTGACCGTTCCCTGACGCGCTGGCAGTATAACCCGCAGGACAACCAATATTATCGCTGGGACAGCGGCCTGCCGCATATTGATGCTGCTACCGGAGAACAGATAACGGCGGATAATGTGGTCATTATTGAAGTGTGGCATGTTGACCGACCAGATGTTTATGAAAGCGAAATAGGGGGGCTGGCGCTGGAACATCAACTCTGGGGAACGGGCGGTGCATGGGTGTTCCGGGATGGACGCTGGTACAAAGGTGAGTGGTTTCGTAACCGTGACCGGGGCGGGGTGTATATTCGTTATAGGGATGAAAATAAAACACCGATTATGCTGCGTCCGGGACAAACCTGGTTTGAAGTTGTGCGTAAATTTTACGTGGTGAACACTGAACCGCTGTTCAGCGTGACGGTCAGCGAAAATTACGTGGATGCAGAAGCAACCGCCGTTGTGCAGAGCGAACATCTCACGGCTGTTCCCGCCGCCACACAAACGCAGTTCGCAGAATGGTATGGCAGCCCCACGCCTTCCCAAACATGGACGCCGACTCCAACGGGGACATGGCAGAATTAATTCGCATGGACTCCCGTGAACATATATAATCGGGATTTACGGGAGAGTGGCTATGAAAAAATGGGTATTAATGTTCATCGTTGCTGTGATGAGTCTTTCCGGCGGGATGGCACAGGAACTTCCGCCGGAAGCAACCGCGCGTGCCTTCTATGAAGCCCTGCTGAACAGCCCGCCCGATGCTTATGCGGAAGTCGCTTCCTTCATTTGCAGCGACATCCTGTATACCGAACGCGAATACCGGACGCTGGCTGCCGCCCGAAGCGGCGCTCCAGTGGATACCAGCGGCTTAACGTTTACGGCAGAGGTTATCAACGAATCGGAAGCTGTGGTGACTATTTCAGGCAGCGTTTCTACCTCCCTCCTGGTTGAACTTCCTACCGAACCGATTCGGATGGTGAAAGAGGGAACATGGAAAATTTGCCCGCCCCGCCCTCCGGCGATTGTCATCAGCCTGGATGACCTGGCCTTAACTGAAGAGTCCGCCTATGACGTGGCCTATAATTTTTATAACGCCTTTTATACAGGGGATACGGAAACCCTACAAAATCTGGTCTGTGCGGAAAAGCAGCCTGACCTGATCCAGATTGCTCAGGAAAACAGCCGATATACACTGGCTGAAAATAACGACTGGGGCATTTCCAGCCTGCAAGCAGAAGGCTACACGCTCAAAGTGAGTACCTCTGGCGTGCTTAGAGTCAATCGGGATGATGGGGCAGTGGTGGCTTTACAGGAACGTGCCGACTTTCCCACGCCTGTACTTATCCGGGAAAACGGCTGGAAATTCTGCGGCGGCTACCGGGAAGGCGAGCGCGGCGCGGTTAATTTTCTGCTGGGTTTTTACCGCTACCGCACCGAAGAACTTGACCGTTATACCTGCCGCGAATACAAAATGCTCATCCGTGAACCTGCTGAAGCATGGAGCAGCCGGGATGTTGCCGATGTGCGTGTGCCACCGGAATTTTTTGTGCCGTCACCGGAAAATCTCGATGAAGCCTCTGTATTGAACCTGGAGCAGGTCATTATCCTGTTTGGGGATGGGCAGGTGGCTTCTGCTGCCGATATATTTGGCCCTGCCGCCCGTATGGTGTATGAAGATAATCGCTGGAAATGGTGTCAGTTAACCGAAGTACAGCTTATCGAAATGCAGGCCACTGAGGAGGCCAATTAATGCGGCCTCTCTGGATTCTGCTGCTGGTGATGATCCTGGCGGCGTGCAGCAAAGACTCGGAAGCCGACAAAGCGGGCGACCCCCTTCCCAATGCCAAAGCGGGCATGGAAGCTGTGTACGGTGGCGATATTCCAAATATCAACAAGTATGTCTGCAAAGAAATTATCCTCAGCTTACGGGCGCAGGTGGCAGACGACGCCGCCGAACTGGGGGGCAAAATTGACCTTTCCCAGGCGACATTTGAAGTGGTAGACGAACCCAAAGAAAATCTAGTGTACGTGCGTCTGACTGGAGAATTTGCTATCTGGTTGGGGGAACTGGTCGAAGTGCATAATACCGACGAAGAAGGCGCGGTTTTACTGCTCATGGAAGCACGCGATGGCAACTGGCAAATCTGCGACTTTCAGGCCGATACCCCGCCGGAAGGAGAGTAAAATGTCCCTACGAATCTCACAACTGCCTCTGGGCGCGTTACAAACCAATTGTTATATCGTCGGTGACTCCACTACCGGAGATGCGGTGATTATTGATCCGGCGGCGGAAGCGGATGTGATTCTGGAAAAAGTCAAAGAACACGGCTATACCGTGCGCGAAATTCTGATTACTCATGCTCATTTTGACCATGTGATTGCCAGCAAACCCGTCAAAGAAGCCTTAAACGTCCCCATGCGGATTCATCAGAATGAGGTGGCGCAGCTTCAGGCCATGACTCAGCGGGCGCGGCTGTTTGGGATTCAGGTGCAGGATGAAGCCGCCGAACCGGATGTATTTGTGGAACATGGGGACGCGCTACATCTGGGGTCACTGCGGTTTGAGGTGCGTTTTACACCGGGACATTCGCCGGGGCATGTGACGTTTGTGCTGCCGGAGTATAAAGTTGCTTTTGTGGGCGACTGCATTTTTAACAACGGCATTGGACGTACCGATTTGCCCGGCGCGGACGCTGCTACCCTGAAAAAAAGTATTGTTGAACAGATTTTAACGCTGGGCGATGACTTTACCCTCTGTCCCGGTCACGGCCCCGCGACTACCGTCGGGAACGAAAAAGTTCACAGCATTAACCTGGCCTATCTGCTGAAATTTACTGAGTGAGCGAAAAAATGCGTTTAGCTGTTCTATCTGATATTCATGGCAATAGAGAAGCACTGAAAGCCGTCTTAACCGATCTGGAAGTTGCAGGCGGCGCGGATACAATATGGGTGCTGGGAGATTTAGCTGCATTTGGCCCCGACCCTTCGGCCTGTATTCAACAGGTGCGTGACCTGAAAGACGCCAAAGTGATTCAGGGCAACACAGACCGCTATCTTATCACCGGAGTCCGGCACAAAACCCCAC
Source organism: uncultured Anaerolineae bacterium (assembly GCA_964557285.1). GTDB lineage: Bacteria > Chloroflexota > Anaerolineae > Aggregatilineales > J027 > SB15. Next base: position 29,392 of record CAZKZS010000001.1, on the reverse strand, counting down.
CCTTTACCGAAGAAAACTGGTCCACTGCCGCCGAAAAAACCCGCGAACGGGATGCCATGTTCACCTGGGCGCTGGAACGCATGTCGTGGGAGGACATGAAGTATCTTCAGGAATTGGGGACTGACCTGGCGCTGGAAGTGGAAGATTACGGGTGGGTGATAGGCTTTCATGCCATCCCCGGCGACGACGAAGGCTATTTACTGCCGGATACGCCCGACCATGAAGTACGCGACGCCCTGATTGACCGCGAAGGCAGTTTAGCGTTGGGGGGACATACCCATAAAGCAATGAACAGGGTTGTCGGCGGCGGCTGGCGGATGGTCAACCCCGGCAGCGTTGGCTTTCCTTTTGATGGCGACCCCCGCGCTGCTTACGCCATTCTGACTTTTGAGGCGGGGCGTGTGCAGGTGGATTTACGGCGGGTTGCCTATGATATGGAAACCACGATTCGCGCCTTAGCTGAAGGTCAATTCCCTGCATTGGATTTGATGACTCGCCGCCTGCGGAATGCTGAACAGTGATGCCCGTCTTATCAGCTTGATTCAGCAGCTTCCGCTTCGTCCGCAGCCGCCGCGCCTGCTTAGTATCGGGTGCGGCGCGTTTGTTGAAGCGGGAGCGCTGCAAACCCTCTTTCCCGATTGGGCAGTGATTGGGCTGGATATTATGCGGCTGAAAAAAAACGCAGTCTGGAAGGTTCAGGCCGATGCCGTCCATTTGCCTTTTGCTTGCACGTTTGGCCTGATTCTAATTCGTCACCCGGATGTGAATAAATACCCCGAACGCTGGAAAACCATTTTTGAAACCCTGCCCGCCTACTTACATGGGGTGCTGCTCGTGACAACATATACGCTGGATGAACTCTCCTTTGTAAAAACCCACCTCCCGCTAACCCATATCAGCCTTTCGGAAGCGCCTCTTGCTCCGGTAGACCTGGTGGGACGGGATCGTTACTACATCGGCACTTGCAAGTTTTAAATAAGCAGTCCACAATTAACTAAAACGGTTTAGATAAGGAAATTCCATGCTTCCAGCCTGGCTCAGCACGCTGCATCATGATGGCTCAGACAAATATGTATCTCATTTGTATCCGCGTTTGGGAGAAACCGTCAAAATTCGGCTGCGGGTGGGCGAAAATGCCCCTATCAAACGAGTCTTTTTGCGGATTTTTCCTGATGGGGAACAGTTTATCGGCCAGATGACTCTGGAACGGCACGAGCCGCCCGTTCGCTGGTGGGAAGCGGATTTGCTCATCAATGAACCCACCGTGCATTACCGTTTTTTGATTGAAGCAGAAGATGGCATGTGGTGGTATACGGCTGCTGGCGCCGGAGAACACGAACCTCTGGACAGCACCGATTTTCGGATTCTGGCAAATTATCACACTCCCGCCTGGCTGCAAGATGCAGTGTTTTATCAGATTTTCCCGGATACGTTTGCCAACGGCGACCCTACCAACGACCCGCAGCCGGATGACTATGAATTTCGCGGCCAGCGCCCCAAAACCTATGCCTGGGGAACAGCCGCCCCCGATGACCATACGTTTCATCTCGTTTTTTATGGGGGCGATTTACAGGGTATCACCCAGCGATTGGATTATCTGGAAAAATTGGGGGTTAATGCGCTGTACTTAAATCCAGTTTTTACCGCCTATACCAACCACAAATATGATGTGGTGGATTACGAAAGTGTTGATCCCCATCTGGGCGGCAATGAAGCGCTGATTCGCCTCCGGCAGGCGCTGGATGAACGGCAAATGCGGTACATTCTGGATATTGTGCCGAATCACTGCGGGTATTACAGCCACTGGTTTCAGGCCGCCTGGCAAAATCAGAACACGCAGGAAGCCGACTTTTTTACGTTTCACCAGCACCCGGACGACTACGCCACCTGGTTAGGGGTGTGGTCGCTGCCCAAATTGAATTACCGCAGTGCGGAATTACGCCGCCGTATTTATGAAGGTGAAAATGCCATTTTTCGGCGCTGGCTCAAACCACCCTACGCAGCAGATGGCTGGCGTGTGGATGTCGCCAATATGCTGGGCAGGCAGGGCGAAACCCAGTTAGGAATCGAAGTCGGGCGCGGGATTCGGCAGGCGGTCAAAGAAACCCGTCCTGATGCCTACCTGATGGGCGAAAATTTCTTTGATGCCACGATTCAGCTTCAGGGCGACCAGTTAGACGGGGTAATGAATTATATGGGCATGTCGATTCCCCTGCTCCACTGGCTGCGCGGGTATAAAATTTTGGCCTTTGGGCTGGATGAAGAAATCCTTTCTCCGAATCAGTGGCCGACCACCGCTTTAGAAGAAACCTGGCGCACCCGCCGCGCCGCCATCCCCTGGACGATTCTGTTGCAGCAGTACAATTTGCTGGACAGTCACGATACTTCACGGGTGCGTTCTGTACTGGGCGGCAATGACGCGCTGCATCGGCTGGCGGTAGTGATTCTGATGACCTTCACCGGCGTGCCAGGGCTGTATTACGGAGATGAGATTGGCATGGAAGATGTGCCACGTTTCCGGTCACGCGGGTGTATGGTCTGGGATGAGTCCGGCTGGAATATGGAACTGCTGGAATTTCACCGCCGGCTCATCGTCCTGCGTCGCAGTTCCCCTGTTTTACAGCGCGGCGGTTTTCAAATGCTGGCGGTTGAAGAACACAGTTTTGTATATCAGCGTGAAAGCAGCGAAGGGCGGATCCTCGTGGTGGCACATCGCAGCGGAGTCCCCCGTCCGGCCAGCCGACTTCCGGTAGCACACGGCGGCATCCCGAATGGGACTCGTTTTGTGGAATTTTTCTCCGGTCAGGAACGGGTGGTTGAAAATTATGCGCTTGCTCTGCCGGAACAGCCGCAGGGGGCTGCTATCTGGATTGAGCAAGGATAAAAATCCCTGCCCAACGTTTTTAGGGCAGGTATCGCTCACTACGTTCGCTTGTCCCTGCCCCTACGTCCACCTATGAGCTAATGGCGGGTGGGGATAAAACAATCCCCTTACCGCCCCAAGCCCACACTGAACATCAACTGCGGGGTGAATGTGCCATTCTGAACGGCATCACGGGCGGCAGTAGCAGGGTAAAAATTGCGGTTATAGTTCAGCGCCAGATTAAACTGCTGGATGGCTTTCTGGGTGTCGCCCTGCGCCGCATACACCCCGCCCCGATAAAAAAAGGTTTCCTCCACATGAACGGTGGTGCTTTCGGCGGATTTTGCCAGCGCCAGCACATCATCATAGCGCCCCACCGCGTAATATGATTCATAGGGTGTGTGCAAATACCAGAGTGTTCGCCAGGGCATCCCCAGCGCAAAAGCCTGATCATACGCCTGGGCTGCCTGTTCGTGCTGCCCCAAAATCGTGTACGCGCTGCCCAGATTAAACCATGCCCAGTTATCATCGGGGCGGGCGGCGGCTTCGGTACGGGCAACTTCTAAAGCGGTTTGCGCGGCCTGTTTGGGGTCGCTGCGCGTGCCAAGCAGCTGCATCAGTTCGGCTTCGCGGGCGGGGTCATACAGCACAATAAACAGGTGATTAAACTGCCGCCAGTAATGCTCCACATCCTGGTAGGCTTCAGGACGCCCATTTCCATTCCCGTTGCCTAAATAACTGTCATAGGCATAGAAGGTTTGCAGGCTGTCGTCATATCCGACCAGCAGCAGGTAATGACCCATCCAGCCCAAATCGTTGACTTCATACCCTTTTTCGATGATGACTGGAAAATCATGAGAAAGCAGGATTTTTAAAAGCTGAGTATCTCCGCCCACCCGATATAACGCCCGCACAGGCAGCGAGACACTGGCCTGCTCATTCACATAGGCCACCATTTGATAGGGGCTGACATTTTTATCTTCGCTGTTGGGCTTCAGATAATTGGCAGCGGGTCCCTGATTCTGAGAATAGCCGTAATAACTCAAGGTCATGGTCAGCGTGGCCGGACCGCAGTTATTCCACCACTGTGCCTGATAGGTAATCCGGTCATTGTCGATTTTATACGACACAGGCGCCGGAATCGGGGTTGAGGTGGGAACAGGAGTCGGGGTGGCGGTCGGTGCAGAGGTTGGCAGCAGAGTCGGGGTAAAAGTCGGGGTTGGCGTTTGTGACGGAATCAGGCCGCTTTCGGTGGGCAGCGCCCCAGCCGCCGGAGTCGCGGAAGCGGGGGTCAAAATGCTCATCGGGTCAATCGTATTCTCCATAGGAGGGAGGGTAGGGATAAATTCAAAAGGCGGCGTGGGTTTCCATTCGCAGACTACACCGCCCAACCCGATCCGGTCAGCACGACTGCACCAGATTTCCTGAATTTCGGGGCGCTGGGCGCGGTAAATGGGCGGCAGCAGAATCGCACCCACAATCAGCGCGACCACGCCAAAAGCCAGAAACGCCCCACCAATCGCCAGACACCCGCCCATAAACATCCGGCGGCGATTCGGTTTGGGTCGATGGGAAGGGGCGGTGTATCCGTAGCGGTGCGCCTGGCTGCCAACCACTGGCATACTCACATCGGTCGCCGCTTCACTGTCGGTATCCAGACGAGTCGTTCCCTGACTGACTACCGTTGGCGGCGTGGTATGATTGACGGGCGGCTGCCGACGGGTTTCATTAGACTGGTGGGTGTTCTGCGTATTGTCCATGCGTTCTATCTTACTCCCCCGCCATTTATACTACAAAAGTCAGCCTTATTTTTGTACGTCTGACCCGCGCACAGCCTACTTCACCAATCCCATATACTGGTCGGGGCGGCGGTCATCCAGAAACGGCCATTTTTCACGGATGCGGTCGGTGGCCGTGTAATCAATATCCACCAGCGCAAACCCTTCACTGCTGTCTACCGGAATCAGTTCACCAGAGGCCAGCGCCACAAAACTCGCCCGATAGCAGGGAGACTCAATCCGGTTAATCCGCACCCAGGGGATGCCGTTTGCCAGCGCATGGGAGGCAATGGCAATTTCCCACTTGTAAGCCGCGTCCACTTCCGTAGCGGCGGAGGGCGCAAACACAATATCCGCCCCGTCCAGCGCCAGCGCTCGCGCTCCTTCCGGAAAAAAATTATCCCAGCAGATATAGACCCCAATCCGCCCATAAGCCGTCTGAAAAGCGGAAAAAATACCATCCCCGGGGGTCATGTGCAGCCGTTCGTTATCGGGGGGGAGATGCCGCTTCCGATAGCAGCCCGCAATTTCCCCGTGTATATCAATCACCAGGCAGCTATTGTAATTTTTTTTGTCGTCCCCGCGTTCAAAAAAAGGACACACCAGCACCACCTGTTTATCGCGTGCCAGGGTGCGAAGCGGTATCCAGACATGGCTGTTAAAGGGGTCGGCTAAATGTTTATATGATGCAGGATCATCGGAGGCAAAATGCCAGGGCAGCAAAAACATTTCGGGGAAGGCGATAATATTCGCGCCCTCCTCTGCCGCCTGCCATGCCAGCCGCACCGCCGTTTGCATGTTATCACTTTTTTCAGGCTGCGGCTCAAAATGTATCAGTGCGATACGCACCCCGTTCGGACGTATCGGCAGATACTCTGACGCTTCCGGTGACACTTCAAAGTCATAACGTGGACGGGTTTCCTCTAAATCAAGGTGGGGTTTTGTATCCATCATGCCCTCTAATAACTTGCCAGACCCATATATAAAATTTCAGCGACGACGGTATATCCCATTTTTTCATAAATCGGCTGCCCCATGCTGCTCGCCATGAGCATAGTATGGGAATATCCGAACCGCCTTGCATCATAACAGATTTGCTGCACCAGCGCAGAGGCCAGCCCTTTGCGCCGGAACATGCGCCGCGTTCCTACATTCCAGATGCCTGCCATGTCTTCGGTGAGCGTCAGTGTGGCAACGGCTGCCGGATGATTATCGTAATAAGCCATATAGTGATGAATGGTGGGGTCATTTTCATGGTCGGGACGCACCAGCCGTAAATTCACCGCATGATCAAGGTAAAAGGCTTCGCTTAAAATACGTTGTGCCTGCCGTTCCATGATGCTGCCGCGTATGGGACGGATGCTGATGGTGCGGCTGAAAGGAAAAGAATCCGGAACACCTTCTAATATCATCACCGGACTATCCCATCGAATGTATCCGCCTGCGCGTAAAATTTGCTCCTTTAAGCCCGGCTGTACCTCCGGCATGACCACAGCACTCCATTCGGCGCGGTACGGACGGAAAAATCGCAGACACATTTCCAGAAACATCGGCGTGACAATGGACGGGTCATCTATCCAGAGTTGATTTGCGCCGGAAAGCCAGGTCAGCCCACTGTAATTTAAAACATAGCCTAATCCATGTTCGGTAATGGCTTCCGGCCAGTCCCAGTACATACGCTCGCAAAAATCACGAATATTTTCAAACGCTGCCAGGAGCATATTAACTGCCTCGCATTAAGGGAAGCTCAAAAGTAAAGGTTGACCCCTCATTAAGCGTGCTGTCCACATGGATTTTGCCGCCATGCCGCCGAATTACCGTCCGTACATAGGTTAATCCGATACCCGCCCCCGCTACATCCCGCACCCGTTCATCACTGGAACGCCACAGCCTATCCCAGATTTTGGACTGGTCTTCTTCGCTAATGCCGATGCCCTGATCCGCTACTGTGTAATACACATGCGTCAGATTATGCCAGGCGTGAATGACGACGTTATTGCCGCCCATAGAGTATCGGATGGCATTATCCAGCAGATAATAAATCGACTTTTTTAAACTGCGGGGGTCGCCCATGACCGCCGGACATTCGTCCGGTATGCTGTTCACAATGCTGACCCCCGCTTTGTAGGCTTCATAAGAGAGTTCGCGCATGACCTCACGGGTCAACCCGATGAGTTCCACTGGAATATGTTCCAGCGGCATTCCGGCTTCAATCCAGGATAAATCGACTAATTTTTCCGTCATCTCATACAGCTTATTGGTGGTCTGCTGGATGCGCGTCATAAAACGTTCCTGCTGCGGATTTAACGCGCCAAATTTCCGCACCAGGTCGGCGTACCCCCCCAGCGCATTAATCGGATTGCGTAAATCGTGAGAAATGGATTTGATGAGCGCATCCCGCCGCGAGTCCAGGTCATGCCGTTCGGTGATGTCGTGCAGTACAACAATACGCTGCCCACTTATATCACCCCCGATGCCAGACGCCAGACGGTTGTTCGCCAGACGAATATTTAACTGTTTGGGGCCGCCGGGCAGCGATAACCGGACAAGCGGACGATTTTCGCGGAAAATTTCCCCCACATGCCGCCCCAATACCGTTTCCGGCTTGAGGTAGAGCATGGCTACTGCCGCCGAATTTAACCGCAGCAGTTCCCCCTGACTCCCGACCATCAGAATCCCAACGGCTGCATTCTGAAAAATGAACTCGGAAGTCGGCCCCATATATTTGCCCTGCTAGCAGAATTAACTCAATTTTAACGCAACTCACCAATCCGGGCTGATAGCAATTAACTGGGTAATGACAAACTGTGCCAGCGCGATTTTTCCCTGCTCACTCAGATGAATCCCATCCCCGATGATGGGTTCGCCGGGGTGAAGCGACCAGAAGGCTTCAAACAGGGGCTGTCCGTCCGCAGGCAGAGGTTCATAGAGTGATCCCCGGATGGTGGTTTCCTGGGCTTCTCCAGCAAATGCTCCGCTGCCTACCGCCCAGAGCATACTTTCTATCGGCGCACAGGTGACGTTACCCAGAACGCCAATCATGCCACCCGGCGCACAGGCTTCAAAAAGGCGCTGGTTAAACAGGTTTACATTTTCTACCGTGTACCCTTTAGCGTATGACCAGACAAATTCGGCAGGTGTACCATAATAAAACCCCAGAATTAAAATTTTTCCGTCCGGGTTGGTCTGGTTGAGGGTTTGAATCAGCGTCACCAGGTCGTTCATATGAGCGCCTACCGCATCGGGACGGTCTTCCCCCACACTCAAATCATTGATAAACGGCACAATCACAGTAAAACGGCATCGGTCATTGAGAAGCTGCGTGTACTCTGGCGATTTCCGATAGGGAATACGTCCGTTATCCCACAGCAGCGCCGCCGGAACTGTTCGGTCTAAAACGGGAACAGGCCGTCCGGCTGCCTCAAGCTGATTAGCAAGAATGATGCTGAACGGAGTTGCCCGCACAGTGCTAAAACCATACCCCGGAATCTTGTAAATGATGTGGCCGTAGGGCATGGAATCGCCGACGATGGAAATACATTCGTTGACGTTAGGCAAATCCATGGTCGGAGTCGGTTGGAGAATTGGGACATTTTCAATCGGCAAATTGACCGTGACAAACTGCGCCATTACCCAGCCTTCGCGCCCGCTTGCGGTGGTCACGTTGTACCAGCTATTATCCGGTGTGCGGGCGCGGAGAGTCAGCGGAGTCAGTTCGTCCAGCAGAGTCAGCACGTCGGCTTCGTTATTGGGGGCGCTTCGCAAGCGAAGCTGGTCACGTTCATAACTCACATACGCATCAGCGTTTAGGGGCGGGGTGCTGGTAGGAGTTGCGGTTACAGTAGACGTTGGCAAGGGGGTCGGGGGCAGCGTTTCCGCCAGTGCGATTTCTTCCAGCCGTGTTCCTTCGGCGGGCAGCGCCACCATTTCCGACAGCCAGCCCTGTTCTCCGGTGGGTAATTCAACCTGATACCAGAGATGATTATCCCGATTGTGATAGGTAAGGACTTTGTACACGCTTCCCGGTGGCGCTTCTCCCACGACTGGATAATCTACCCCTGGCCCGCCGCGTAAAAATGCCCCTACTTCGCTGGTAATCATCACCAGATGAAGCGGTTCAGAGGTTAACGTCACAGTAGCAGTAGGTGACAGGGTAGGCGTAGACATAGGAGTCAGCGTATCCGGCAAAACGGTCGGCGTAAAGGCTGCGGTTTCCACCATGACAACCGCCGGAGCTTCTGTAGGAATCGCCTGAGTTGGAATCAGGGTGGCAGGCCGACGCGGGGTAGCCGTAATAAACACAAACTCAATTTCTTCCTGCACGGCGGCCTGACGGGTAAAAAAGGCCGATGATGCAAATAAAAACAGCCCGCCCGCCAGAAAGACCATTTTCCAGGGCAGCCGCATTAGTTTTCCCCCTCATGGGTCAGGGGAATTTTACCTGTCTGGGCAGGTTTGCGGCTGCGCGAAGGAGCAGGCGGTTCAATGATGGTTTCCGCCGCCGTCGAGTGATAGTGAGGGTCACGAATCACCTGTGACGGGGCATCGGCAGGCAGTTCAACGGTATGTCCACTTGAAAATCTGATACTTAATTTGCGTGTGCTGCGTGCGATTTTGACTCCGTGATGCACAAGAGTGACTTTCTTTTTCAGGCCAAAAGGTTTCAGGATACTAACTGTACCACTATCCAGCACGACCACGCCAATACACTGCATGAGCCAGTGAAGCGGTATAAGTCCGGTGGTGTGTTCCTGAAGCCCCAATCCTGCGCCGCTGACTGCATCGTACCACTGGAAAAAGCTGCCCTGAGATTTGAGGGCGTTCACCTGAGCCACCGTCACTTTTTCTAAAAGTTCCGCGCTCAGGCGGCTTTCCCCCTGTTCCAGCAGCGCCAGCCCCATCATCATCACCCAGGGCAGCACCATCCGGTTTTGCAGGTCGTCCCGCGATTCAGAGGTTGCCAGGCCATATTCCCGCCCGTATTTTTCCTTAAGTTCATTCAAAAGGGCTTTTTGCTGTTTTTCGCTCAAAATGCCTGTGGTATAGGGCAAAAGCTGGCTGAAATCGCGCTGGCTGAGGTCAACCGTTTTGACCTGATATTCATATACCCGACTCAACCCCTCTACTGTGAGATGGTCGATGCGCTGCCACGCGGTACGGGTGACAGCCCCGCCCCGGCTGCGATACCAGCTAAACTGGTTGCCTTCAATCACCTCGGAAGCGGGTTTACCCTCTCGATCCAGCCCTTCGAGTCTAACTCTGAGCATTTTGGGTTTGTTTGTGCCACTGCCCTCAACCTGAATCAGGAGATTCGCTGGCGCTTGCAAAGTCAGGGGGGCGGGCAACATCTGGTCGCCCATTGCAGAAAACAGGGTTTCCCCCACCAGCGCCTTATGGGTATCCCGGTCCCGGTAGATAAAATGATTGTCCTGCCAGCTTTCTAACAAAGACACTTTTAATTTTTCGTGATATGGAGCAACTTTTTCGGCTGGCTGTCCGGTTTCCGCCGCCAGATACAGCAGCGCCCGCCCCTCATTGAGCAGATATGTCCCTAAATCCGGCGATTCCAGCAGCGCTACCAGCGACTCCTGTGCCATTTGATGCAGCTTTAAAAACAGGGGGTGATAATCCAGATTGGCCTGCAAAACGTTCTGCCATTCAGGGAAACCGTCGCCGTCCGCATCCTGAGAAAACCAGTATGTATAAAATCTGAGCAGGCGGGGGTAAACTTCCTGCACAAAGGTTTTGTCCTGCGTGTACTGGTAAACAAGCGCGGTCATCTGTGCCAGAAATGGGGCAAGCAGCACACCCGCACGCTGACCTCCCGCCCCCGGAATGGCATCTACAAAACCATCTTTTCCCTGCACCGACAGGTAATTTTTAATGATTCCTTTGACCAGCGACGGGTCAAGGGTAACAAGGCTGCTGACAAGTTGATAGGTATCCAGCGCGTTTTGCCCTTCCCAGGGGCGAATGTGGTCGCTGCCTGTGCCATTAGGGGAAAATCCCATTCCGGACAGGCGGACAAAAACGGGTGACGGATAGGGGAAAAAATCGGTTTTGCCAATGAGACTCCGCAGGGCGGCCTGCTGGCTGAGCATCACCGCCGCGTCAAGCTCTGGGTCGCCCGTTTCAATGGCCGGAAGCTGCGCCTGTCGCTGCTGGATGCCTTTCACATGGGCGTTCCAGTCGGCGTTGTATAACCAGACATAGGCTTCTTCCAGGGAGGTTTCGAGTTGGGGAAAAGAAGCCAGCACAAATTTTACAGAAAGGGTTTTGGCTGGTGGAATTGTTAACGGGGCGCTGAGTTTAGCAGTCGGATTTTCACGCGCGTGTTCCATCAAGAGAACGGGCTGCAAGTTTCCGATTTGCCCCAGGGAAAGCCCTACCGCCGCGCCGCTTCCCGCTTCCAACGTGAGGATGCTCATGGGAACGGTTTGTTTTTCGCGCATGGCCTGAGCATAAATTTCGGCGGTCAGGGTGATAGGCTGTTTTGTCCGGTTGGTGAACATCAGACTCCCACCGACTGCCTGTGAATGAATCACCCAGGCATAAAACCCCATGTGTAATCCGGCAGTAATTTCCATTTCCAGACGCAGCGCGTCGGGAGTGAGCAGGGTCAGACGCGGCGAGCCAGAAAAATGACGGGCTTCGTACAGCACCTGACTTTCGCCCCGTACCATCGGGACGAGTCGAAGCAGCCCTACCCGCCCGCCGTAGCGCGTTTGCAGGGCAACAGCAGGCTGGTCATTCTGGCCGAGCGCCACTTCCCAACTCTGGTCATCGGCATAGGTGGTGCGTCCGGTGCGGGCATCGGCAGCAAGGCGTAAAGTGAGAGGATAAACAGCCGGAATCGGCGGCATGGAGGAAACTCCTGTGTGAAAATCATCAGTATTCTACCGAATACAAAGGGTTTTTTAATCCCTGGGATTGCGTCTGAAGGGACACGGCGCTGCCGTGTCCCCAGCATATTTAATTGGAGGGGGTGACGGTTGGAATAGGGGTACTGGTAGCAGTCGACGCATCAAGGGTGCGGGAGGATTTAATCGACAGGGTATACCCGCCCCCGTTGGTATTGCCCCAACTGCGAACTTCAATCCGATACATGCCAGTGACGGGCAGTTCCAGTTCATCAATCTGGACATCGGTCAAAATGCCAGTTTCAATGTCATCAAATTCCACCAGCAAATCCCCATTGGGGTCATAAACATAGGTGGATAAATCCAGCAGCCCCTGTGCTTCCCGTTCTTCGATGGTGGTGTCGTTGGCGGGGTTGTCTGCCCGAATCGAAATGGAAATAATTTCTCCGGCTTCGCCCTCATACGTCCAGACTTCGCCACCCCCAACGGGCAGTTCACCACGCTGCTCGCCCAGTTCCGCCGGACGTGCTTCCCCAACGGGCGTCGCGGTAGGAGTCGGCGTGAGAAACAGGGTCGGGGTAGGAAAAGGCGTCGGGGTGACAAGAAGCGGCTCAATGGGGTCAACAAAGGGCGGCATAAGTGTCTGATCCATGCCTAGCAACCCCAGCAATCCAAGCGCCCCCAGAATAGCCAAAATGAATCCAAGACAGCCGTTGGTCATTGTTGTCATACAAAAAAGCTCCTTGTTTTCTTTTCATTTTAACCCAGTCAACAAAAAAGGCGGTACACTGCCCGCCTTTTTTATCAATAGGACCTTGATTGCCAGTCGCGCAAATGAGGTATATAGATTCCTCCTCTCCACCGCATCGTTCAGGAGTGGACAGGAAGAAGTATGTAGGGGCGGGTATCGGGCGTACCGCCCTTGCCCCCGCTCCCTACGGAAAGGGCAGGCATCGCTCACTGCGTTCGCTTGTTCCTGCCCCTACAGGATGTCCCCTCCACTGCATGGGAACTAGCAATCAAGGTATCAATAGGTTTTACTCAGGGTTTGAGCCAGAGGAACGGCGCGAAAAATTTGGTATTTTGCACTTCGCCGTCAATGACTTCGCCGCCTGTAAGCAGGGTCGTGGTTTCACCACTGTCTATGTTAATGATTTCCAGATTGAGAAAATCCGGGCCGCGAATCCCTTCTTCCTGAATTTGATAGTTCAAAATGGCAACCTCATCGCCTGCTGGAGATACTGCGCCCCATCCGGCGTAGTTGCCGCGCTGGATACGAAACGCGCTACCTGACGACAGTTCCATTGCAAACAGCGAGTTATCCGCGCCGTTCACGCCGCCAGCCGTATAAATTAGTCGGCTGCTGTCCGGTGTAAACTGCATGAAAGTGATGGAATCGCCCCGACTGCCCGCTTCCACTTCCAGAGGGGCGGCGTCCGCATTTGCCAGATTTACGATATGCAGCTTGTAATTGCTGTTGCCATCATCCGACACCACGGCCAGCCAGTTTTTATCGGGAGAAATCACTGGATTCGCGTTTAGCGACCCACTGTAATTCCCAAACCGCGCTCCTTTTTCGATGACTACTTTACTGGCCGCAAAATCATTCACAGGGGCAGCATACAGCGTTACGCTGTTCGCGCCGACTCCATCAGGAAGGGTATAAAACACGGTCGCACCATCGGGTGAAAAAATCAGGTTGTTGGTTTCAGCATAGCTCACCGACGCGCCGCGTGGTTCTTCTTTTTGCACGACTAACACGCTGCGGTCATCGGGATTGACATCGTACAACTGCCACTCGTTGCGGTCACGGCACAATTCACGCACAATCACCCACAGATGCCCTGTCGGAGCGACTTTGATATATCCACTGGTATAACGGCAGCCCTCAGCCACGGTAAAGGCAGTTATTTCACGGGCGGAAGTGCCATCCCAGAACGCAATAGCCGCTTCATCAGCTTCATTTCTGTCATTGGTGAAAAACTGGAGATAGCCAACTCCTGCATCGGTCATGTCAAAAGAAACTACGCTGCGTTCCTCAAAAATCACACTGTAATCACTGGTGTTGCCCACGCGCAGCGTCCCATCGCTAAAATCAGATTCGCGGGCATCGGCTTCGTAAGCGATGTAGGCGAAGCGGCTGCTATCCGGGGAGAAAGTAAAACGGCCATTCCCGCCCCGACAGGCCAGATACTGCACGTCAGCAACAGGCGTTGGTGTGCCGCCGTCGGTCATCAGGTAGAGCTGGCCGCCCTGGGCGCTGTCCAGACCCATAAAAAAGGCAAAATGGCGACCATCGGGCGACTGCGCCTGACTGCCGCAGGCAATCACCCGATTTGCCCCATCCGGTACTTTAATCACAGGCACAATGTTGCCCGCGCTGTCCACCAGCGCAATATCTCCCGTAGCGTTGGCGGCCTGGGTATCCGGCAGCACGGCGGGGGCCGTCCAGACCAGAAGCTGATCGCCCTCTCCAATCAGGGAAACGGTTTTAATTTCGGGGGCCGCCGGAGATTCAGAAGCGGAAACGGAATCTTTTTTAAACACGCCGGAGGCCACCAGCCCGCCTACCAGCAGGAGAAATACAATGAAACCTAATAATAAAGCAAAACGGGTTCTTCCAGCCATGAAATTTTGTCCTTTGCTTTTTTCTTTAATCCTACGAAATGTTATTATATCACTAAGATTGAGCAAGCCTTAATTTAAATGAAGGAAAATTCATGCGTATCTATTTTTTAAGGCATGGCATCGCGGAAGTACGCTCCCCCAAAAAAACGGATGCTGAACGCGCACTCACCAAAGAAGGGATTCATAAACTGGAATTAAGCCTCCCAAAATTCGCGGCATTTGAGGTTCACCCGGACGCGATTTATACCAGCCCCCTGGTGCGGGCTTACCAGACCGCCGAACTGGTGGCAAAACACCTTAAATGTCCACTTTATACCCGGGAACTGCTTGCCCCCGGTTTTGACGCCGACAAACTGCAAAGAATCCTCGATGATTTTGCGGAGGAAGAATTGATGGTCGTTGGGCATGAGCCGGATTTTAGCCATACCATCAGCCAGGTGATTGGCGGCGGCAGCATTATCATGAAAAAAGGCGGGCTGGCGCGGGTAGATGTTCAGGACAAATCCCTGCTGCATGGGTCGCTGGTGTGGCTGCTGACGCCACGTCTATTAACCAGTTAATTTTAGCGGGATACCCATATCCTGCATCCAGACCAGCATCACGGCGTCCTCCGGTGTGACGGCGACGGTGATATTTTTTTGCCCAATTTCAAGGACTTCGGCGCTGAGGCTAAAGGTGGTCACAATCTCATCGCCAAAATCGAATGTCCCGATGACCTCCACCTGAGAAAAATGCTGGATGCCGTCTGCCGATACGCCCCGCAAGCTCAAGGGGACGGCCACCTGTCCCTCCGGCACAAACAGCGCCACATCCGACCCAATCCGGCTTGTCTGTGAAAAGTCGTCTACCAGATTGGTGAGTAAAATGGGGGTACGGGAGGGCATATCCGCCCGCGCCACCCTGCCCATGATGTCCCTCAGATTCGTTATCGCGTTAAAGGGGGCAAGGGCAGCCGGCCACTCGACCAGATCAACAATCGGCGCAGACCCGCTACTCATGTCCGGTGTAAATATCGTTCCCCGTTCGACAGGCTGAGTCACGATAGCAATTAAAACAGTTTCTTCCTGGCGGTTTTGGGTTCTCAGACTCAAGAGGGTCATAAAAAGGATAGGAAGCACCCAGAAATATCTCATTCGTTCAACGTCCTTAAATTTAAAACATCTGCGCCTTCGGGCAAAACCAGCGGATTCACCGGACGGGTGGTAAGCATGTCCCATGTCATCAGATTCGTTGTCAACGCGGGAGGGTCAGCCTGTGAAGGAGCATAGGCGGCCAGCGTGACCGGAAATCCCGTTGCCAGATATTCCGACAGGCGGGTTTGCTCCTCCGGTGTGACCGAAAAAACGATTGCTTCCTCTGTCAGCAGGGTGACGGTGGCGCGTGGAATCAAAATCGTTGTTTCGTCCTGCCAGACAATCTTTAATCCGGTGGTGGCAATGATCAGCACGTCGTCGCCTGCCGCCAGCCCGTCCGGGTAATGGAGTTTTTCCGGCTGGTCATAGGTCACTTCAACCAGCCCTTCTTTCACAACCCGATAGCCGGACGGAGATACGGGATAAGGTAATTCCGCCTCTGGATTTTGCCGCAAATCCGGCGCGAGAAAATAGGCTGAAACGGGCTGTTCGCGGGGAATATCGACCCGCACCCACTGACCTATGACCTCCTCCAAACTTTGCACCGCCCCCGCCGGAAGGTAATCCGCCGGATATAAGGCGATGCCCACCACTGCCGACTCGCCTATCACGGCATCTTCGGTCAGGAAAAAGCCGCGTGGAATTTCCTGAAGGGCAACCACTACCGGAACAACCTCCGGCTGCTGAATGGGTTGAGCAAATCCCACCAGCAGCAGGCTGCTTAGCACCAAAAATCTAATCATCCTTGCTTTTTCCTGAAAATTTTGTCTAATTCTGTGCGAGAAACCCGCCACATGTCAAATATAAAAGGGTGTTCCCATGCGTAAATTTATCTTGCTTCTGCTGCTTTTTCTGCTGCCTGTTGCTTCGGCTCAGGACTCTACGCCCGACTATTCATTTGCGTATGGGCTGCAAGGCGGCGAAGTGCGGGTAGCAAGCCTTATTAACAATGATTGGCGGCAGAGTACGATTCCGGCGCGGGTGCTGTTTGGGGTGGCCGACGTTGAACTGGCACTCCCTCAGTGGTCGCCAGATGGATTAACCCTTTATGTGACCACCTACGATCCGGTAGAGGAAAATGTCGCGCTGACGGTGCAGGCGTATAACATCCTGAACAACCAGCTTAATGAAGTGCTGACCGTTACCCCGATTGAACAATTAGACTTTTTATATGAATTTGTGCGGGTCGAAGCAATTTCGCCGGATGGACGTTATGCGGTGGTGTCGCGGCTGGTATCGTACCAGACTTACCTCATTGACCTGCAAAACAAAATCCTGGTTGCACCCGCGCCCTGCCCGTCCACGGTATTAACGTGGCTGGCGGGGGAAGTGATTCTGGCGTGTAACGGGCGTCTGTTCGCCGATCCCAGTATTTATAGTTTGCGCCTTTCCGATGGGCAGCAGGTACAGGCTTTTGTTCCGCCTCCGGCTGACCCAATGAATCCGCTTTCTTCTTACATTCAGGAAGGGCGCTTTCTAAACGATGGGCGCTATCTGGTAGGGCCGCTGACCCGTGCGGACACTACGGCTATTGGTCTGCTGCAAACCGATGCATATGCAGCCGACTACTTTGGCACGGGGACTCATCTTCGCGTGAATGAAAACGAAACCTATCTGACCTTTACCCGGAACAACCGCCTATATCGCCTGAATCTGGGGTCGATGCGCCTTTCTGATGTGGGGACGGCGGTGGGCAGCCCACGATGGAACGGGGAAACCCTCACCTTCTGGCGCACACAGACCACACCTGACGGGCTTTTTCAGATTCTGTACGTGGAAACCAGCCCCCTTCGCCGCGCCGAACATCTAATTTATAGTGGTCAGCCGCCTGCGGATATAGATTTATCGCCCTACAGCCCGTATGCAGCGCTGGCTTTTCAGCCACAGCCCGACCGGTCCTCTGTAAAAATTTACGGCCTTGAAGGACTGGTCTGGGATAGTGATGAGCGTTACGCGGGCAGCTACGTTCAGCTTCAGGCTATTCCTGACCGTCCGGTATCATGGTCGGCAGACGGAAATTGGATTCATCTCCTGTATGCGGAAAATTTGAGTGTTTTCCCCCGCACCCTGTCCGTAAATATGCAAACGGGCGACTCCCTACCCGCGCCCGAACCTCAGGCCAAATGGGTGAGCGAATCGCCGGATGGGGCATGGTGGTTATACGTGGTGATTGGCGATCCGGTAGAGAACCCGACCAACCGCCTGCTGGCTTATCATCCCGCCGATGGGGATTTGCGGATTCTGGCGGAAGGGATTCCCCTGTACGAAAACCCGTCTTTCCCCCTGTGGCGCTACTTTGAATGGTCGGGTTAAAAATGATTTATCACCAGCACACCCGACCCGTTAATCTGACTGGTTTTCATCTGCAAAAGTGCCTGATTCGCTGCGTCTAAGTCAAAGGTCTGGGTGGTGATTTTGAGGGGAATTTTTCCCGCGAGTTGCATCCATTCCTCAGCGTCCTGGCGGGTAGCATTGGCAACGGTGCGAATCGTGCGTTCGTGCCACAGCAAACGATAGGGCATGGCGGGAAGGTCGCTCATGTGAATGGCATTGAGGCAAAGTGTTCCCCCTTTACGAAGATGCGACAGCGCAAACGGCACGATTGCTCCGGCGGGTGCAAAAATAATAGCGCTGTCCAGTTTTTGAGGCGGCTCATCCTGTGCCTGACCCACCCATGCCGCGCCCAGTTCCAGCGCGTGGTATTGATGGGCAGGGCTGCGGGTAAACACAAATACCTCACAGCCCCAGGTTCGGGCAGCCTGAATACACAGATGGGCGCTCGCTCCAAATCCATATAACCCCAGACGCGCTTCCGGCTGCACATCGGACAGCTTGAGCGAGCGGTAGCCTACAATGCCCGCGCAAAGTAAAGGCGCGGCTTCTACAGGGGAGAAATTTTCTGGTATCAAAACGGCAAAATTTTCAGGGACAGTGGTATATTCCGCGTATCCTCCCTGAGCCGTGTATCCGGTAAACAGCGCCTGTTCGCAGAGATTCTCCTGCCCGCGCTGGCAAAATTCACATCGGCCACAGGTTTCATGCAGCCAGGGAATCCCCACCCGCGCCCCGACCTGAAAATGAGTCACATTTGCGCCCACCGACTCCACTACCCCCACAATTTCATGTCCCGGAATCATGGGCAAATGGGGGTTTGGGAGTTCACCTTCTACCAGATGTAAATCGGTATGGCACACCCCGCAGGCCAGCACCCGCACCAGAAGTTCATTCGGTGCAGGAACGGGTTTTTCTATTTCCACTAGGCGCAACGGATGAGATTCTACAGGGGCAGGGACGGTTAGCTGCATGGCTTTCATGACATCAATTCGACCTCCCGGAACTGTAAATTGTACAGGCGAGCATAGAGTCCATTAAGCAGCATCAATTCTTCATGGCTGCCAAGTTCGATAATTCGGCCTTCGTCCAAAACCGCTATCCGGTCAGCCGCCTTGATGGTGCTGAGGCGGTGGGCAATAATGATCGTGGTACGGTTTTGCATCAGCCGTTCCAGCGCTTCCTGCACCAGCCCTTCCGATTCGCTATCCAGGGAACTGGTAGCTTCATCGAGCAGTAAAATGCTTGGATTTTTGAGAATCGCCCGTGCGATAGCGATACGCTGGCGCTGCCCGCCACTGAGCTTTACTCCCCGTTCTCCAACGACTGTTTCATATCCATCAGGAAATTCAGAAATAAACTCATGGGCGTTGGCGGCCTTTGCCGCTTCAATCAGCTCGGCTTCGCTGGCATCCAGTTTGCCGTATCGGATATTTTCACGGATTGTTCCGCCAAAAATCTGTGTATCCTGCGGCACGATTCCGATATGGGAACGCAGATTCTTATTGGCTATCTGCCGGATGTCATGCCCATCCATTTTAATGACGCCGGAAATGGGGTCATAAAATCGGGGAATCAGGTTAAACAGGGTGGTTTTTCCTGCGCCGGACGGCCCGACCAGCGCCAGCACTTCCCCCGCACGAACTTCCAGATTAATATCCTGCAAAACGGGCGAACGCGGGTCATAGGCAAAACTGACATTTTCAAACTGGATATGCCCTTCCACCCGATCCAAAATCAGGGCGTTGGGTGCGTCCGCGATGGCTGGCAGAGTATCGAGAATTTCAAAAATGCGGCGGGTTGAGCCAAGCGCTTCCTGCAATTCGCTGTACAGGCCGACAAAACTACCAATGCTGGCAGCCACTGTAAAACCGTACAGCATAAACGCGGCAAATTCCCCACCCGAAAGCCGCCCTTCCAGCACTTCGCGTCCCCCAAACCACAGGAATCCGGCCAGTGAGCCAAATCCAATAAACGCCATCACGGGCCCAAAAATATTCCGTACCAGAATCAGCCGCATCGTGATTTTAAACGCGGCACTCAGACGATTATCATAGCGCTGGGTTTCATAGGTTTCACGCACAAAGGATTTTACGACCCGAATCCCACTCAGGGTTTCTTCTGCGACAACGGTAGCCTCAGCGTTGGCATCGGTGCGGCGGCGGCTCAAATTTTGCAGGCGCAGCCCAAAAAATACGGCAATGACCATGATAATCGGAATAATGACAATGATGAAGCTCATCAGACGCCAGTTCAGCACCACCATAATCGCCAATGCCCCTATCAGCGAGACACTTTGAGAAAGGGTAGTGCTGAGGCTGGAAGTCAGCGCGGATTGTAATTTGGTGGTGTCCTCTGTGATGCGGTTGACCAGTTCCCCCACGCGCCGTTCAGTATGAAAATTGAGCGAGAGTTCGGTGAGCTTTTCAAATAAACTTTTCCGCAAATCCAGCACAATTCGTTCGCCCACATACGCCAGATTGTAACCTTCAAAAAAGCGCAAAATCGACTGCCCCGCAAAAACCACGATCAGAAACAGCGTGAATTGATTCAGACGGTCTAAGCTGTCTGAGTCCAGCACCACATCCAGCAGATTCCGAATGACTAGCGGGAACACCAGCCCCAGCAGGGACGCCAGCAGCAGCATAACAATCGCCAGCACCATTCGCCGCCAGTAGGGACGCAAATAGCTAAACAGGCGGCGGTAGCTGACAGGCACATCGGGCAGAGGCTGGTCATCAGTGGGCGCAAAACGGCGGCGTCTACGTCGCATGGAAGTGTCCTTCGTGAAAATGAGAACAAAACGAGTCTACCATGCTGACTGTAAGAGCAGCGTAAAAACTGGGATGCAGGAAAACCAATTTTCAGTTATTCTAGTTTCAAAGGAGAAAGCTGATGAACTTTCCAAGCAAACCCAATAAAAAACTAAGCCTCCCCGAACGCCACGAGATGTTTGTGGCTGCCCAAAGAGCAGTCAGAGCCGCCGAAAATCTGGCTATGGTTAATCCAGATGATACTGCTGTAAAAACTATTTTAAATAGCGTTACCAATATACTCAATATGATTAGAAAAGCTGATGACAGAGCCTTTATACAATATGCCAAAGAATTAGGCGCAAAAATGAATTTGTCGGATTATCCTCATTCCATCAAAGCATGGTACGAAGATGAATTTCTGGAGTTGTTAGAAGCATACAATGATGAATCCTAAATTCGCTTTTATTATGGGGGCGATAATGGGGGGTCTGGGAATATATGCGTGGAGTCTCAAACAGCAGCTTGCCATGCAAAAAACCATCTCAGAACTCAACAAGCCGCCCCGCCGAATCACGCAGCAGGATTGGTGGGAAAACCATCAGCCGAACACGGACGATGAGTATCAGGTAACGCTGGCAAGGCGCAACTGGCTGCGCTACTTTTTCTCCAATTTTGTCTATCCATATATTGATAGAAATGCCTCCTCTGTTCTCGTTCAGGAATTTATCATGCCCTACGAGGAAAAATTAACCCGTCTTGAACTTGAGCAGCAGGACAAAGAACGTCTAACCACGCTGCGGCAAATCCAACGAGCCGGACAAACCGATGACTAGCGGGCGGGCAACCGCCCTTTTTGTTTCCCTGACCAGCCCTTATGATAAGTCGCATGGTTAAAACCTGGTTTCTTGCGGTGCTGCCCCTGCTGGCGGCCATTGTGCTATACGGATACACTGTCCGCGTTCCGTTTTATCTGGATGACCTGCCCAATTTTCAAATTGTGGCGGAAGGAGATGGACTTCAGCAGTGGGACGGCGATCCGGCTTTTCCCTATTACCGCCCCATGACCTTTTCCGTGTGGAAGCTGCTGTACAATCACATTTCGCACCCCGCTTTTTACCACTGGATCAATGTTCTGCTTTTTGGGGCAACAGGGGTGCTTATCGGGCAAATCGCCTATCAGCTTGCCCCCAAAAATCGGTGGGGGATGGGAATCGCGGGGCTGACCTTTGTCATTTTTCCCTTCAATTATCAGGCCGTGACGTGGATTAGCTCGTTTTTCCATATCCTGACCGGAGTCGCGCTGTGTTTATCGTTATGGGCAGCTTTGAAATGGCTGAAAGGTCGTGCCGGACTGCCGATGCTGATTCTGGTCTGGCTCAGCGCATTTGCAGCGACCTTCGCGCACGAAAATGGGGTGCTGCTATCGCCTTTCATGGTGGGGCTGGTGATTCTGCTGTGGAAAAGGATTAAACTTGTCCGTGTCGCGGTGGTGCTGATTCCAGTTTTTGCCCTGTCTGCGGCTTATATCGGGCTGCGGGTGACTGTTCCTCACGCCGCCGAATCCTATGTCTCCCGCAATGTATCCCCCGATTTTACTGCCGCTTATTTTTTGCAGGGTCTGGCTTATCCACTTCATGCCCTTGCCCGCCGGATTCTAGGCTATGGCGAAATTTCCCCCTACATTCATCTTTCTATCGGACTCACGGTTGGGGCGGTGATTCTGGCGCTGCTGCTGATATTTTTTCGCACCCGCCGTTTGCTTTTACCTGCCCTGTTTGGGCTGGGCTGGTATGTGGCGGCGGCTGTGCCTTCCATCTTTTTTCTGGAACTCAATTACACGCTGGGGTCGCCGCGCCTGATGTACATCAGCGCGTTGGGGGCAAGTATTTTCTGGGGCATCATCTTCGGCGGGATACTCTACTTTCTTAAGGGGATGTGGAAATTTCCTGTCCTGCTGTTTTTAGTTATCCCTCTACTGGTCAGCCTGCCCTTTTTATCCGCCCGACGGGAGGAAATGCTGCTGCAAAGTCGATATGGCTGGCGGCTGATAGAGGTGGTGGAATCGCACGCGATTTATAATGACCATCAGGTGATACTGGTCAACGCGCCCGCGTATCTCTCGCCCCATCAAACGACCTTTTTACTGGGAACAGAAGGCAGCGTGTTTATGCTCAACGGCAGCGATTACAATGCTTTTTTCCGCCTGAACACAAATCAGCCTGCCGCTAACCCGTTTGATTCGGTGGTGTCTCATCTGGAAAGTATTCGCTACGAGCCGTTTAACTTCACCCCGCAGAATTTTCCCCTTTTTGGAGCAGATTTATACAGCCAGCTTGACCAGACCGACCATATCATCGTGACGTATTTTCACAGCAGGGAGTTTTATCCGGTGTACGTCGGGGGAAATGCTGCTACGCTGGCAGATAGCCCTCCTCTGGCGGTATATCCTGAAAGCGGCCTGTCCTTGCTCCATGCGGAAGCGCGGATAACGTCTGACCAGCAGACGATTACGATTTTGACCCGATGGCAAATTGAGCAGCCGGCGCCGGTGCGGATTTTTGTTCATGCGTTTTGTGGGGCAGAATTTATCGGGCAGGCGGACGGTGATTTATGGGGTGGGCTGTATCCGCTTTCGGAATGGGAAAGTGGACAAACCAGTACCGATATTCGACCTATTTTTTTGGATGCTCCAGTGGAGAAAGACTGTCTGCGGCTGACGACAGGGATTTACCGGATACCGGATGTTGTGCGATTAAGTCCACTGGATGCGGATACCCGCCAGTCCCTACCCGATGATGTGATTCCGATTGACTCCATTACCGTGTCGGATACGCCTTTTTTCGCCCGCCAGTAAGAATTACTTTTGAACCTGTTGTTGAATCTCCAACATTCGCTGGCGAATGATTTGCTGGTCGGAATCACTGTAACGGCTCAAACGAAGGGGTTCCTGTTCATAATCAATATCCATCCCAAAACGGGATGTTTCCCAGGTGTGGTCATAAGGCTGACCAAAATCAAAATTGATTCTTTCTTCGCCTGCTAAAGGAATGGCTACCACCGGAACAGTTTCATTAATACCAAACAGATAAACTTCTACCTTTTCCACACGCGGGTCAGTCACTGCAATATTATAAGGTTTTGAATCCTCCTCCTGCGGATAAAGCGGGATTCCATGCACAGGAGAGGGATATTCATGTAAATAGTCAATTTCTATTAAAGCAGTGTTCGCTAAAAGGCACTTCATTCGATTCTGCTGATAGGCCGCATCGTATCGGCTGCCCGGCATGTTGGCAGGCGAAAGTAGTTCTATTCTGACCACAGGTGTGCCGCGTCGTTCACTTTCCATCGTCTTAAACTCATACACATTGATAGCCATCAAAGTCTTTTGTTCCTGTAATTTCAACGGCAATTGCAACGTTGGCGTGGGAACGGCCGCCGACTTCAGCGATTCGGAAGCGGGGTGTCGCTGGTAAATTGCTACATCAGGACGAGGAGAACTATCTTTGATAAAAACATCGTCCTCACTCTGTTTAACCTGAATTTGAAGGGAGGGTTCGGTCATCGCAATATAATGACGCGGCAAGTACCGATTCAAAAAATCCTTGATATGGGTAATGTGATCAGAATGAAAACTTGGATAGAGGGAAGTGGTTGCCCCTGTGCCGGGCGTTTGCAATAGACTCATCAGGTAAGGATTGATTCCTACAAATGGGTTGTTATCCAGGTGAATCATTGTTGTTATGCCTTTTTTGACCGATTTATAAAGGTCAATCTCATAGGATGCGACAAAAGCACACCCCTTAAAAACAAGTTTTGTTAATTCGCCTTTTTGAATCAGATTTTCTAAAGCAGGGCGTGAGATTTGAAGTGCAGCCGCACTTTCATCCAGAGATAATAAATAGCGTTCCGCCTCCCGCAGCAGCCACAGGGCAGGGTCGTTCATAGGCGCTTCTCACGCAGTATATTCATGAATAATTGTAGCAGGGGCGCATTTTGCGCCCCAGAAAAAATTAAACGGTTTCCAGTTCGCGGAACTGCATATTATAGAGGCGGGCATAAAGCTGGTCATGTGCCATCAACTGCTCATGTGTTCCCAGTTCCACAATCCGGCCTTTTTGCAGCACGGCAATCCGGTCTGCTGACTTGATGGTACTCAGGCGGTGCGCGATGATGAGGGTTGTTCGATTGTGCATCAGACGCTGCAAGGCTTCCTGCACCAGTCGTTCCGATTCGCTGTCGAGGGAACTGGTCGCTTCATCCAGCAGCAGGATTCGTGGATTTTTAAGAATCGCCCGCGCGATGGCAATGCGCTGGCGCTGCCCGCCGCTGAGTTTCACGCCCCGTTCGCCGACCACCGTATCATAGCCTTCAGGAAATTCCATGATGAACTCATGGGCATTGGCAGCACGGGCAGCCTCTATCAGTTCGGCGTCCGTTGCGTCCAGTTTGCCATACAGGATATTGTCGCGGATTGTCCCGCCAAAAAGCTGCGTATCCTGCGGCACAATGCCAATCTGAGAGCGCAAACTGCGCTGAGTCACCTCCCGAATATCAATGCCATCTACACAAATACGGCCTGAATCAGGGTCGTAAAAACGCGGAATCAGGTTAAACAGGGTGGTTTTGCCCGCCCCCGATGGACCAACCAGCGCCAGAATTTCGCCAGGGCGCACGGTCAAATCAATGTTGTGCAGCACGGGAACCCCTTCCCGATAGGTAAAGGACACATCCTCAAACTGAATTTCACCGCGTGCAAGCGGAAGCGGTTTGGCATGAGGTTTATCCGCAATTTCGGGCTGCATATCAATGATTTCAAAGATACGTTTTGTGCCGCCAAGCGCTTCCTGCAAGCTGGTATAAACGCCTACAAAACTGGTCAGGCTGCCGGCAACATTCGAGCCGTAAAACATAAACGCGACCAGTTCTCCTGCCGATAAATTGCCTGCCAGCACTTCACGTCCGCCCATCCACAAAAACGCTGAAAGCGAAGCAAAGCCGACAAAGGACATCAAGGGGTTAAAAATGTTGTTCAGGCGCATGTTTTTGCGGGCAACATGAAAAACGTCATCCTGACTTTTACGGTAGCGCTGCTCCTCAAAATCTTCCCGCGCAAACGACTTCACCACTCGTATCCCGCTAATGGCTTCCTCAACCGCCACCATTGAAGCGGCAACTGCATCCTGTTTTTCGGTGCTGAGTTTTCGCATCCAGACGCCAAAATAGCGGCCAATGCCAACGATGATTGGCACAATAACCACGATAAACGCCATGAGCCGCCAGTTGAGGTAAATCATCATGACCAGTGAGCCGACCAGAGTCATACTCTGGGAAAGAATGGTCGTGATTTGAGAGGTCAGCACCCCGCGCAGCCGCACCGAATCGGAGGAAAAACGGCTGACCAGTTCCCCCGTGCGGCGGTCACTAAAAAATCCCAATGACAGCCGCGTCAGGTGATTAAACAAATGTTCCCGCAAATCCAGGATAATCAGTTCGCCGACATAGGCAAGCTGGTAATTCTGGACAAATTTAAACACCGATTGCAGCAGAAATACACCCATCAAACCGAGCGTAAGACGATTGAGTTGAGCGCTGCTTTCCAGAATCAGCACCTCATCCAGCAGATTTTTGACCACCATCGGGAAAATCAACCCCAACAGGGTCGCACCAATGAGGGCAATGCAGGCCAGCACCATCCGTTTCCAGTAGGGACGCAGATAACGCAGCACGCGGCGGGTATCAATGGAAACATCCGGCACAGGCCGGTCACGGTATCGTCTGGGCATTTCTTTCCTTATTTATCATTCGGGCGATTCATTCTACGCACCACAGCCTGGAATGTAGCACGAATAGAGTAAGAACAATGTAAAAAATCCCGTGTTTGGCACGGGATTTTTATCGACTTTTTATCTCAGGCATTGCGGAGTTGGTAGGCTTCCTGAATCAGTTGAGTCAGGGCTTCGGTAGGCATGGTATCCAGGCTGTTGATTTTGACATGGCGCAGGGCTTTGCCTGTGCCTTCGAGCAGGTGGTTGGGGTCGCTGAGGCTTGTTCCTTTATAGAAGTTCACATTGATATGATCCTTATGCGGGGAAATGGCACAAACCACCTCACCTGCTTTATACAGGATATTTCCCCAACCGCGTTTGCCTTCTTCTTCCAGTTCCGGTGCGGCCTCTTTTACCAGTTTTCGCAGCGCTGCCGCCATCTGCTGCACTTCCGGCGTATGGGCATTGAGTATATCTTCAACGTCGCTCATCTCTTTACTGTCCTTCCGTTGTTGGGAAGGTGATGCCGATGCTGCTCGTATCCGGCCGTCCCCCTACACACCAGATGACCTGCCCGCCATCACCCCGCACACGATAATTATAACGGCGTCCGTTCACGGTCAGATTCACATTGTAGCCAAACGTATCGCGCACATCGTAATCCACCCCGCTAAGCGCACACCCCAGGCTGGCATCAGGATAAACCCAGGGACGCCAGTTATAAAGCACACGCGGGTCGTCCTCGCCGGGGTTTTCCGCCCGTTCGATGGTAATAGTACCTACATCCAACTGTCCACTCAGATGATTCATGGCGGCAGTGGTGGCGGCTTCTCCGCTAATGGTCGTGCCGATGCCGCGTCCGGTAGCATTAAAATCAATCTGCTGGCCGCCCACACAGCGAATTACCACCGAACCCCCGTAGTTGGTGCGGAATTCATAAAACCGATTTTGCAGTTCGATTTGCACCCGCCAGCCGATAACCCCAACCACAATTTCCTCATCCGGCAAAATCGGGGAGGTGCAGCTTAAAGGGGCTGTCCGCAAATCTACCGGATCAATGTTGTATTCAGCAAAAAAGGGGCGGTCAATTTCTCCCCGATCTAGTTCGGCAGCCGTCAGGGGCGGGTTAATGCCGACATAGGTGCTGAACTGGATTAGTACGATGTCACCCACAGAGCCACTCTGTGCGGTGGAGGGTTGAACCGGGTACAGGCTGGCGAGTCCCACCAGAACCAGCGCTGCGAAAAGGAGTTTTTTGAGCATAGCTTTCCCTTACGTATTCCTAAATCATCTCTACAATAGCACAGGAAAAGGGTTTCTGCCGCTGAGTTGGAAAAAATTTAGCTATACGGCGGTTGCAATTTTCTAACGCCTTGTTATTATAGTGGCCTTTAGTAAACGTTCTGCATCTTTTCCTCCTTCGCCCTTTTATCGCAGACGTTGCTAATGGAGGGTTTGGGTGACCTTCACCTATGAATTGAAAGCCGAAGTGGGGCAGGCCAGGGCGGGTGTGTTTCATACCCCGCACGGTGATCTGCTCACGCCCATTTTTGCGCCGGTTGGCACACAGGCGACAGTGAAATCACTTCAGCCGCGTGACCTGCGTGATATTGGCGTGAGTCTGGTGCTTGCCAACACCTATCACTTGTACCTGCGTCCGGGTGATGAACTCGTGCGCGAGATGGGCGGCTTACATCCATTCATGCAGTGGGACGGCCCCATCCTGACCGATTCGGGGGGGTTTCAGGTGTTCAGCCTGGGAGAACTTCGCAAAATTGATGATGAGGGCGTCACTTTCCGCAGCCATCACGATGGCTCGACCCACCGTTTTACCCCCGAAAAATCGATTCAGATTCAACACAACCTCGGCGCTGATATTATCATGGCGTTTGATGAATGCTCCGTGCCAACTGACCGCCATCAGGTCGAAAAAGCGGTAGAACGTACCCATCGCTGGGCGCGTCGCTGCCTGGATTATCACCTGCAAGCTGGCGATACGTCCCGGCAGACACTTTTTGGAATCGTGCAGGGCGGCATCTTTGAGGATTTACGGAGCTATTCCGTCGAAACGCTGACCGCGATGGATTTCCCCGGTTATGCTGTGGGCGGTCTGGCCGTTGGGGAAACCAAATCAGAAATGTATGCGACGCTGGACTCCTGTGTGCCGCTTTTGCCTGCCAGCAAACCACGTTACCTGATGGGCGTTGGCATGGCCGATGATTTGGTAGAGGCGGTCGCGCGGGGCATTGATATTTTTGACTGTGTGATGCCTACCCGCGAAGCCCGACATGGGGCAGCCCTGACTCGCTTCGGACGCATGAATATAAGGAAACAGCAGTACACCCACGATGAGTCTCCCATCGACTCCTACTGTGACTGCTACTGCTGCACCCATTTCAGCCGGGCTTATCTGCGTCATCTGGTGCGGGCGAAAGAAATACTTGGTATCGTGTTGTTAACCATCCACAACGTGCATTTTCTCGTCACGCTAATGCGTGAAATACGAAATTCTATTTTGAATGGAACTTTTCCGGCGCTTAGAGCCGCTTTTCTGGCAGACTGGCATTCAACGGAAAAGATAACATCGTAAATCAAAAAGGATACCGGCTTTGTCTTTATTTGAAGCGCTTATTTTAGGCATCCTACAGGGTGCGGCTGAATTTTTACCCATTTCAAGTTCCGGTCATCTGGTCCTTGTTCCCTGGTGGCTGGGATGGGACAGCCCGCCGTTGGTTTATGATGTGATTGTGCATGTTGGGACGACAACAGCGATTATCATTTATTTCTGGCAAGATTGGCTTAGGCTGCTCCAGGCCGGGCTAACCGCGCTGCGCCAGCGCACCTTTTCAGAAGCAAAGCTATTATTGTTCATCATCGTTGGAACCATACCAGCGGCCATTGTGGGGTTTTTGTTAGAGGATTATTTTGAAAGCACTTTTTCAGAACCCGCATTTGTGGCTGCAATGCTGCTGGTAACTGCCACCGTGCTAACCATCAGCGAAAAAATTACCGCCTCTAAAAAGGCTCTGGATTCCATGACCTGGCTGGACGCCATTCTCATCGGATGCGCTCAGGCAGTGGCAATTATGCCGGGGATTTCGCGTTCTGGCAGTACGATTGCAGCAGGTTTGTCCCGCGACTTCATTCGAGAAGAATCCGCGCGTTTCAGCTTTTTGCTGGCAACGCCGATTATTCTTGGGGCAGGGGCAAAAAAGCTGCTGGATGTGCTGACCGGAAGCGAACAGGTTGACTCCGATCTGGGGTTAGCGCTGGTGATC